>NZ_CP064781.1:373750-747500 GCF_016858125.1 Azospira restricta
CACCTTGCCCATGTAGACGTTGCCGACGAGGCCGCGCGAGCTGGTGCGTTCGATGTGCAGTTCCTGCGTGACGCCCTGGTGCATGACGGCGACGCGCGTTTCCTGCGGCGTGAAGTTGATCAGGATCTGTTCTGGCATCGTGAAGTGCGGCGCCGGAGCCGGGCGGCGAGGCGCGTATAATTTCGGGACCGCCCTCATTGTACCGCCCCGCATGAAAACCCCCGAACTCCTCGCCCCTGCCGGCTCGCTGGCGATGCTGCGCACCGCCTTCGCCTTCGGCGCCGGCGCCGTCTATGCCGGCCAGCCGCGCTACAGCCTGCGCGCACGCAACAACGAATTCGGCGACCTGGAGACCTTCGCCGAGGCAGTGCGCGAAACCCACGCCGGCGGCCGGAAACTCTACGTCGTCAGCAACATCTACCCGCACAACGCCAAGGTGCGCACCTACCTCGACGACATGGCGCCGGTGATCGCCATGAACCCGGACGCGCTGATCATGGCCGACCCCGGCCTGATCATGCTGGTCCGCGAGCGCTGGCCGGAGATGCCGGTGCACCTGTCGGTGCAGTCGAACACCGTCAATTGGGCGGCGGTGAAGTTCTGGCAGACGATGGGCCTGTCCCGCGTGATCCTCTCCCGCGAGCTGTCGCTCGACGAGATTGCCGAGATCCGCCAGCAGTGCCCGGAGATGGAACTGGAGGTCTTCGTGCACGGCGCGCTGTGCATCGCCTACTCCGGCCGCTGCCTGCTCTCCGGCTACTTCAACCACCGCGACCCGAACCAGGGCACCTGCACCAACAGCTGCCGCTGGGACTACAAGGTGCAGCCGGCGAAGCCGGACGCCGGCGGCGACGTGTGGCTGATCGAGGAGAAGGAGCGCCCCGGCGAGCTGATGCCGATCGAGGAGGACGAGCACGGCACCTACATCATGAACTCGAAGGACCTGCGCGCGATCGAGCACGTGCAGAAGCTGGTCGCGATGGGCATCGACTCGCTGAAGATCGAGGGGCGCACCAAGTCGCCGTACTACGCGGCGCGTACCTGCCAGACCTACCGCCAGGCGATTCACGATGCCGTCGCCGGCCGCCCGCTCGACCCGGCGCTGCTCGCCCAGCTCGAGGGCCTGGCCAACCGCGGCTACACCGACGGCTTCTACCAGCGCCACCACGACGCCGACTACCAGAACTACCTGCGCGGCCACTCGGAGTCGGCGAGGAGCCTCTACGTCGGCGACGTCGTCGCCTTCGACGCGGCGCGCGGCCTCGCCGAGATCGACGTGAAGAACCGCTTCGCGGTCGGCGACCGGCTCGAACTGGTGCACCCGGCGGGCAACGCCGAGCTCGCGCTCGCCCGGCTGGAGAAGGCCGACGGCACCGTCATCGACGTCGCCCCCGGCAACGGCCACCGCGTCTGGGCGCCGCTGCCGGCCGCCAGCGTCGGCGCCTTCGTCGCCCGCTTCGTCTGAGACGATGTGCGCCGCACATCACGAACAAGTCCCCTTCAGGGATGTCTGAGTTTTCCCGCCCCGAGGAGCCGCCCATGCTTCCGCTTCGCGTCTATGCCATCGACGGCATCGTGCCGGTGGTCGATCCGACCGCCTTCGTCCATCCCAGCGCCGTGCTGATCGGCGACGTGATCGTCGGCCCCGGCTGCTACGTCGGGCCGACCGCCTGCCTGCGCGGCGACTTCGGCCGGCTGATCCTCGAGCGCGGCGCCAACCTGCAGGACAGCTGCGTGATGCACGGCTTCCCCGGCACCGACACGGTGGTCGAGGAGGACGGCCACATCGGCCACGGCGCGGTGCTGCACGGCTGCCGCATCGGCCGCAACGCGCTGGTCGGCATGAACGCGGTGATCATGGACAACGCGGTGATCGGCGAATCGGCGATCGTCGCCGCCTGCGCGTTCGTCAAGGCCGGCATCGAGATTCCGCCGCGCATGCTCGCCGCCGGCATGCCGGCGAAGGTGGTCCGCGCGCTCACCGACGAGGAGATCGCGTGGAAGGTCGACGGCACGCGCACCTACCAGGACCTCGCCCGCCGCTCGCTGGCGACGATGCATGAAACGGCGCCGCTCGCGGCGGTCGAGCCCGGCCGCAAGCGCATCGAACTGCCGGACGTGGTGCCGCTGGTCGAGCTGAAGAAGCGCTGAGCCGCGTGCCGCACGTCTTCGTCGACATTTCGGCGCACGGCCTCGGCCACCTGGCGCAGACGGCGCCGGTGCTCGACGCGCTGGCCGCACGCAGCCCCAGCTTGCGGCTGACGATCCGCAGCGGCCTCGCCGAGGACCGCCTGCGCCTGCGCATCGCGCAGCCCTTCACCCATCTCCCGGCGAGCAGCGACGTCAGCTTCCTGATGCACGACGCGACGCGCGTCGACCGCGAGCGATCGGCCGCCGCCTACCGCGCGGCGCACGCCGACTGGCCGGCGCAGGTCGCGGCGGAAGCGGACTTCCTCACCGCGCTCGCGCCCGACCTGGTGCTCGCCAACGTCTCCGCGCTGCCGCTCGCCGGTGCGCGCGCCGCCGGCATTCCGGCCGCCGCGCTGTGCTCGCTGAACTGGGCCGACCAGTTCGCCTTCCTGTTCGCCGGCGAGGACTGGGCGGCGAGCATCCACGCGCAGCTGCACGCCGCCTACGCCGGCGCCGAGGTCTTCCTGCGCTGCCTGCCGGCGACCGCGATGCCGACGCTGCCGCGGGTCGTCGACCTGCCGCCGATCGCCCGCGTCGGCCGCGCCGAGCACGCGGCGCTGGCCGCCGCGATCGGCGCCGGCGACGAGCGCCTGGTGCTGGTCGGCATGGGCGGCATCGGCTTCGACCTGCCGCTCGCGCAGTGGCCACAGACACCGGGTATCCGCTGGCTGGTGCGCGGCGCGCCCGCCGGGCGACGCCCGGACGTCACCGACTACGGCGCGCTCGGCTGGCATTTCTCCGACCTGCTGGCGTCGGTCGACGCGGTGGTGACCAAGCCCGGCTACGGCATGTTCGTCGAGGCGGCGGCGGCCGGCACGCCGCTGCTCTACCTGCGCCGCGACGACTGGCCGGAGCAGGACGCGTTGATCGACTGGTTAGCGGCGGAGGCGGTCTGTGCCGAACTCGCCGCGGACGATTTCTCCAGCGGCGGTTTCGTGCGCCAGCTAGCCGCGCTGTGGCGGCAGCCGCGGCGCCGGGTCGCGGCAGACGGTGCCGCAGAGGCTGCCAGGCAGCTGCTCGCGCTGCTCGCCGACGACGGAGCGGCGCCGCGGGAAAAGTTCAGAGCGGGTAGTTGAAGCGGCGCAGCAGCTGCGCCGTCTCGAACAGCGGCAGGCCCATGACGCCACTGTAGCTGCCGGCGATGTGCTCGACGAACATGCCGGCGCGGCCCTGGATGCCGTAGGCGCCGGCCTTGTCCATCGGCTCGCCGCTGGCCACGTAGCGGCGGATGTCAGCCGGATCGAGCGCGCCGAAGCGCACCTCGCTGACCGACAGCACCGTTTCGACGCGCGCCTCGCAGCAGACGGTGACTGCGGTCAGCACGCGGTGCGTCCTGCCCGACAGGCGGCCGAGGATGCGCATCGCGTCGGCGGCATCCAACGGCTTGCCGATGATCTCGTTGTCGAACTCCAGCGTCGTGTCGGCGGACAGCACCGGCTGCGGCCGCAGGTGCCGCCAGCCGACGCAGCGCCAGCCGTGCTCGGCCTTGGCGCGGGCGACGCGCTGCACGTAGGCGACCGGGTCCTCGCCGGGTTGCGGCGTCTCGTCGGTCTCGACATCGGCGCGGGTGCCGTCGCGGAACAGCAGCGTGTCGAACTGCACGCCGAGCTGGGTCAGCAGCTCGCGCCGGCGCGGGCTGCGCGACGCGAGGTGGATGCGGGGAGCGAGCAGGCTCACGGACGACTCATCCTTCGCGGTGGTACGGGTGGTTCCTGATCACGCTGGCCGCGCGGTAGAGCTGCTCGCACAGCACCAGCCGCGCCATCGCGTGCGGCAGCGTCAGGCTGGACAGGCGGATCATGTCGTCGGCGCGCGCCTTCAGCTCGGGGTCGAGGCCGTCAGCGCCGCCGATCAGGAAGGCGGTGTCGCCCCCTTCCCGCATCCAGCCCTCCAGGCGCTGCGCCAGCTGCTGCGTGGTCAGGTCCTGGCCGCGCTCGTCGAGCGCGACGACGCGCCCGCAGCCGGCGATCGCCGGCACGATGCGCACCTTCTCGGCGGCAGTCAGCTGTTCACGGGTCCTGCTGCCGCGCGGCTCGGGCTTGATCTCGACGACCGACAGCGGCAGTTCGCGCGGCATGCGCTTGATGTATTCGCTGCAGCCTGCCGCCACCCAGTCCGGCATCTTGTGGCCGACGGCGGCGATCACCAGCTTCATGCAGCGGCGCCGTCTTCTTCGACGGCGAGCCGGCGCTTCGCCGGCCGCGCCGCCCACAGTTCCTCGAGGTTGTAGTGCGCACGGATCGCCGGCTGCATCACATGCACGACGATGTCGCCCAAGTCCACCAGCACCCATTCGCCGTTGTCCTCGCCCTCGACCGAGAGCACCTCGCCGCCGGCCTCGGCGACCTTCTCCTGGACGTTGCGCGCGAGCGCCTTCACCTGGCGGTTGGAGTCGCCGCTGGCGATGACGATGCGATCGAACAGGGAGGTCAGCTTGGTGGTGTTGAGGACTTCGATGTCGCGCCCCTTGATGTCTTCGAGGGCGGATACAACCAGTTTCTGCAGCTTTCTAAGGTCCATCGTGGCGTCGGTAGAGGTGGTGAAGTTCAATATAGTCGATAACCGGCTGCGGCAGCAAATAGCGGGCGCTGCGGCCCTGCGCCAGCAATTCGCGGACCTGCGTCGCGGACACGGCGAGCGGCGTCATCGCGAAGCCGAGCACGCGCCCGGCCGGCGCCGCGGCGAGCGCGGCGGGATCGTCGCCGGGCACGCTGCGCGCCAGGTGTTCGTCGCGCAACGCGGCGGGCAGCGTCGACGCGTGTGCGGCGAGGCCGGCGCGGTGCGCAACGGCGACGTGCGCCAGCGCGAAGATCTCCCGCCAGCGGTGCCAGCCGGCGAGCCCGGCGTAGGCGTCGGCGCCGAGCAGCAGCACCAGCGGCTGCGCCGGACCGAGCTCGCCGCGCAGCCGCTCGAGCGTCGGCACGGTGTAGCTCGCCTCGCCGCTCTCCGCTTCCGCCGGGTCAAGCACGAAGCGCGGGTTGCCGGCGATCGCCAGCTCGACCAGGCGCAGGCGGTGCGCGGCGTCGACCCGCGGCGCCTCGCGGTGGCGCGGCTGGCCGGCGGGGATCCAGCGCACGCAGGCGAGACCGAGCGCGTCGGCGGCCTCCTCGGCCAGCCGCAGATGGCCGACATGCACCGGGTCGAAGGTGCCGCCGAAGACGCCGAGCGGCGACAGTTCAGGCATCAGCGGGCGGCTCGTCCGGCAGCGGCGCCGGCTCGGCGGCGTCGCTGGTCGTGAACACGTCGCGGTAGGTGACGTAGAAGCTGGCGATCACCGTCGGCGCCAGGATCAGCAGCAGCGGCACGATCGCCAGCGAGGTGATGAAGCCGGCCGCCTCCGGCGCCGCCGCGACGAACAGCCCGAGCACGATCCCCGGCAGCACGCCGCCGAAGACCAGCACGCAGGCGCCGTAGGCGAGGAAGGGCTTCCAGTTGCGGACGCAGGCGACGAAGCTGAAGAACAGCGCCTTGCCGGCGTCGAAGCCGTGCCATGCGACCAGCACCGGCGCGTACCACCAGGCCATGATCACCGGCATCATCAGGATCAGCGCGATCTGGGCGGCGGCGATGAAGCCACCGCCGGCAATGTCCTCCTCGCTCGGCTTGTAGCTGCCGATCATGCTCTGCATGAACAGGCCGCCGTCGGCGAGCGACGACGCGGCGAGCACGAACAGCGTCGCCGCCAGGTAGAGCGCGCCGAGCACGTAGAGCGTCTTCTTCTGCAGCCTGAAGCCGGAGAAGAGCACCGGGAAGAGCAGCGCGCGGCCCTGGTCGACGTCGCGGCAGGCATTCATCAGGCCGACCGAGAAGGCCGGGATGGTCAGCGTCGCGAGCACCGGCCCGACCATCGGCAGCGAATTGACGAAGGCGATCAGCAGCCAGTAGCCGAGGATGATCATCGTCAGCTGTGCCGGGTTCTTGCGGAACAGCGCGAAGCCGGCGCCGAGCCAGCTCCAGCCCTGCCGTGCGGTGAGCCTGCGCGCCTGCATCTCAGCAGGTCTCCGCGCGGCGGAAGGAAGGGGGAGCGAAGCGGATCATGTCAGCCAAGAAAGATGTCCTTGTGCGAAGCGTGCAGCGCCCCGATCAGCACCGGGATCAGCACGAAAAAACCGAGCCCCAGCGGCAGCGCCGCGAAGAACGCGAGCACCAGCGCGAGCAGGGCGAAGACGATCATCGCCAGCCAGTTCTTCAGGCTCGCCGCGAAGCTCGCCTGCAGCGCGGCAAGCGGCGCCATGCCGTTGAAGTAGATCAGCGCCGGCGCGAACCACGTCGCCAGCAGCAGCGGGATGCCGAGCAGCAGCTTGAGGACGAAGGCAATGAAGAAGCCGGCCATGCCGATGCCCATCCCCATGCCCGGCTGCCCGGCGATGCCGGCGAGCACCCCGCCGGCGACGCCGCCGCCGGCGACGACCGCCACCACGAGCAGGATCAGCGCCCAGCCGGCCATCAGCAGCAGGCCGAGCATCACCAGCGGACCGCTGTTGCGCTGGAAGCCGGCGAGGAAATCGGCGAGTTCGAAGCGCCCCTCGTCGCCGAGGCGCTGCACCGCGTGCAGCAGGCCGGCGAGCAGCGCCGGCAGCAGCAGCACGGCGACCAGGCTGCCGATCAGCGGTACGATCTGCAGCGCGAAGAAGACGACCAGCAGCAGCACGCTCATCGCCAGCCACTGCCCGGGGTCGGCGGCGAACACCGCCCAGCCCTGGCGCAGCCACTGGAAGGGCGCGTCCGGCGGCACCACCCGCGGTTCGCCGGAGAAGGCGACGGGGGAGAGCGGAAACGGAGTCATGGCCGGGTCTCGTGTGGGAACGGGGAAATGCTAGCCGCGCCCCCGCCCTCAGGCAAGCCGCAGCGGCGCATCGCCGAGCGCACGCCGCGCCAGCAGGATGCGGCGATAGGCGTCCGGATCGCGGACGGTGACCGTCTCGCCCGGCTGCGGGCAATGGAAATCCTCCAGCCGCGACAGCCAGAAGCGCAGCGCCGCGGCGCGCAGCTGGCGCGGCCAGGCGGCGAGTTCGGCGGCGGTGAGCGGCCGCGCCGCGTGGTAGGCGGCGAGCAGCGGCTGCAGGCGGATCGCGTCGAGGCCGCCGTCGTCGTCGCACCAGTCGTTGGCGACGATCGCGAGGTCGAACAGGAAGTCGCCGCGTCCGGCGAAGTAGAAGTCGAGCAGGCCGCCGATCCGGGGCGCATCGCCATCACCGACGAACAGCACGTTGTCGCGGAAGAGGTCGGCGTGGATCACGCCGGCCGGCAGCGCCGCCGCCGGCGCGCCCTGCGCCGCCAGCTCGTCGGCGAGCAGCGCGGCGTCCGCCGCCGGCAAGAGCGGCCGCAGGCGGGCGGCGGTGGCCGCCACCCAGTCGCTGCCGCGCGGATGCGGCGGCGCCGGAAAGTCGCGGCCGGCGAGGTGCAGGCGGGCGAGCGCGGCGCCGGCGGCAGCGCACTGCGCCGGCGTCGGCCGCAGCACCGAGGCGCCGGCCAACCGCGAGAAGAGCGCCGCCGGCCGCCCGTTCAGTTCGCCGAGCAGGCGCCCGTCGCGCATCGGCCGCGGCGCCGGACAGGGGATGCCGTGCTGCGCGAGGTGCGCCATCAGGTCGAGGTAGAACGGCAGCAGCGCGGCGTCGACGCCGCGCTCGAACAGCGTCAGCACGTGCCGGCCGCGTTCGGTGTCGACGAAGAAGTTGGAGTTCTGCACGCCCTCGGCGATGCCGACGAGCGCGGTCGGCGCACCGAGGTCGTAGGCCTCGAGCCAGACGGCGAGCTGTTCGCGGGAGACGGAGGTGAAGACGGACACGTCGCGGAGAAGGATTTCGGCGGTTCAGGGGACCGGCGGACGCGGCGCCGGCCGGCCGGGGCAGCGGGAACTCAGAAGGTCTTGATGATCCACATCGGGACGCGGGTGCGGTCGTCGAGCGTCTCCATGCGCGTGAAGTTGCCGTCGCCCTGGGTATCGACCAGGTAGTACGGAACGCCGTGCGGCGGCGTCACCTTGAGCATGTAGACGCGGCCCTCCATGCGGAACTCCTCGATCGTGTCGCCCTCGCGCTTGCGGATCGTCACCTGCGGCTCGAGCGCCGCGTCGAAGGGAACGATCTCGGGCGGCGGCGGCGGCACCGCCGGCAGCGGTTGCAGGTCGGCGGGCTTGCCGCCCTGGGCGAGGGCGGCGGTGGCGACGAAGGCCAGGAGCGGAAGGAGGCGGCGCATGTGGAATCCCCGGGAATATTCCGGAATTGTATTACAGGTTGAGCAGCATCTCCCGCTCGTCGGCCGACGGCAGGAAGCCGCGGGTCTCGTAGTGCTTGAAGATCGCCTCGACGATCTCCTCCGGCTTGTCGAGCACCTGGATCAGGTCCATGTCCTCCGGCGAGATCATTCCCTCGTCGACCAGGCGGTCGCGGAACCAGTCGATCATGCCGCGCCAGAACGGCGCGTGCACGAGGATGATCGGGATGCAGCGGGTCTTGCCGGTCTGCATCAGCGTCAGCGCCTCCATCAGCTCGTCGAGCGTGCCGAAACCGCCGGGCATCACCACGTAGGCGCTGGCGAACTTGACGAACATGTACTTGCGCGCGAAGAAGTGGCGGAAGGTCTGCGAGATGTCCTGGTAGGCGTTGGAGTGCTGCTCGTGCGGCAGCTGGATGTTGAGGCCGACCGACGGGCTCTTGCCGTGAAAGGCGCCCTTGTTCGCCGCTTCCATGATGCCCGGACCGCCGCCGGAGATCACCGAAAAGCCCGAATCGGAAAGCCTGAGCGCGATCGCCTCGGCCAGTTCGTAGTATGGCGTGCCCGGCTCGACGCGGGCGCTGCCGAAGATCGACACCGCCGGCCGGATCTGTGCCAGGCGTTCGGTGGCGGCGACGAACTCTGCCATAATGCCGAAGATCCGCCAGGATTCGCGCGCCGAGACCGACTGCGCCAGTTTTTCGGGGTCCGCCTGCGGCGGCAATTTCTCTTTTTCGTTCATCGCTCAATCATGTCCGTGCTGCTTCTGGTCGACGGCTCGTCGTACCTCTATCGCGCTTTCCACGCGCTGCCCGACCTGCGCAACAAGGCGGGCGAGCCGACCGGCGCCATCGTCGGCGTGTTGAACATGCTACGCCGGCTGGAAAGCGACTACAAGGCGAGGGACGTGGCGTACAAGGCCTGCGTCTTCGACGCCAAGGGCAAGACCTTCCGCGACGACTGGTACCCGGAGTACAAGGCGCATCGGCCGCCGATGCCGGACGACCTGGCCCGCCAGATCGAGCCGCTGCACGCCTGCATCGAGGCGCTCGGCTGGCCGCTGATCGTCGAGCCCGGCGTCGAGGCCGACGACGTGATCGGCACGCTCGCGCGGCAGGCGGCGGCGCAGGGCATCGAGGTCGTCATCTCGACCGGCGACAAGGACCTCGCGCAGCTCGTCGACAAGCAGGTGACGCTGGTCAACACGATGAGCGAGGAAGTGCTCGACGAGGCCGGCGTGATCAACAAGTTCGGCGTGCCGCCGGAGCGCATCGTCGACTACCTGACGCTGATCGGCGACGCCGTCGACAACGTGCCGGGGGTGAACAAGTGCGGCCCGAAGACCGCGGTGAAGTGGCTGACGCAGTACGGCACGCTCGACAACCTGGTCGCGCACGCCGGCGAGATCGGCGGCGTCGCCGGCGACAACCTGCGCCAGGCGCTCGCGTTCCTGCCGCTCGGCCGCAGGCTGGTCACCGTCGCCTGCGACCTGCCGCTCGCCGAGACGCCGCAATCCCTGACGCCGCGGCCGATGCAGCGCGAGCGGCTGATCGAGCTGTTCACGCGCATCGAGTCGAAGAGCTGGCTGCGCGAGGTGAGCGGCGAGTCTGCCAACACCACCGCCGGCAATGGCGCCGTGCCCGTCGACGCGGCCGCGGCGCCGGCCGTCGCCGCGTCGCTGTTCACGCCCGACCGCTCGGCCTACGAGACGGTGCTCGACTGGCCGGCGCTGGAGCGCTGGCAGGCGAAGATCGAGACCGCCGAACTGACCGCCGTCGACACCGAGACGACCAGCCTCGACCCGTTCGCCGCGCGCATCGTCGGCATCTCGCTGGCGACCGCGCCGGGCGAGGCCTGCTACATCCCGCTCGCGCACCACTACGCCGGCGTCCCCGAACAGCTGCCGCGCGACGAAGTGCTGGCGAAACTCAAGCCCTGGCTCGAATCGGACCGGCACGCCAAGCTCGGCCAGCATCTGAAATACGACCAGCACGTCTTCGCCAACCACGGCATCGCGCTCGCCGGCGTCAGTCACGACACGCTGCTCGAATCCTACGTGCTCGAATCGGACAAGGGCCACGACCTCGGCCAGCTCGCGTCGCGCCACCTCGGGCTCGACACGATCGCGTACGAATCGCTGTGCGGCAAGGGCGCGAAGCAGATCGGCTTCGACCAGGTGGCCATCGCGCAGGCAGCCGAGTACTCGGCCGAGGACTCCGACGTCACGCTGCAGGTGCATCGCGCGCTGCTGCCGCGCATCGACGCCGAGGCCGGCCTCGCGCGCATCTACCGCGAGATCGAGATGCCGGCGCGCGAGGTGCTCTGGCGCATGGAGCGCAACGGCGTGCTGATCGACGCCGCGCTGCTCGCGCAACAGAGCCACGAGCTCGGCACGGCGCTGCTCGCGCTGGAGCAGAAGGCGCACGAGCTCGCCGGCCAGCCGTTCAACCTCAATTCGCCGAAGCAGCTCGCCGAGATCCTGTTCGCGAAGCTCGGCCTGCCGGTGCAGAAGAAGACGCCGTCGGGCACGCCGTCGACCGACGAGGAAGTGCTCTCCGAACTGGCGCTCGACTACCCGCTGCCGAAGGTGCTGCTGGAGACGCGCACGCTGTCCAAGCTGAAGAGCACCTACACCGACAAGCTGCCGCGCATGGTGAACCCCGACACCGGTCGCGTGCATACCAGCTACTCGCAGGCGAGCGTGATCACCGGCCGGCTGGCCAGCTCGGAGCCGAACCTGCAGAACATCCCGGTACGCACCGCCGAGGGCCGCCGCATCCGCGCCGCCTTCGTCGCCCCCGAGGCGGCGAGCATCGTCTCCGCCGACTACTCGCAGATCGAGCTGCGCATCATGGCCCACCTCTCGGAGGATCCGCGCCTGCTGGAAGCCTTCGCCGCCGGCGAGGACGTGCACCGGGCGACCGCGGCCGAGATCTTCGGCGTCACGCCGCTCGAGGTCGGCCCCGACCAGCGCCGCGTCGCCAAGGTCATCAACTTCGGCTTGATCTACGGCATGAGCGCCTTCGGCCTCGCTCGCCAGCTCGGCCTCGAGCGCAGCGCGGCGCAGGCCTACATCGAGCGCTACTTCGCGCGCTATCCCGGCGTCGCCCGCTACATGGAGGAGACGCGCAACGCGGCGAAGCGCGACGGCTACGTCGAGACCGTCTTCGGCCGCCGGCTGTGGCTGCCCGACATCCGCGCGCAGCAGGTCGGCCGCCGCCAGGGCGCCGAGCGCGCGGCGATCAACGCGCCGATGCAGGGCACCGCCGCCGACCTGATCAAGCTGGCGATGGTCGCCGTGCAGCGCTGGCTCGATGCGAAAAACATGGCGACGAAACTGGTGCTGCAGGTGCACGACGAACTGGTGCTGGAAGTGCCGGACGGCGAGCTCGCCGAGGTCCGCCTCGAACTGCCGCGGCTGATGACGCAGGTGGCGAAGCTCAGTGTGCCGCTGGTGGTCGAGGTCGGCGTCGGCCGCAACTGGGACGAAGCCCACTAGGGCCTCGCGCCAAGAGGCGCACTGGGCGCTGCCGACCGGCGGCCCGGGGAAGCTCGCCGCCGGACCTTACCGTCGCGGCCCGGGCCACGTCAGCGTCACGCATTCCCCGTAGGCGAACCTGAGCTGCGACCATTCCGCCGCCGGCAGCCCGCGCGCGTGGCCGAGCGCGGCGCGCATGACGCCGGCGTGGGTGACGACGACGCAGGCGGCCAGCCCTTCCGCCGCCAGCGCATCCAGCGTCGCCACGCTGCGCGCCTGCAGCATCGCCGCCGACTCGCCGCCAGGCGGCGCGTGGTGCAGCAGGTCGGCGGCCCAGGTGTCGAGCGCGGCGACGCCGATCTCGTCCCAGCGCTTGCCCTCCCAGTCGCCGAAGTTCATCTCCATCAGCCCCGGCGCGAAGCGCGGCGCCGGGTGCAGCGCCTCGGCCAGCGCGCGGCAGCGCGCGAGCGGGCTGGAGATCAGCGGCAGGCCGGGCGGCAGCTGCGCGCGCAGTGCGGCGGCAGTGGCCGCGACGTCCTCCGCCACCAGGTCGAGCTGGCCGTAGCAGATACCGGGCGCGACCTGCGGCCGCGGGTGGCGGATCAGGAAAACCTGCACAGCAGGCCGAAGTAGAACGCCAGCTCGGCGAGCTGCTGCGTCGCGCCGAGGCAGTCGCCGGTGTAGCCGCCGAGGCGCCGCGCGAACTTGCGCGCGAGGAAGGCGGTCGCGGCGACGGCGAAGACGAGGCCGGCCAGCGCGCCGGCCGGCGGCAGCAGCGCCAGCGCGACCAGGCCGAAGACCGCGGCGAGCGCCAGTTCGCCGCGCGAGAGCCGCGTCGCCAGCGGCTTCGCCTTGCCCTCCTCGCGCGCGTAGTCGAGGAAGCGCAGCAGGCCGGTCGCGCACAGCCGCGACAGCGCGTGGCCGGCGATCAGCGCCGGCGCGACCAGCAGCATGTCGAGCTCGACCAGCGCCATGAACTTGCCGAGCAGCATCAACACCAGCGCGATCGTGCCGTAGCTGCCGATGCTCGAGTCCTTCATGATTTCCAGCGTGCGCTCGCGCGTCCAGCCGCCGCCGAAACCGTCGACCATGTCGGCCCAGCCATCCTCGTGAAAGGCGCCGGTAACCAGCAGCGTCGCCGCCATCGCCAGCAGCACGGCGAGCGTCTTCGGGAAGAAGAAGGAGGCGAAGGCGAAGGTCAGCGCGCCGATCAGGCCGACCACCAGGCCGACCAGCGGGAAGTAGCGCGCCGAGTGGTTGAGCGCTTCCGGCGAATGGCAGACCCAGGCCGGCACCGGCAGCCGCGTGAAGAAGCGGACGGCGCCGAAGAAGTACGCGAGCTCGCGGCGCAGCGGGTTCATCAGGCCTTTTCCGAGACGCCGGCCGACTCGAAGCTGGCCATCTCGTCGAGGAAGGCCACCGCCGCGCGCAACAGCGGCCAGGCCAGCGCGGCGCCGGTACCTTCGCCGAGGCGCAGGCCGAGGTCGATCAGCGGCGTAGCGCCGAGCGCGGCGAGCTGCGCCTGGTGGCCGGGCTCGGCCGAGCGGTGGCAGAACACCGCATAGTCGACGATCGCCGGCTGCAGACGCGCGGCGACGAGGAAGGCGGAACCGACGATGAAGCCGTCGACGAGCAGCACCAGTCCGGCCTCGGCGGCGCCGAGCATGGCGCCGGCCATCATCGCGATCTCGAAGCCGCCGAACTCGGCGAGCACCGCCAGCGCATGCTCGCCGCCGCCGGTCGCCGTCGCCGGCAGCCCGGCGCGCGCCGCGGCCCGCGCCAGCAGTTCACGCTTCCGGGCGAGGCCGGGGTCGTCGAGTCCGGTGCCGCGGCCGATGCAGTCGGCGAGCGGCGTGCCGGTCAGGTGGTGGGTGAGCAGCGAGGCGGCAGCGGTGTTGCCGATGCCCATCTCGCCGAAGCCGACGACCTTGCAGCCGGCGGCCGCCAGCTCGCGCGCCAGCGCCGCGCCGCGGGCGAGCGCGCTGTCGCGCTCGGCCGCGGTCATCGCCGGCTCGTCGAGGTAGTTGCGCGTACCCGGCGCCACCTTGGCGTCGATCAGGCCGTCGCGCGGACCGAAGTCGTGCGCGACGCCGGCGTCGACGACGGACAGGCCGAGGCCGTTGGCGCGCGCAAAGACGTTGATCGCGGCGCCACCGGCGAGGAAATTCTCCACCATCTGCCAGGTCACGTCCTGCGGGAAGGCCGAGACGCCGGCCCTGGCCGCGCCGTGGTCGCCGGCGAAGACGATCATCTGCGGCTGGTCGAGGCGGGGGCTGAGCGTCTGCTGGACGAGGCCGACCTTGAGCGCGAGCCGCTCCAGTTCGCCGAGCGCGCCGAGCGGCTTGGTCTTGTTGTCGATCTTGCGTTGCAGCTCGGCAGTGAGCGCAATATCCGGGGAGGCGATGGCGAAGTTCATGGCAGAATGGGATCAAAAACGCGTGAACGCCGCGGCAGCAGCCCGCCGCGGCAAGCCCGGAGTATAACCGCAGGAGCAGCGGCCACCCCCCACATGCGCCGAATCGTCTGCAGCAGCCTCCTGATCGCCGCGCTCGCCGCCGGCACCGCCTGGGCGGCGCCGGCCCTGCGCGTGCTCGCCTGGCCGGGCTACGTCGAGCCGGAGGTCGTCGCCGAATTCCGCGCGCGGCACGGCGTCGAGGTCGAACTGACCATCGTCGACAACGACGACGCGCTGCTCGAGAAGATGCGCAACCGCGCCGGCGGCGACTTCGACCTGGTCGCCGCCAACACCGCCGAGATCGCCCGCTACGCCGCCGCCGGCTGGCTGCAGCCGGTCGATGCGGAGCGCATTGCCGCCCGCCGCGCGCAGGCGCCGCGCTTCCGCGATCCGGCCGCGCTGCCCGGTCTGGTCCGCGACGGGCGGGTCTATGGCATCCCCTTCACCTACGCCGAGATGGGCATCATCTACGACCGCAGCGCCTTCGCGCAGCCGCCGGAATCGCTCGCGGTGCTGTGGGACCCGCGCTATCGCCGGCGCGTGCTCGTCTTCAACGGCTCCTCGCACAATTTCTCGCTGGCCGCGCTGCGCCTCGGCCTCGCCTCGCCGTTCCGGATCGGCGACGGCGACTGGCCGGCCGCCGTCGACCAGCTGCTCGCGCTGCGCCGCAACGTGCTCGGCTTCTACAGCCAGCCCGACGAGGCGGCCGACCTGTTCATCCGCCACCGGGCCGTGCTGCTCTTCGCCAACTACGGTTCGCAGCAGGTCAAGGCGCTCGCCGACCGCGGCGTCGAGGTCGGCTACTTCATTCCGCGCGAGGGTGCGCTGGCCTGGCTCGACTGCTGGGCGATCGCGCGTGGCGCGCGCGACCGCGCGCTGGCGCACGCCTTCATCGACCACCTGCTCGGCGACACCGCCAGCCGCCTGCTCGAGCAGCGGCAGGGGCTGTCCAGCACGCGCCGCGGCGAGGCGATCCAGGCCGCCGGCGGGCGGCCGCCGCACTGGCTGATGCCGGTCGAGAACGCGGAGCGGCGCGCGCGCCTGTGGCAGCGCATCGTCTCCGGCGACCGCCGCGAGAAGGTGCTGCAGCCATGAGCGGCAGGGAGCTGTTCGCGCTGTCGCTGGCACGCCGGCTGGCGCTCGCCTTCGCGCTGCTGGCGCTGTTCGCCGCTGGCCTGACCGGCTATTTCGCCTACCGCGACGGGCGCGCGGCGCTGATCGTCACCGCCACCGAGCAGCTGGCGACCGCCACCCGCGTGCTCGGCGGCCGCATCGCGATGACGCTGGACGGCGTCGAGCGCGACCTGCAGCTGCTCGCCCGCCACCCCGACAGCAGCTCGGCGCTCACCGGCGACGAGGTCGGCCGGGAGCACATCGGCGAACTGTTCTCGGCGCTGCTCGCCAGCCGCCCGGCCTACTTCCAGATCCGCCTGATCGCCGCCGGCAACGGCATCGAGGTAGCGCGCGTCGACCGCGCCGCCAGCGGGCCGCTGCGCATCGCCGGCGACGACCTGCAGGAAAAGGGGCACCAGCCCTACGTCTTCGAGACGCTGGCGCTGCCGCCGGGCGGCGTCTTCGCGTCGCCGGCGACGATCAACCGCGAGAGCGGTGCCCACGACGCCGAGGGGCGCCCGTCGGCGCAGCTGGCGATGCGGGTCAGCGACGGCGAGCGGGCGCTCGGCGTCGTCGTCATCAACCTCGACCTCAACGGCCTCTTCCACCTGCTGGCCACCGATCTGCCGGGCGGCACCACCGTCTACCTGACCAACGGCGACGGCGACTTCCTGATCCACCCCGACCCGCGCAAGGCCTTCGCCTTCGACCGCGGGCAACGCGCGCGCATCCAGGAGGTCTTCCCGCAGACGGCGGCGCTGCTCGCCCCCGGCAACGCCGAGGTCAGCTTCCGGACGACCCCGGAGCACAGCGCCGACGAACACCTCGCCAGCTTCGTCGGCGTCGACGCGCTGCCGTCGGCGTGGCGCGGCGCCGGCGGCGAGCGCGGCGTGCACTTCCTGCTCGGGCTGGCGCAGCCGCTCTCCGGCGTGCTGACGGAGAGCGGCGAACTGGCCGCCAACGCGACGCGCAACGTGCTGCTCGCCGGCGTCCTCGCGGCGCTGCTCGCCTTCGTGCTGGCGCGCGCGGTGACCGCGTCGCTGCGCCAGATCGAACAGGCGATGGCGCACTTCGGCAAGCCCGGCGCGCTCGACCTGCCGACCGACCGCCAGGACGAGATCGGCGCGCTGGCGCGGCGCTTCGCGGCGATGCAGCAGCAGATCCGCGCGCAGCTGGTGACGCTCGAGGCGCAGCGCCAGGCGCTCGACCACGAGGCGCAGCACGACTGGCTGACCGGGCTGGCCAACCGCCGCAGCCTGATCGGCTTCCTGCCGCAGGCGCTGGCGCGCGCGGCGCGGCAGGGAAACGGGCTGTCGCTGTTCTTCATCGACCTCGATGGCTTCAAGCCGATCAACGACACCCACGGCCACAGCACCGGTGACCGCGTGCTGGTCGACATCGCCGGCCGCCTCGCGCACGGCGTGCGCGCCGGCGACTTCATCGCCCGCCCCGGCGGCGACGAATTCGTCGTCATCTGCGAGGGGCTGCATACCGCGGACGAGGCGAGCCGCGTCGCCGACAAGCTGATCCAGCTGATCGGCACGCCGATCGAGCTGGCCGACAAGGGCCTCTGGCTGCAGGTCGGCGCCTCGATCGGCATCGCCTGCTACCCCGGCGACGGCGACGACGCCGAGACGCTGACCGGCGCCGCCGACCGCGCGATGTACGCGGCGAAGACCGCCGGCCGCGGCATTTGGTGCCTGGCCGGCACGCTCGATGCGGAAAAGCCGGCGGCGGGCGATAATCCGGCCGCGCGCGACGCGGCGCGCCAGACCACGGACTGAAGACAGGCAATGGGACGACACGAACTGATCATCGGCGGCGCCCGCTCGGGCAAGAGCGCACTCGCCGAGCGGCGCGCGGCGGAGGCGGCGGCCGGCAACCGGCTGCGCGTCGTCTACGTCGCCACTGCCGAGAACCGCGACGGCGAGATGGCGCGCCGCATCGCCCACCACCGCGCCCGCCGGCCGGCGGACTGGGGGCTGGTCGAGGCGCCGCTGCAGCTCGCCGCGGCGCTGCGCACGCATGCGGCGGCGGACACCTGCCTGCTCGTCGACTGCCTGACGCTGTGGCTGTCCAACCTGCTTTTCGCCGGCGCCGCGGCGCGCCAGGCGGAAGCCGGCGAGGCGATCGACTGCCCGCTGCTGGCGGCGGAGACCGACGCGCTGGTGGCGCTGCTGCCGACGCTGCCGGGAAGCATCCTGCTTGTCTCCAACGAGGTCGGCTGGGGCATCGTGCCGATGCACCCGGTATCGCGCTGCTTCGCCGACGAGCAGGGCCGCCTCAACCAGCGCGTCGCCGCCGTCTGCGCGCGGGTGACGCTGGTTGCCGCGGGGCTGCCGCTGGCGCTCAAGTAGGCAGCAGCCCCTTCATCTTCTCCGCGTCGAGCGCCGCCTCGACCGCATCCGCCAGCCGGTCGAGGTCGGCCTCGCGGCGCGCGGCGGCGTCGAAGTGCGTGCCCCCGACTTGCGCGCCGGCCCACTGCAACAAGGCCGCGAGCGCGGCCGGTTCGTCGAACAGGCCGTGGCAGTAGGTGGCGAGGATCTGCCCGTCGGCCGACCGCGCGCCGTCGGCACGGCCGTCCAGCGTCGCCGCCGGCGCCGCCAGCGCCGGGCCGGCGGTGACCCCCATGTGAATCTCGTAGCCGGCGACCGCCGGCGCGCCCGGCAGGTGCAGCGTGCCGGCGACGTTCTTCAGCTGCTTCTCCGCTGCCAGCGTCGTCTCGCAGTCGAGCAGGCCGAGCCCGGACGCGCTGCCCGGCCGGCCTTCCAGCCCGAGCGGGTCGTGCAGCGCGCGACCGAGCATCTGGTAGCCGCCGCAGATGCCGATCAGCTTGCCGCCGTAGCGCAGGTGCCGGTCGATCGCGGCCTCCCAGCCGTGTTCGCGCAGCCACGCGAGGTCGGCCTGCACCGACTTCGAGCCGGGCAGCACGATCAGGTCGGCGGCCGGCGGCGGCTCGTTCGGGCCGACGAAGCGGAAGTCGACCTGCGGGTGGAAGCGCAGCGGGTCGAGGTCGTTGTGGTTCGAGATGCGCGGGAAGGCCGGCGCGATGACCTTCAGCTGCGTCGCCGCCTTCGCCTCGGTGCCGCGCGGCAGCGCGTCCTCGGCGTCGAGATAGAGCCCGTGCAGGTAGGGCAGCACGCCGAGCACCGGCTTGCCGGTACGCGCTTCCAGCCAGTCGAGCCCCGGTTCGAGCAGGCCGATGTCGCCGCGAAAACGGTTGATCACGAAGCCCCTGACCCGCGCCTGCTCCGACGGCGACAGCAGCTCCAGCGTGCCGACCAGGTGCGCGAAGACGCCGCCGCGGTCGATGTCGGCGACGAGGATCACCGGGCAGTCGACCGCCTCAGCGAAGCCCATGTTGGCGATGTCGCGGTCCCTGAGGTTGATCTCGGCCGGGCTGCCGGCGCCCTCGACCAGCACGCAGTCGTACTGTGCACACAGCCGCTCGTACGATTCGAGCACCGCCTTCATCGCGCGCGGCTTGTACTCGTGGTAGGCGCGGGCGTCGAGGTCGCTGACCGCCTTGCCGTGGATGATCACCTGCGCCCGCTTGTCGGTGTTGGGTTTGAGCAGCACCGGGTTGAAGTCGGTGTGCGGCGCGAGGCCGGCGGCGAGCGCCTGCAGCGCCTGCGCACGGCCGATCTCGCCGCCGTCGACGGTGACCGCCGAGTTGAGCGCCATATTCTGCGGCTTGAACGGCGCGACGCGCACGCCGCGGCGCCTGAGGATGCGGCATAGCGCGGCAACCAGCGTGCTCTTGCCGGCGTCGGAGGTGCAGCCTTGCACCATCAGCGTGCGGGTCGTGGTCATCGGATCGGCGGAAAGGGTCGGCGGAAGGACGCGCATTTTCGCACGCGACCGGCCGCCGCCCAATGCCGGATTCGCAGCGGCAGCACATCGAACGCACATGGAATAAATCTTGCAATGCCCTCTGAATAGTCGTAATGCATTTCCAACAAGGAATCAAAAACATGGGATTCAGGGATCTGAAGGTCGCCACCAAGCTCAACGTCGTGCTCGGCGCCGCCGGCGCGGTGATGCTGCTGGCGCTGCTGCTGCTATTTACGCACAAGCGCGACGACCTGTTCGAGGAACGCAAATTCGACGCCCGCCAGCTGGTGGCACAGGCGATGGCGGTGATCGAGGCCAGCCACGCCCAGGCCAGGGCGGGCAAGCTGAGCGAGGAGCAGGCCAGGGAATCGGCGCGGCAGATCATCGCCCGCATGCGCCACGGCGACGACTTCAGCGACTACTTCTGGATCCAGGACGGCGCGGCGCGGATCGTGATGCATCCGATCAAGCCGGAACTGAACGGCAAGGACATGACCGATTTCAAGGATCCGCACGGCCTGCCGATCTTCACCGAGTTCGCGAAACTGGCGAAAGGCAAGGATGGCGGCGAACTGCAGTACATGTGGCCGAAGCCCGGGCACAGCGAGCCCAAGCCGAAGATCGCGCACGTCCGCGGCTTCGAGCCCTGGGGCTGGATCGTCGGCACCGGCGTCTATGTCGACACGGTCGAGAGCGAGTTCCGCGAAAGCGTCATCCAGGAAGGCGGCGCAATCGCGCTGGTGCTGGTTCTCGCCGGCTTGGCGATGCTGCTCGTCGTGCGCAGCAGCGTCAGCCGGCCGGTGGCCGAGCTGCAGGCGGTGATGCAGCGCGTCGCCGAGACGCGCGACCTGACGCTGCGCACCGGCGCCACTGCCGGCGACGAAGTCGGCCTCGCCGGCCAGTCCTTCGACCGCCTGATGGCGGCGCTGCGCGACAGCTTCACCAGCATCGTCGCCGGCGCCGGCCAGCTCGCCGGCGCCTCGCAGCAGCTCGCCGCGGCAGCGGTGCAGGTGCGCGACAGCAGCGAATCGCAAAGCGAGTCGGCGGCGTCGATGTCGGCCGCAGTCGAGCAGATGACGGTCAGCATTTCCCATGTCTCGGAAAACACCTCCCAGGTCCGGGAACTGGGCGAGGTCAGCTACACGCAGGAAATGGAGGGCTCGCGCAGCGTCCACGCGCTGGAGGTCGAGCTCGACGGCGTGCAGAACTCGGTGATGCGGATGGACGCCAGCCTCGCCGAATTCATCCGCAGCACGCAGGCGATCTCGACGCTGACCCGCCAGGTGCGCGAAATCGCCGAGCAGACCAACCTGCTCGCGCTCAACGCGGCGATCGAGGCGGCGCGCGCCGGCGAGCACGGCCGCGGCTTCGCGGTCGTCGCCAGCGAAGTCAGGAAGCTCGCCGAGAAATCCTCGCAGTCGGCCAGCGAGATCGACAGCGTCACCCATCAGGTGAGCACCCACTCGCAGACCGTCGAGCAGGCGATGGGCGAGAGCAACCGCCGGCTGGACGCAGCGCGGGCGCTGATGCACGCCGTCTCCGGCGTCCTCGCCAGCGCCGAGGAAGCGGTGATCGGCACGCGCGGCGGCCTCAACGACATCACCGCGGCGATGCATGAGCAGGCAGCGGCGACCACCAACATCGCACAGAATGTCGAACGCATCGCGCAGATGGCCGAAGAGAACACCGCCGCCGCCAGCCAGACCGCCGGCGCCGCCGGCGAACTGCGCGACCTGGCGCAGGACCTGGCGGGCACCGTCAACCGCTTCCGCATCGCCTAGAAGTTCCCTTGGGAGACGCCCGAGCGTGGCGCGCGGCTCGGCAGCGATGCCTGCGCAGCGGAGCCGATCCGTTTTCGGGACACTGCGTGCGCGGCGGCGCAAGCAGCGGTCGTCCGCTCCTGCAGCGGCGCCCCCGTCCCGCCGCCACCCGCTCGGCGGCGCGGCATTCTGACGGCGACGCGCGGCGCGCGGTAAAATCCGCCCCTTCCCCATTCCCCGCCGCCGCGCCGTGTCCCTCCCCGCCCCCCTGCTGCTGCCGCTGTTCGCCCTGGCCGGCGCCACGCTCGACCGCCTGCTCGGCGAACCGCAGCGCTGGCATCCGCTGGTCGGCTTCGGCCGCATCGCCGCCGGCATCGAGCGCCGGCTGAACCGCGACGGCGGCTCGCGCCCGGCCGGCCTCTTCGCCTGGAGCCTCGCCGTGCTGCCGCCGGTGCTGGCGGCCGGCTTCCTGTGCACGCTGCCGTTCGGCTGGCTGCTGCACCCGCTGCTGCTGTGCTTCGCGCTCGGCGGCCGGGCGCTGGAGGAACACGGCGAGCGCGTCGCCGCGGATCTGGAGGCCGCCGATCTGGCGGCGGCGCGCGAGCACGTCGGCTGGATGGTCTCGCGCGACACCTCGGCGCTCGACGAGGAGGGCGTGGCCAAGGCCGCCGTCGAATCGCTGTTGGAGAACGGTAACGACGCGGTGTTCGGCGCGCTGTTCTGGTTCTTCCTGCTCGGCGGCCCGGGCGCGCTGCTGTTCCGGCTGGCGAACACGCTCGACGCGATGTGGGGCTACCGCAACGCGCGCTTCCTGCGTTTCGGTGCCGCCGCCGCGCGCCTCGACGACGCGCTCAACTACCTGCCGGCGCGACTGACCGCGCTCTCCTATGCGCTGTTCGGTTCCTTCCGCCGAGCGCTTGCCTGCTGGCGCGCGCAGGCACCCGCCTGGGACAGCCCGAACGCCGGCCCGGTGATGGCCGCCGGCGCCGGCGCGCTGCAGGTCGCGCTCGGCGGCCCGGCGGTCTACCACGGCCGGCTGGAAGTGCGCCCCCGCCTCGGCGAAGGCCGCGCACCGCAGGCCGGCGACATCCGCCGCGCGCTGGCGCTGGTACGCCGCGGACTGCGCCTGTGGCTGATCCTTGCGCTGCTGGTCGGCGTCGCCGCCGCGATCTTCACGAACGGAGCGGCGCATGCTTGAGCACGGCGGACGCCTGCGGCTGGCCGCTGCGCAGTGGGGCATCCCGCTCGCCGACTGGGCCGACCTGTCGACCGGCATCAACCCGCAGGGCTGGCCGGTGCCGCCGCTGCCGGCCGACTGCTGGCGGCGGCTGCCGGAAGACCACGACGGGCTGGAGGACGCGGCCGCCGCCTACTACGGCAACGCCCAGCTGCTGCCGATCGCCGGCTCGCAGGCGGCGATCCAGTGCCTGCCTCAACTCCTGCCGCGCGCCGCGGTGGCGATGGCGGCGCCGCTCTACGCCGAGCACCCACATGCCTGGGAGCGCGCCGGGCACAAGGTGCGCCGGCTGCCCGGCGCATCGCTCAGCCGCGTGCTGGCGGCGATGACGCCGAACGTGCTGCTGTGCAACCCGAACAACCCGAGCGCGCGCGCCTTCGCCCGCGACGAGCTGCTGGCCGCCGCAGCGCAGCTGAAGAAGCGCGGCGGCACGCTGGTCGTCGACGAAGCCTTCGCCGACGCCGATCCGGACAATTGCGTGACGCCGTTCGCCGGCACCGACGCGGCACCGAACCTGATCGTGCTGCGCTCGCTCGGCAAGTTCTTCGGGCTCGCCGGCGCCCGCGTCGGCTTCCTCTTCGCCCGCCGCGAACTGCGCGCGCAGATGGCCGAGACGCTCGGCCCGTGGACGCTGAGCGGCCCGTCGCGCGCCGTCGCGCAGGCGGCGCTCGCCGACCGCGACTGGCAGGCGGCGACGCGCGCGCGGCTGGCCGCCGACGGCGAGCGCCTGCGCGCGCTGCTGGCACCGCTCGGCGAGGTCCGCGCCAACCCGCTGTTCTGCTGGCTGCCGACCGACCATGCGCAGGCGCTGCACGACTTTCTCGCCGCCCGCGGCATCCTCGTCCGCCTGTTCGCCGACCTGCCCGGCCTGCGCTTCGGCCTGCCCGGCGACGAATCCGAATGGCAGCGGCTCGCCGCCGCCCTCACCGAATGGAGCCCGCAATGATCCGCAGCGCCTTCCTGCTTTCCCTTGCTCTCGTCGCCGCGGCCGCGCAGGCCGAGGTCAGCGTCCGCGACGATATCGGCAACACGGTGAAGCTCGCCCAGCCGGCGAAGCGCATCGTCAGCCTCGCCCCGCACATGACCGAGACACTGTTCGCCGCCGGCGCCGGCGCGCAGGTCGTCGGCACCGTCGACTACAGCGACTACCCGGAGGCGGCGAAGAAGATCCAGCGCGTCGGCGGCTATTCGCGCCTCGACCTGGAGGCGATCGCTGCGCTCAAGCCCGACCTCGTCGTCGGCTGGCAGAGCGGCAACGCCGCCGCCCACCTGGAGAAGCTGAAGGGGCTGGGCTACACGATCTACGTCTCGCAGCCGAACCGCATCGAGGACGTCGCCAGCGAGATCGAGCGCCTCGGCACGCTGGCCGGCACCGGCGCCGTCGCCCATGCCGAAGCGGAGCGCTTCCGCGAGCGCCTCGCCGCGCTGCGGGCGCAGTTCGGCGGCAAGGCGACGGTGCGCACCTTCTACCAGATCTGGAAGCAGCCGCTGATGACGGTGGGCAAGAACCAGATCATTTCGGACGCGATCCGGCTGTGCAGCGGCGACAACGTCTTCGGCACGCTCGAGCAGATGGCGCCGACGGTGACCGTCGAGGCGGTGATCGCCGCCAACCCGGAAACGATCATCGCCAGCGGCATGGGCGATTCGCGCCCGGAATGGCTCGACGACTGGAAGAAGTGGACGAGCATCGACGCGGTGAAGCGCGACAACCTGTTCTTCGTGCCGCCGGAGCTGATCCAGCGGCATACGCCGCGGCTCTTGGAAGGGACCGAGAAGCTGTGCCGCCACCTGGAGACGGTGCGCGAACGGCGGCGGAAGAAGCAACCCTGAGAATTGGAGCTTTTGACGTAAAAATGCCCGGAATTTCCGGGCATTTTTACGATTGATCTGGGTTTCTATTCAGCAACAATTACCCGCGTAGTCATCAAATCCTGAATAACCCGCTCCCGAAAACTAGAGGTGTGTTGCAGCTTTTGTGGGAACTGAACCACGACCCCAGACGCGTGCCGAGGAAAAGATGCAGAAAGGGTATGGGTTACGGTGGGCACTTGCGACTGCTCAAGCATCAAAGAGAGCTGATTGCTTACCGTGTGATGCTTTTTCTTCATTCTCTGCCAGCTCCGCAATGACATATTTTTCGTGGGTCGAATAATCGTCCAACGAGACCGCAACTACGGGTGGAGCAGTCTTCTTGTCGAAGGATTTCAGTTTCCCATCCGAAGCTTTACGTGTCAATCCAACATTGAAGAGCTTCAGGATATTCTTTGGCGCAATCCCCGCAAACTGAAGGAATAAGACTTTCTTGCCCGCATCCGCTTCGCTTTCGGACACCGCATCGGAATGCAGTTCACCAGCCAGGCTTTTTGGATAAGGCTCTATGAAAATTACCTTGTTGATCCCACTTGCGACGATATGCCTTGCACATGAATGACAAGGGAATGTTGTCGAGTAAAGTGTCCCGCTGAGCAAACCGGGTTTGTGACTGCGAGCAACTGCTGTGATCGCGTCCATCTCGGCATGTACTGCTCTGGAGTATTCGATCAGTTGTTTTGCGTCTGTTGTCTTGAGTGCCTTTGTCACTTCTTCCAGCTTTGCATGATCTGCCAGCAAACCTCCTTTTTGAAGCTTGGTAAATATTTGCTGATAAAGTAGATCCTTCTTTTTATCGTTATGACACCGCCTGTCTTGCCATGCATGGCAACGGTGATCAGACTCACCCGCATCCTCTGTATAAAGCCCTCCGCCGAATCGCGGCACATCGTTTCTTCCCAGACCTATTAACTCACCCTCCGGGCTGACGATTGCAGCTCCTACTTGACGAGATAGGCAGGCAGATTTTGCGGCCTCTGCGTAAGCCGCATACATTGATGATTCGTCTAGAGTAGGTGTGTGAACAGGGCTACCAAAAATTATCTCCAAGAATCGATCAAGTGACTTTTCGAGTTGAAGCTTGTTCTCTTGGTCATTTCTTACAAAAAAATCCGCTTGGTAAAAAACATCTCGTACCTTTTGTCCGTGATCATCTTCTTCACGATAGTCACGTTGCATGATCGCGCCTAGCGCAGGCTTGTCCAGATTTTGCTGCACTGTTAGGCGCTGTTCACGAACAGACTGTGGAGCGAAAACACCGATCAGCCAAAAGATATCTCCGTATGTTGCACGGAGTAACTTGAGTTCGTCCGGATGTTTAATAGAGTCGATGATGTGAACTTGCCGGAGTTTTTTCGGCACCGCCATTCCATCTGCCGATTTTCCGAATCCTACTGTGTCACGGTGTTCTGCAATCTTTTCGACTGCTTTAGCCGCAAGATACGAAGTGCCGCAAATTTTGCGTAGCTCATCGCCAACGGTCTGCATGCGATCCACACGTTCCGATGCAGATAAGTTATCTGCTACGGCTTGGTCTATTAACTTGGCGCCTTGTGCGATGAAATCGCTTAGCCTGTAGTAGTGCACCGAGTATGAATAATCGTCCTTGAATTTACTCAACAGGGTTTCATAGGTCGTAGTGCAACCAGAACCTACTGGCCCCACTAAAGCAATTACCAACTCTTCGGTCAATCTATCCTTTAGGCGTGGAATTTTTGCAGGCTGCTCAACTGTTCCTTGCTGTAGCTCTTCGACCACCTTCAGGGTATTCGATCCTTGCGTGCTCATATGTCTCTAGCCCTTCGGCTGCCTCTTAGAGGAAAGCGGAAATTGTAATTTATTTGTCATCACAACAAAATTGATCCATTTGTTATCGGCCTTCTGGCCAGATACGCCACTGACCTGCCTGAATTCTTCGGGCCACTCATTCCTGGAAAATGGCTCCCGGTTTGGTGGTTGAAAGACACTGCTTCTTGAATGCCGCCGGAGTCTGGTTGCCCAGGCTCGAATGCGGACGGATTTCATTGTAATGCTGACGCCATTGATCGATTACGACCTTGGCTTCCGTTCGGTTCCTGAACCACTCCATCGACAGGCATTCATCCCGGAACTTGCCGTTGAAGCTTTCTGCCATACCGTTCTGCCACGGCTTGCCGGGGTCGATCAGTGCCATGTCGAGATTCTCGTTGGCCGCCCAGCGCAGCAGCGCCCGGGAAACGAATTCGGGGCCGTTGTCCGAGCGCAGAATCTTGGGCGCACCGTGCGTGCTGATGAGTTGTGACAGCACCTCGATCACTCTCCCGGAACGAATCGAACCGGCGACATCGATCGCCAGGCTCTCTCGCGTGTATTCATCGACGACTGTCAGACACTTCAGCTGCTGACCGTTGGCGCAGGCGTCGAATACGAAGTCGTAAGCCCATACCTGCCCGGCTGCAAGCGGCGCTTGCGGCCGGGGGCGAGACAGCGCAATCCGCTTTCTTGGCCGCTTCCGCGGCACCTGCAACCCTGCCTTGCGCCACAGGCGCCAAGCCCGGTCAGTACTCATCCGCTGCCCCTGGCGTTCGAGAAAGACCTGAATGCGCCGGTAGCCGTATCGTGGGTACTGTGCCGATAGGATGCGCATGGCCGCCAGTGCCGGTGCGTCCTTCTTCTGCATGCGTGATTCGTAACGGAGCGCCGATCTCGCCGTACGGGTCAGCGCACACGCTTTCCGCTCCGACAGGCCACGCCCCTTGGCGTACTCTGCCTGCCGGCGCCGGGCGGGTGCGCTCACCATTTTTTTGCGTTGATCTCCTTCATGATCTCGACTTCGAGATCACGTTCGGCCAGCAGCTTCTTCAGCCGGGCATTTTCCTGCTCAAGCTGCCGCAGCCGTTTCACTTCATCGGCATTCATCGAACCGAAGCGCTGCCGCCAGCTGTAGATCGTTTGTTCGCTGATGCCGTGTTTCTTCGCTACTTCGGCAACCGAACTCTTGTCCGCTTCACGCAGGATCGCGACGGTCTGCGCTTCCGTAAATCGGCTCTTTCTCATGACTCCCTTTCTTCAAGGAAGCCATCTTCTCAAGTTTCAGCTGGTCCGAAAATCGCCGGGCAGGTCACCACCAGAAACTCCACGCACACCCGCAGCCGCGCCGACGCCGACAGCCGCGACGGATACACCGCCCACACATCCACCCGCTGCGCGTAGTCCGGCAGCACGCGCACGAGGTCACCGCGGTCGAGGCTGGGACCGACGTCCCAGAGCGAGCGCAGGATGATGCCGTGGCCGTCGATCGCCCACTGGTGGACGATCTCGCCGTTGCTCGCCGACAGCGGGCCGCTGACCTTCACCGTTTCCTCGCCGCGCGGGCCGTGCAGCGTCCACCGCCCGAAGTCCTCGTAGCGCTCGCGGATGACGATGCAGCGGTGCCGTGCCAGGTCGGCGAGCGTCGCCGGCGTACCGTGTGCGGCGAGATAGGCCGGCGCCGCGCAGAGCACGCGCTCGTTGGCGGCCAGCCGGCACGAGATGAGATACGGCTCGCGCGCCTCGCCGAAGCGGATGTCGAGGTGGAAGCCTTCGTCGATCAGGTCGACCGGCCGATCACGCAGTTCGAGCTGGATTTCGAGCCCGGGATGGCGCTTCGCCAGCGCCGACAGCGCCGGCGCGATGCGGTTGCGGCCGAAGCCGGAGCTGGTGCAGATGCGCAGCAGACCGCGCGGTTCGGCGCGGGTTTCGGAGACGGCGTCGGCCAGCTGGTCGACGTCGTCGAGGAGGCGCTGCGCCCATTGCAGCACCGTCTCGCCCGGCTCGGTCAGCGCCACGCTGCGCGTCGTCCGGTGCAGCAGCGTCGCCTCCATGCACGCTTCGAGGATGGCGATGCGCTTGCTGACGACGGCGTTGGAAAGACCCAGTTCACGCGCGGTGGCGGCGAAGCTGCGGTGGCGGGCGACGGCACAGAACAGGCGGAGGTCGTCGAGTTGCGGCGCATTTTTCACGATTCGTGAATTATGTAGTGACGATTCAACCGATTTTAGTTCAATCCGTGATCGGTATCCTTGCCGGACTCAAGTCCATTTTCAGGAGTCCGCCGCCATGAAAACCCAGCGCATCGCCGTCATCCCCGGTGACGGTATCGGCAACGAAGTGATGCCCGAAGGGCTGCGCGTCGTCGCGGCGGCCGCGGCGAAGTTCGACCTGCCGCTTTCCTTCCAGCGCTTCGACTGGGCCAACTGCGACTACTGGCAGCGCACCGGCCGGATGATGCCGGACGACTGGTTCGCGCAGCTGCAGGACTTCGACGCGATCTACTTCGGCGCCGTCGGCTGGCCGGCACTGGTGCCCGACCACATCTCGCTGTGGGGCTCGCTGCTCAGGTTCCGGCGCGAGTTCGACCAGTACGTGAACCTGCGCCCGGTGCGGCTGATGCCCGGTGTGCCCTGCCCGCTGGCGAACAAGCAGCCGGGCGACATCGACTTCTACGTGGTACGCGAGAACACCGAGGGCGAGTACTCGGCGGTCGGCGGCAGGATGTACGAGGGCACCGAGCGCGAGACGGTGCTGCAGGAATCGATATTCACCCGCAAGGGCACCGACCGCATCCTGAAGTACGCCTTCGAGCTGGCGAACAGCCGGCCGCGCAAGTTGCTAACCGCGGCGACCAAGTCGAACGGCATCGCCATCTCGATGCCCTGGTGGGACGAGCGCGTCGCGGCGATGGCGGCGAACTACCCGGAGGTGAGCTGGGACAAACAGCACATCGACATCCTCTGCGCGCGCTTCGTGCTGCAGCCGGAGCGCTTCGACGTGGTCGTCGGCTCCAACCTGTTCGGCGACATCCTCTCCGACCTCGGCCCGGCCTGCGCCGGAACGATCGGCATCGCGCCGTCGGCCAACCTCAACCCGGAGCGCCGCTTCCCGTCGCTGTTCGAGCCGGTGCATGGCTCGGCGCCGGACATCTACGGCCGCAACATCGCCAACCCGATCGGCATGATCTGGTCGGGGGCGATGATGCTCGACTTCCTCGGCAATGGAAACGAACGCTACACCGCCGCGCACGACGCGATCCTGCGCGCGATCGAGGCGACCATCGCCGACGGCCCGCGCACGCCGGACATGGGCGGCACGGCGGATACCACCGCCGTCGGTACAGCCATCGCCGCCGCGCTGTGAGGTCGGCGCAGCGATGGAATTTTCCTTCGCCCTCGCCTGGCCGCTGCTGCTCGGCGCACTGCTCGGCGGCGTCGGCGGCCTGCTCGGCATCGGCGGCGGCATCGTCGCTATCCCGGTGCTGGCGCTCGGCTTCGGCATGAGCCAGCAGCTGGCGCAGGGCACGGCGCTGGTGATGATCATGCCGAACGTGCTGCTCGCGTTCTGGCGCTACTACCAGCGCCACCCGATGCCGCTGGCGACCGTCGGCCTGCTCGCCCTGTGCGCGCTGGCCACCACCTGGCCGGCGGCCTGGCTCGCGGTGCATCTCGATTCGCGCGTGCTGGCGCTGTGCTTCGCGACCTTCCTGATCGGGCTGGCGCTCCATTTCCTGCGCGGCACGCTGCGCGCCGCGCCGGCCGAGATCAAAAGCGCCGGCTGGCACCCGCGCCTGATGCCCGGCGTCGGGCTCGCCGGCGGGTTCCTGTCCGGCCTCTTCGGCGTCGGCGCCGGCCTCGTCGCGGCGCCGTTGCTGGTGCGCGGCTTCGGCCTCAGGCAGGCGGTGGCACAGGGCATGGGGCTGGCGATGGTGGTGCCGGGCAGCGTGCTGGCGCTCGCCACCTTCGCGCAGGCGCAGCAGGTCGACTGGCAGACCGGCGCGCTGCTCGCCGCCGGCGGCATGGCGACGATCTCGACCGGCGTCGCCTGGGCGCACCGGCTGCCGGAATACAAGCTGCGCCGGCTGTTCGCGCTGCTGCTGCTGGCGACGGCGGCGCTGATGATCGCGCGCGCATTGCGCGGCTGAGGCGCGGCGCTCAGGCGACCGGAAACTCCTGCACATCGACGCCGGCGACCCGCACGCAGTTGCGACCGGCGGCCTTGGCCGCGTACATCGCCGCGTCGGCGCAGCGGATCGCCTCGTCGAGCGTGCCGTCGACGGTGGCGATACCGGCGATGCCGATGCTGACGCTGACCGGGCCGCGCGGCGTGCCGATGGCGGTGACCGCCCGGCGCATGTTCTCGGCGAGCTGGCGCGTATCGTCGATCGACGCGCGGTCGAGGACGACCAGGAATTCCTCGCCGCCGTAGCGGCCGACCAGGTCGCTCTGCCGGCAGCAGCTGCGCAGCGCCGCCGCCACCTGGCGCAGGATGTCGTCGCCGACGGCGTGGCCGAAGCTGTCGTTGATCGCCTTGAAGTGGTCGACGTCGATCATCATCACCACCAGCTGCTCGCCGCGCGCGCCGCGGCGCTCCGGGCTGTCGGCGAGGCCGAGCAGCGAGCGCCGGTTGAGCACGCCGGTGAGGCCGTCCACCGAGGCCAGCGTCTCGTGCTCGCGCGCCGCCCGCACCAGCTGCTCGGCGAGCCAGAGGATGATCGCGCCGATGCCGAGCCACAGCCCGACCGCCAGCACCAGCCGCTCGTACCAGGGCGCCAGCATGCGACCGTGGTCAACCGAGCCGACGGCGTAGAGCGGCGTGCCGCGCAGCAGGCGGAAGGCGACCACGCGCTGCCGCCCGTCGAGCGGCGAGCGCGTCGTGAACACGCCGGACGGCGTTCCCGGCGCGTACTGCGCCGCCTCCTCCGGCAGCGCCAGCTGGCGGCCGACGTGCCGCTCGTTGTCGGGAATCCGCGCGTAGATCTTGCCGTCGGCGGAAGCGATCGCCAGCGTGCTGCCGGGTATCGAGAAGCGGGCACCGAGCGAGTCGCCGAAGACGGCGAGGTCGATCGCCGCCACCAGCACCCGGCTGACCCTGCCGTCGCGGTCGCGCACCGGCTTGCTGACGCCGAAGAACCACTTGTCGCGATGCACCTTCGAAACCTGCGGCTCGCCGACGTAGAGCCGCGTGTCGGCGGTCGCCAGGTGTTCGCGGACGTATTGCCGGTCGGTGACGTCCGGCGGCTCGCCGGGACCGGTCCAATGGACGATGCGGCCGGGCGGCTCGACGACGGCGAGGTCCATCAGGTAGGGCGTTGCCACCTGCCACGACAGCAGCGTGTTGCGGATCTGCGCCGAATGCGGGATTGCCGCTTCCGGCGAATGCTGGAGGATCGCCGCCATGCCGGCGAGCAGCTGGTTGGCCGCCTGCAGCGTGCCCTCGGCGTTGAGCGCGGCCATGTCGGCGATTTCCTGCGCCTCGCTTTTGGCAAGCGCCACCTGCGCGCGGTAGTCGAGCACGCCGTAGCCGGCGAAGAGGACGGCGAGCGTGACGACGAGGGCGAGTGCGCCCCCGCGGATCCGTGCCAACTGGGCGCGCAGGAAAGCCGAATCGGGCTGCGGCATGGTCACGGACGATCCCCCCTCGAGGCTCATGGTTTTTTTGACCGCCGCTGCCGCGCGGCGTTCGCCGATCATACCGCCGTCGTCGGCGCTTGCCGATACAATCGCGCGATGACCACGCGAACCCCCACCCCCCGCCTGCCGCAGCGCATCGTCTGCCTGACCACCGAAACCGTCGAGGTGCTCTACGCCCTCGGCGAACAGGACCGCATCGCCGGCATCTCCGGCTACACCGTATTTCCGAAGGAGGCGCGCAAGGAAAAGCCGAAGGTCTTCGCCTTCACCAGCGGCGACCTGCAGAAGATCCTCGCCGTCGAGCCCGATCTGGTGCTCAGCTTCTCCAACCTGCAGGCCGGCATCAGCCGCGAGCTGATCGCCGCCGGCGTGCCGGTCTATGCCTTCAACCAGCGCAGCGTCGAGGACATCCTGGCGATGGTCGAGACGGTCGGCCGCCTGGTCGGCGCCGAGGCCAAGGCGCTGGCGCTGTGCGCCGAACTGGAAGCCGTGATCGCGACGGTGCGCGCCGAAGCCGCGACGCTGCCGCGGCGGCCGCGCGTCTACTTCGAGGAATGGGACGAGCCGCCGATCTCCGGCATCCGCTGGGTTTCCGAGATGATCGGCATCGCCGGCGGCGTCGACGTCTTCGCCGACCAGGCGCGCGCGCAGTCGGCCAAGGAGCGCATCATCGCCGACCCGCTGGAGGTGGTGCGCCGCGCCCCGGACATCATCATCGGCTCCTGGTGCGGCAAGCACTTCCGCCCCGAGCGCGTCGCCGCGCGCGCCGGCTGGCAGGGCGTGCCGGCGGTCGCCGGCGGGCAGATCCACGAGCTCAAGTCGGCGGTGATCCTCAACCCCGGCCCGGTGGCGATCCGCGAGGGGCTGCCGGCGCTGGCGCAACTGTTCCGGACGTGGGCCGAGGGCGGCGGCTGAGCGCCGGCGCCCTGCCGCGGGCTATACTGGACGCACGATCCCGCAACCGGCTGGAGCAGCCCATGCGCCACGACCTGAGAAAAGCCGAGCGACTGCCGCTGGCCGGCATGGCCGAACTGGTTTCCGGCGAGCTGCGGCTGGCCGGCAACATCATCGACATCTCGCCGAAGGGGATCGGCCTCGCCGTCCATCGCGACGATGTGCAGCACCTGACGCCGCGCCTGACCTGGCTGTGCCGCGTCGTCGCCGCCGATCTGCCGGCGCCGGTCGAGTTCCTGGTGCGCGCGGTGCGGCGCAAGGAGCGCGGCTTCGGCGTCGAGGTCGGCTGCGCGATCACCGTCATCGACGTCAAGCCGCTCGGCCTGATCAACGCCTTCCGTGCGCTGTACAAGGCGCGCGCGGCAAGCTTCCGCAGCGCTCCCCTTCAGTCGCCGGCGTAGCCGCGCCGACGGTCGTACGCCGCCACCTGTTCGGCCGTCAGCAGGGCGCGTTGCCGGCGGTGCGCGTCGAGGTGCGCCAGGCGGTACGCCGCCAGCGCCTCGCCGGCCTGCGCCACGGCCGCGGCCAGCGCCGCCGCGTCCACCGTGCCGGCGGCAAACAGGCGGTCGAGTTCGCGCTCGGCGGCGACGACGCGCGCCCCCCGTTCCCGCGCCTCGGCCTTGTGCTCGTGCAGCAGCCGCTCGCTCGCCTGCCGCTGCGCCGGCGTCAGCGCCAGCGCGTCGGCCAGCTCGACGACGTGCATCGGACCGGGGAAATGGTTGAGCTCGGCGGCGCGCGCGAAGCCCGCGCCGGCGCCGGCGAGGAAGGCGCGCTGCTCGTCGGCGGCGAGCGCCTTGATCTCGCGCTGCTGCTGGCCGGCATACGATGGCGGCGGGACGGCATGGCCGCCGTGCTGCGCCAGTACCGGCGTGGCGACGGCGAGCGCCAGCACCGCCGGACGGCAAGCCGAACGCAGGCAGTCGGGAAGACGGGGAATGCGGATCATGGCGGGGCTCCGGAAGGGGGACAGGCGCCGACTGTAGCCGGCACGCCCCGTCGCACCGTATGATCGCGATCATATGACCGAAGCTGCCGTCCCGAGCGCCGCCACCGACGCGCCGCTGCCCGACTTCCTGCCGCCGGCGCTCGCCGCGCTCGCCCGCACGCAGCCGTTCGCGCGCGGCGAGACGCTCTTCCGCCGCGGCCAGCGGCCGACGCGGATGCTCTTCGTCGCCGCCGGCGAGGTCCACCTGCTGCGCCACGGCCTGCACGGACAGCCGGTGGTCTTCCAGCGCAGCGGCGCCGGCAGCTTCCTCGCCGAGCCGAGCATCGACTCGGCGCGCTACCACTGCGACGCGCTCGCCGTCCGCGCCGGGCGCGCCTGCGTCTTCCCGCTCGCCGACTTCCGCGGCGCGCTCGACGCCGACCCGGATTTCGCCGCCCGCTGGCGGCTGTTCCTGGCGCGCGAGATCCGCCGCCTGCGCGCCCGCGCCGAGCGGCTGGCGATGCGTTCGGTGCGCGAGCGCCTCGTCCACTACATCGAATGCGAGGGCGAGGACGGCACGCTCGCCTGGCCCGGCGAGCTGAAACCGCTCGCCGCCGAGCTCGGCGTCACGCATGAGGCGCTCTACCGCGCGCTGGCGCGGCTCGCCGCCGACGGCCTGCTCGAACGCACGCCCGGTTGCCTGCGCCTGATCGCGCGCGGCCGACTATGATGAAGTATCGAAACCCTTCCGGAATCCCGCGATGGCCCACCACACTTTCCTGCTCGACGGCGACTACATCGAACTGCACATCGTCCTCAAGCTGCTGGCGATCGCGCCGTCCGGCGGCGCCGCCAAGGCGATGATCGCCGACGGCCTGGTCGTCGTCGACGGCGAGATCGAAACGCGCAAGGCGCGCAAGCTGCGGGGCAACGAACTGGTGCAGATCGGCAGCGAGGCGATTCGCGTCATCGCCGCGGAATAGTCCCGCCGCAGCCGTCAACGGCCCCGTCGTCCGGCCAGGTCGCGCGCCAACGACTGCCGCGCGGCGCGCTCCAGCTTCTGCGCCAGTGCCGGAAAATCGAGCCCGTGCCGCGCCCGCAGCTCGCGGGCGTGGTTGTGCAGCCAGCGCCAGCGCGGCTCGAAGTGGCGCTCGCGGAAGGCGAACAGCACGTGGTTGCCGTCCTCCGGCACCGGCACGACGATCGCCTGCCCGTCGAACACCGTCAGCACCTCGGCAACCAGCCCGGCGTAGCGCTCGCCCTCGCCGGCGAGATTGATCACCAGCACGCCCTTGCCGGCGAGCTTGTCGCACGCGTGCTGCAGGAACTCGCGGCTGGCCAGCGCCGGGGCAAAGCCGTGCGCGTCGAAGGCATCGATCAGCAGCACGTCGATGCCGCCGTCCGCCTGCGCCAGCCACGCGGCGCCGTCGGCCTCGACGACGCGCAGGCGCGGCCCCGGCGGCGGCAGCAGGAAGGCCTCGCCGAGCGCGATCACGTCGGCGTCGATCTCGACCGCGGTGAAGTCGGCGGCGGGCAGCCGGCTGCAGCAGAACTTGAGCAGCGAGCCGCCGCCCAGCCCGATCAGCGCGACGCGCTGCGGCCGCGGCACGAACAGCAGGCAGGCCATCATCAGCTGCGTGTAGCGCAGTTCCAGCGCATCCGGGGCCGCCAGCCGCATCGCGCTCTGCATCAGGCGGGTATCGAAGTACAGGTAGCGCAACTCGCCGTCGTCGACGACGAAGGGCTTGCCGTAGCTGCCGTCGAGCAGGCGCGCGCGCAGCTCGCCGGCCTTCGCCGTCGGCGGCTCGCGCAGCAGCAGCGTGCCGACTTCGGTGTCGAAGGGGCTGGGCATGGCGAACAGGGTCGGGGGCGCGGCGCTCATCGGGCTAAGGGGGAAACGTCCCGGCGCACAGGCGGTCGAAAGGTGCAGTGATCATCGCCATGCATTATCCTCTGCCGCCTGGCGCAACGCACCGCCAACCCGTTCCGGATCTGCCCATGAAACTCGCCCGATTGATCGTTCTCGCCGCCGCGCTGCTCGCCGGCGCCAGCGCCGCTGCCGGCTTCCTCGAGCGCGAGGTGGTCTTCTCGGAAGCCGAGATCCAGGCGGCGCTGGCCCGGAGCAAGCCGCAGCAGCTCAGCTACGGCGGGCTGCTGACGGTGTCGCTGAAGGAACCGCCGCGCATCGCGCTCGACGGCGACGACGGCCGCGCCCGCGTCGCCGCCAGCATCGACCTGGAGACGCCGGGGCAGCCGCCGCTGCGCATCGATTTCACCGGCCGCGCCGGGCTCCGCTACGACGACCGGAACAAGGCCTTCTACCTGGAGAAGGCGGTCGCCGACTCGCTCAGCGCGCCGGCGCTGCGCCAGGAGGCGACGCCGGCGGCGCGACTGGCGGTGACGCAGCTGCTGAACAACTACTTCCGCACGAAGCCGGTCTATGTGCTGCGCGAGGACGGCTCGCCGCAGGAGATCGCCGCGCGCTGGCTGCTGAAGTCGGTGCGCATCGAGGCGGGGCGCGTGGTGGCGGTGCTGTCGCCGGTCTGAGCACGTCGCTGCCCGTCGCCCCGGCCCGAGACTCCACCTATCCGTAACATCGCCCCCCGGCTCTAAGGGGAACGCCGAACGCTACCGAGCGGAGCGGGGCTGGCAGACGAATCTTTTCAAGACAGCGGCGCCCGTCGTCGTGCAACCCTTGCTGGTTGCCCAGGAAAGTTACGTCGCGTGGACGCGCCGCGGCGACACCATCGTCACCCCAAGCTCCAGTACGTACGCATCGATTTTCGCCCCCAAGCCGGCAGGGAATGGCTCGTCCCCGGATGGCGAGTTAGCGGATGGCGCAGCGCACAAGCACACATCCCCACTTTCGGGAATTGATTCGCATCAAATATTTTCAAAATCATTCGCTCGCAAGATGCAGGCAGGCCTGATCGGAGCCGCCGCCATGCATGCAACCCATGCCACCCCGTCGCCAGCGACCGACTTCCTGCCGATCGCAGCCGACGGGCGCGTGCGCCTGCTGCACGGCGCCTGTCTGGCGCTGCGCAGCGGAACGGACGCTTGCACGAGCTGCCGGGACAGCTGTCCAGGCGGCTGCATCGACCTGTCCGCCGACGGCATCTCGGTGCGTGCCGATTGCAGCGGCTGCGGACGCTGTGCCGCCGCCTGCCCGAGCGGCGCACTCGAAGTCAAAGGCTTTGCCGCCGACATGCGGTTACCGGACGGTAACGTCGTCGGCGTCGAGTGCTGGAAAGTGCCGGCCGCCCTGTCCGGCCCGCACGCGCTGCGCGTCCCCTGCCTCGGCGGCCTGTCGCCGGCGCGCTGGCTCGGGCTGGCGGAAGCCGCCGGCCGGCGCCGCGTGACGATCGTCGATCGGGGCTGGTGCGCACAATGCGCAGCGGCCGGAACGGCCAGCCGGGAACATCCGGCGCTGCCGGCACTGGCCGTCGCCGACGCGATCCTGAGCGAGCTCGGCTGGCCGGCCGAGCGCCGGCCGCAGGTGCAGTACGCACCCCTGCCCCCGGGCCTGATGCCGACGACGATTCCCAGCGAACAGCCGCCATCGCCGGCGCGCCGAGCGTTCTTCCGGCACCTCGGCGCGGAAGCGAAGAGTGCTTTCTGCGAACCGTCGCCGAGTCCTGGCGGCGCACCGCGCATGCTGCATCGGCTGCCGCCCACCCTGCCCGAGCGCGAGCGACTGCTCGACACCAGCGGCCGCCTTGCCGCAGCCGCCGGCAGCGCGATGCCGGCGACACCGTTCGTCCGGATCGAAGTCGGCAGCGCCTGCGCGCACGACCAGCTCTGCGCCCGGCTCTGCCCGACCGGCGCGCTTTCTCTCTACGCGCACGATGGCGTCAGCGGCCTCCGCTTCGACGCCGACGCCTGCACGAACTGCGGCCTCTGCGCCAAACGCTGCCCGCAACAGGCGATCCGCATTTCGGCGGCGACGCACGCGCCGCCGCCGCGCACGCCGCAGGTGCTCACGGCCTTCGGCGAACGGCCGTGCGCGCGCTGCCGCAATCCTTTCCCGGCTACACCGGAACGAACCGAATGTCCGGCGTGCGCACGCGCACGACGGCTCGGCAGTGCCCTGTTCGGCAGTGGCACACGTATTGCAGACCGAGAAGTGTCAGCAGCACCACCGTCAGGAGGAGTCCATCATGAGCAACCCGCTTAATCCGACCGTCACGCGTCGGCGTTTCCTGCAGGCGACCAGTGCGGCCGGAGCGGCTACCGCCGTCGGCGTCGGCACCGGCGCGCTGCCCGGCTTCACGACGATCGACAAGGTGCATGCCCAACCCGCCGCCGAGAAGGGCGGCGAGACGGTCATCACCAAGAGTTTCTGCCACCAGTGTCCGGCCCGTTGCGGCATCGACGTCTATACCACCAACGGCCGCGTGCATGCGATCTACGGCACGCTCGACAACCCGCTCTCCAACGGCAAGCTGTGCCCGAAGGGACACCTCGGCACCTACCTGCTCTACGACCCCGACCGCTTCAAGGGACCGATGAAGCGCACCAACCCGAAGAAGGGGCGCAATGAGGATCCGAAGTTCGTCCCGATTTCCTGGGACGAGGCGCTCAAGACCGTCGCCGACCGCCTCAACGCGCTGCGCGACAAGGGCGAATCGCACCGCTTCGCGCTGCTCTACGGGCGCGGCTGGGGCGCCGTCGACGCCGGCCTGCACGGCACCTTCGGCAAGCTCTACGGCTCGCCGAACATCGGTCTCGGCCACTCCTCGACCTGCGCCGACGGCTCGAAGAAGGCCAAGCTCTACCTCGAGGGCACCTACGACTACAGCGCCTACGACTACGCCAACTGCAACAACCTGATGATCTTCGGCGCTTCCTTCCTGGAGGCGTTCCGCCCGTACAACTACAACATGCAGGTGTGGGGGCACCTGCGCACGAAGGCGCCGAAGACGAAGATCACGGTGGTCGACGTGCACATGTCGACCACCGGCGCCGCCGCCGACCGACTGATCCTGATCAAGCCGGGCACCGACGGCGCGATGGCGCTGGCGATGGCGCACGTGATCCTCAGCGAAGGCCTGTGGGACCGGAAGTTCGTCGGCGACTTCAAGCCGGCCGTGCAACCGAAGGACCCGGCCGAGCCGCGCCTGCCGCCGCACAAGTTCGAAGCCGGCAAGGAGATCGACCCGGCCTTGTTCGAGGCGAAGTGGACGCACGGTCTGATCGAATGGTGGAACGCCGAATTGAAGGACCGCACGCCGGAATGGGCGGAGAAGATCACCACCGTGCCGGCGAAGGACATCGTCGCCGTCGCCCGCGAGCTGGCGACGGTGAAGCCGTCGATCGCGCTCTTCGAGCGCGGCCCGACGGCGCACACCAACGGCGTCTACAACGGCATGGCGATCCACGCGCTGAACGCGCTGATCGGCAGCCTGTGGGCCGAGGGCGGCATCTTCCACCAGACCGGCAAGACGCCGTGGGGCAAGCTCGACATCAAGTCGGACGATTTCATGGACGACTACGCCAAGTCGGACGACCGCAAGCAGCCGAAGATCGACGGCGTCGGCAAGAAGTACAAGATGGCGAGCGCGCAGATCCAGCGCATCGGCGAGTACCACATGAAGGGCGACCCGTACAAGCTCGACACCATCATGTTCTACCTGACCGCGCCGATCTTCTCGTCGCCCGAATGCAACACCTGGGAGAAGGCGCTGCAGGACCTGTTCGTCATCGAGACCTCGCCCTACCCGTCGGAGAACGCGATGTTCGCCGACCTCATCCTGCCCGACCACACCTACCTCGAACGCCTGCAGGTGGCGGACACCTACTCGTTCCAGGGCTACCCGATCGGGATGATCCGCACGCCGGCGGTGAAGCCGGTCTATGACACCAAGTTCTATGGCGACGTGCTGATCGAGATCGGCAAGCGCATCAAGGGGCCGATGGGCGAGTACTACAAGCAGGTCGGCAACACCGAGAACATCGTCAAGGCGATGGCCGCCGGCTTCGCCGAGAAGCCGGGCGACAACGGCGTCAACGACTTCGAGTCGTTCAAGGCGAAGGGGGTCTGGTACAAGAAGCCGGTCGCCTACCGCCAGCGCGGCGGCGAGTTCTACGAGTGGGACAAGGAGACGAAGTCGCACTCGATCCCGATGGACGCCGCCAAGGTGAAGGAAAAGATCCTCAAGACGCCGACCGGCAAGTTCGAGTTCAAGGCCGGCTACATGGAGCAGGAGAAGTACGCCGGCTACATCAACGAGAAGCTCGGCGTGCCGATCGAGAAGGTCGGCTTCCCGCAGTGGGTGCCGCCGAAATACACCGGCACCGGCGACCTGCACTTCATCAGCGCCAAGCTGCCGATCGCCGCCGAGGGCCGGTCGAGCAACCTGCCGCACGCGATCGCGATGGCGCAGCCGACGCAGGGCGGCAAGCGCGACGTGTTCGTCGAGATCCATCCCGACACCGCGGCCAAGAAAGGCATCAAGGACGGCGACGTGGTGCGCATCAAGAGCAAGACCGGCTCGGTCGAAGCGCCCGCCCGCCTCTACGCCGGGGTCCGCCCGGACACCGTCTACCTGCCCTACTACGCCGGCCACTGGGCGCAGGGACGGTGGGCGAAGGCCGCGGTGCGCACGCAGAAGAACAGCGTCAACGAGGTGATCGAGAACGTCTCCGATCCCATCTCCGGCCTTGCCTGCTACTACAGCGGCATGTGCTCGATCGAAAAAGCCTAAGGAGGGAATCCATCATGGCAAAGTGGGGAATGGTCATCGACCTCGAGAAATGCACCGGCTGCCAAGCCTGCACCACGGCCTGCAGCATGGAGAACAGCCGCCTGCCGGGCGAGCACTGGCAGGACGTCATCTTCTACAACGAAGGCGAGCACCCGAGCGCGCAGATGAAGTGGTTCCCGCGGCCGTGCATGCACTGCGAGAACCCGTCCTGCGTCGCCGTCTGCCCGACGCGCGCGACCTACAAGGCCGAGGACGGCCAGGTGCTGGTCGACTGGGAGCGCTGCATCGGCTGCAAGTACTGCATGATCGCCTGCCCCTACGGCGTGCGCTTCTACACCGAGGAGAAGCCGGCCTACGGCGGCCCCGACGCGAAGCGCGTCTTCGCCGCGGACGACGGGCACTCGTGGAGTCCGCCGTGGAAGGGGCCGGCCGAAGACTGGAAGCACGGCGTCGGCGTGCAGCCCTCCGACGTGGTGTCGAAATGCACCTTCTGCTACCACCGCGTTGCGAAGGCGCCGAAGGGCACCGCCGACCTCGATCCGCAGAACCCGGCGCTGCGCGAGTTCACGCCGGCCTGCGTGGTCACCTGCCCGCCCGGCGCGCGGATGTTCGGCGACCTGTCGAATCCGAACTCCGAGATCGCGAAGGCCATCGGCAACAAGAACGGCGTCCGCCTGCTCGACCAGCTCGGCAACAAGCCGCAGGTCTATTACCTGACCGGCGAGGGTGGCGCCGTGCCGGCCAACCGTTCGCTGCCGCCGAAGAAAGCCTGAGGACATAGGAGACGATCATGAGAAACAAGACTGAACCGCAAACCCTGGGCGAACTGCTCGCTGCCAGCGTGGCCCTGGCCAAGGACCCCTCCGCCGCCGGCCGCTGGTTCCTCGGCTCGATGGCCGTGCTCGCCGCCAGCTTCGCGTTCGTGCTGTACCAGCTGGTCGCCGTCGGCCACGCCTCGTTCAACACGTCCAGCGATGGCGTGAACTGGGGCATGGCGATCTCGACCTACGTCTTCTTCGCGCTGACCTCGTCCGGGCTGACGATGATCGCCTCGCTGGCGACGGTGTTCGGCTTCAAGCAGTTCTACCCGATCGCCAAGCGCTGCATCTTCCTCGGCATCATCACGCTGGTCGCCGGCTTCTCGGTGCTGGCGCTCGAGCTCGGCCACCCCTTCCGCATGCTGTGGACGATCCCCACCGGCATGCAGGTGATGAGCCCGATGTTCTGGATGGGCGTGTTCTACGCGATCGACCTGGTGCTGCTGATCATCAAGTTCTGGCTGATGCTGAAGGGCGACTGGGACAGCCCGCTGTCGCACCAGGTCGGCAACGCCGGTTTCGTCGCCGCGATCCTCGCCTCGGGCATGCTCGGGCTGGTCTTCGGCTCGATGGCGATGCGCCCGATGTGGTACGGCTCGTTCGCGTCGATCTACTTCATCCTCACGGCAGCGCTCTCCGGCGCCGCAGCGATCATCGTCACCACCTACATGGCCTACGACTTCGATCGCAAGCAGATGCCGGCGGAACTGAAAACGCTGGCGTCGAGCAACCAGTTCACCAAGGTCTTTGCGGCGCTGATCGGGATCACGCTGGTGATGATCGTCACCCGCTTCTGGACCGGCTTGTGGAGCAACATGGACGGGCTCGAAGGCTTCAACATGCTGCTCCGCGACCCGCTGTTCCACGTCGAGATCTGGGTCGGGCTGGTGCTGCCCTTCTTCATGATGCTGTCGCCGAATTCCGGGCTGAACAAGACCTCGCAGCTCGTCGCCGCCTTCCTCGTGCTCGGCGCGATGTTCATCAACCGCTACGAGTTCGTGATCGGCGGCCAGCTGGTGCCGATGTTCAAGGGCAACTGGACGAACAGCCTGATCGCCTACACGCCCTCGGCCATCGAATGGGCGCTGACGGTGCTCGGCGTGGCGATGGCGCTGGCCTGCTACGCCTACGGCGAGAAAGTGTTCGACCTGTCGTCGACGCCGTCCGGCAAGGCCGCCGAGCCCTCCGGCGCGGTCCGCGCGGCGGGCTGAACGAACTCCTGACGAGGAGATGGGGGGCCGGCAGTCTGCCCGTTCCGCCGGCCCCTTCTTTTTTGGACGAAGCGATGAACGACCTGACCCTGCACGAACATGACCCGGCCGCGGTGCGCACCGAGCTGTGGCTGACCCTGGCGCGGGCCTTCCGTCCGCCGCTCGACCCGCTTACTGCCGCAGCGGTGTGCGAGGTCCTCGCCGACGATCTCGCCGATCTCGCCGCCGAGGCCGGCTTCACTGCCGACGACAGCCTCGCCGGCATCCGCGCGGCGGCCGCCGCGACCAGCGACGCGCAGGATCTGCTGGTGCTCTACAGCGGACTCTTCCTGATGCCGCCGACCCCGGCCCGGCTGAACATCGGCATCTACCTCGACGGCGTCACCAACGGCCCGGCGCTCGACGCGATGGACCTGTGGCGCGCACGTTACGGCGTGCGCCAGCGCGACGACTTCAAGGACATGGCCGACCACCTCGCCCTCCAGCTCGAATTCATGGCCTATCTCGCCAGCCTCGGCGAAGAAGAAGCGCTGCGCAGCTACGCCAACACCTTCCTGCTGCCGGCGCTGCCGAAGATCGTTGCCGCCCTCGACGCGAGCGGCGCTGGCGACACGCTGTATCGCCATCTGCTCGCCTACACGCTGGCGTCGCTGCAGCCGTTGTCCGACGCCGGTGACGCCGACCCGCGCAGCAAGCGGCAACAGCGGCGGCACGATACCCACCATGGCGTCTGGCGCCACTGCAGCGTCTGCGCAAAGCCCTTTGCCCGCGAAAAGGAGGTCCGGATCATGGCCAAGGCGTTGGCACAGGCCGGCTTGCCGGCTTTGCACCTCGACCGCTGCCCCGACTGCCGCGACCCGACCCAGGGCGCGCTGCCGAGCATCAAGCGCTAGCGCCCCGGCGTTTGCCGCGGACGGTGGCGCACACGCCTTGAAGCAAGCTCGCCGTGATCTAGATTGAAAGCAGGACATCCCCGAAACGAAGAGGGAGCGCACCGATTGTCAAAGGCGGCGAAGGGAAGCACGACGCAAGGAGGAAAGCCATGAACGCACTGCATGACGCCGACGACGTCGCGCGCGACGAACGCCGCACGCACGCCGACCCTGAGCACGACACGCACCGCCGGCTGCGCGACAGTCGTTTCAACATGTTCCGCTGGCCGGTCTTCCTCGTCGCGTGGGCCGTCGGCGGTGCCGCGATCCTGCTCGCGCTGATCTACATGGCGGCGACCTGAAGCCGACTCAGGTGGGGCGATTGCTGCTTTCGTACCAGCCCTTGCTGGCGTTGACGACCTTGACGACGAGCAGCATCACCGGCACCTCGATCAGCACGCCGACAACGGTGGCGAGCGCCGCGCCCGATTCGAAGCCGAACAACGAGATCGCCGCCGCCACCGCCAGCTCGAAGAAGTTGGAGGCGCCGATCAGCGCCGACGGGCAGGCGATGCTGTGCTTCTCGCCGAGCGCGCGGTTGAGCCAGTAGGCAAGCGCCGAGTTGCAAAAGACCTGGATCAGGATCGGCACCGCCAACAGCGCGATGACCAGCGGCTGCTTCAGGATCGCCTCGCCCTGGAAGGCGAAGAGCAGCACCAGCGTCGCCAAGAGCGCCGCGATCGACCACGGGCCGATTCTTTCCATCGCCGCGTCGAAATGCGCCTGCCCCTTCTGCAGCAGCGACCTGCGCCACCATTGCGCGAGGAGCACCGGAATCACGATGTAGAGCCCGACGGAAACGAGCAGCGTTTCCCACGGCACGACGATGGCCGACAGCCCGAGCAGGAAGGCGACCAGCGGCGCGAAGGCGAAGACCATGATCGTGTCGTTGACCGCCACCTGCGACAGCGTGAACAGCGGGTCGCCGTTGGACAGCCGGCTCCAGACGAAGACCATCGCCGTGCACGGCGCCGCGGCGAGCAGGATCAGGCCGGCGACGTAGCTGTCGAGTTGTTCGGCCGGCAGCCAGGGCGCGAACAGCTGGCGCACGAACAGCCAGGCGAGGAAGGCCATCGAGAACGGCTTCACCAGCCAGTTCACGAACAGCGTGACGCCGATGCCGCGCACGTGCTGGCGCACCTCGTGCAGCGCACCGAAATCGACCTTGACCAGCATCGGGATGATCATCACCCAGATGAGCAGGCCGACCGGCAGGTTCACCTGCGCCACCTGCATGCGCCCGACGGCCTGGAAGGCGCCGGGCAGCCATTGGCCGAGCGCGATGCCGGCGACGATGCAGAGGAACACCCAGACGCTGAGGAAGCGCTCGAAGACGCTCATCGCGCCCGTGCCCGCGTCGCCGGCGGCGGCCCTGATCGTCTCTGCGCACTGCGCGCTCATGGCGCCGCCTCGTGGATTTGCTGCGCCGCCGCCTTCATGTCGTCCGCCGACATCGTCTCCAGCGGCAGCGCGAGGAAGGCCTCGATGCGCGCGCGCAGCTGCCGGTAGGCGGTCTCGAATGCGTCGCGCCGCGCGGCCAGCGGCTCGACGTGCGCCGGGTCGGGGAGGCCCCAGTGCGCCGTCGCCGGGTGGCCGGGCCACACCGGGCAGGTCTCGCCGGCGGCGCTGGCGCAGACGGTGACGAGCAGGTCGATCTGCGGCGCGCCGGGGACGGCAAACTCGGCCCAGGACTTGCTGCGCGGCGCTTCCGCCAGCGGGATGCCATGCTTCGCCAGCGTTTCCAGCGCCACCGGATTGACCTCGCCGGACGGCTGGCTGCCGGCCGAGAAGGCGCGGATGCGGCCCGGGGTTTCCTGGTTTCCGAGGTGGTTGAACAGCGCCTCGCCGAGGATCGAGCGGGCGGAATTGCCGGTGCACAGCACCAGCACGTTGAGCGGTCGGGTCATCGGTTTTTCTCCGGCGGGCAAGCATCGACGACCTCGCCGCAGCCAGCGCCGCCGCAGCAGTCCTCGGTGAGGAAGCGCAGCAGCGCGTTCATCGCGTCGTAGCGCGTCGCGTAATAAATGAAGCGGCCTTCCTGGCGGGCGACGACGAGGCCCGAGGCGACCAGCTCCTTGAGATGGAAACTCAGCCGGCCGTCAGCGGCGACGCCGAGCCCTTCGGCGAGGCGGCCGACCGACAGGCCGCCTTCACCGGCACGGACGAGCAGGCGAAAGGCGCGCAACCGGGTGTCGTGGGCGAGCGCGCCGAGGGCGGCGACGGCAAGGTTCAATTCCATATTTCAATGATAATTGAAATAATATCGGCAACGCCAGCCTGTTGTCGCCGCGCCGGCGCGTTCCGCCCGCCATCGCCCGCCATCGCCCGCCAGGCGGCCCCGCAACGGAGGCGTCGCCGGCCGGCTAACGGCGACGGCGCCACAGCCACAGGTAGATGGCGGCGTTGAGCAGCAGCAGCGCGAGACCGAGCAGCATCTGCAACTCGCGCGTCAGTCCCGGCGGATAGATCAACGGCAGCAGGTAGCGTTCGATGAAGCCGCCGGCATAGCCCGCCTCGCCGGCGGCGACGCGCAACCAGTTCTCCAGCGGCGTCAGCGGGCAGACCCAGCCGCAGGCGACCACCGCCGCCCCCCACAGCGCAGCCGGCACATGCACCCAGGCCAGCCACGGCCAGCGCAGCACGAGCAAACCGCCGGCGACGGCGAAGACGATGAAGGCGAAGTGGATGGCGACGACCAGGTCGGCGAGCAGTGCGTACATCGTCCTCGTTCCGCGGGCGGGGAAAGCTCAGGCGTCGGCGGCACGCCGCCGCAGCCAGCCGGCGAAGACGCGCGCCGCCTCGCCCGGCTCGCCCTCGCCGATCAGGTAGTAGGCGCCGCTCGCGAAGGGCGCGGCGAGCGGCACTTCGACCAGCGCGCCGCCGAGTAGCAGGCCATCGACGAACAGGCGCGGCACCAGCGCGACGCCGAGCCCCTCGACCGCCGCCTGGATGGCGAGGATGGTGTTGTCGAACTCGATGAACTCGGCTGCCGGCGCCTCGCCGAGGCCGGCGGCGGCGAACCACTTCGGCCACAGGTCGGGGCGCGAGCGCATGCGCACCAGCGGCACCGCGAGCAGGTCGGCCGGCGTCCGCCAGCCGCTGCGGCCGGGAAAGCGCGGACTGCAGACCAGCGCCGCGTGCTCGCGCATGAACGGCTCGCCGGCCAGCCCGGCGAAGTGCGCCGGGTCGCGGCGGATGTGCAGGTCGACGGCGCCGCTCTTCACGATCGGCCCCTGCGAGGTGCCGAGGCGGACCTCGATCTGCGGATGCTCGGCGCGGAACTCGGCCAGCCGCGGGATCAGCCAGTGCAGCGCGAAGGTCGGCGTCGCGTCGACGCGCACGCTGCCGCGCGCCAGCCCGCGCACACGCTCGCCGGCCTGCTCGATCGCCGCCAGCGCCGGCGCCACCTGGGCGAGGAAGAGCTGGCCGAGCTGCGTCAGCTCGATCGCGCGGTGGCGGCGCTCGAACAGCGGCACGCCGAGATGCGCCTCGAGCCCCTGCACCTGCCGGCTGACGGCGCCGGGGGTGACGCAGAGCTCGCCGGCGGCGTCCTTGAAGCTGGCGTGGCGGGCGGCGGTGACGAAGACGCGGAGCGCGTTGAGGGGCAGTGCGGACATGATTTTCGATTGTAGTTTACTCAATCGTTAGCGCCATATTTTTCGCTTGAGCGGGCATTTTCGCTGCGCGATGATCCGCAGGTCGCCACTTCACGATTGATCCGGATGCACCCCACCCATGCCCCCGACGACGGCCGCTGGCTGTTCCGTCTGTGCCTTTCCCGCCTCGGCTTCTCGCTGATCAACACCGCCTACGCGGCACTGATCCCGCTGCTGCAGCCGGCCTGGGGGATGTCGGCGAGCCAGGCGGGGGCCGTGCAGTCGGCCTGGCACGCCGGCTACATCGTGTCGCTGGTGGCGGCCAGCCTGCTCGCCGGCCGCTACGGCGCGCGCAACACCTTCCTCGGCATGGGCTGGGCGGCCTGCGCCAGCGCGCTGGTGTTCGCGCTCGGCGCCGTCGACTACGCCAGCGCGCTCATCCTCTACGGGCTGGCCGGGCTGTTCGCCGGCGGCTCCTACGTGCCCGGGCTGACGCTGATCGCCGAACGCTTTCCGCCGGCGGCGCGCGGCCGCGCGATGGGCGCCTACATCGCCGCCGCCTCGCTCGGCTACGCGGTCGGGCTGGTCGGCGCCGGGCTGCTCGCCGAACGCGGCGGCGCCACGGCCGGCTTCCTGCTCGCCGCCGCCGGCACGCTGCTCGGGCAGGCGCTCGCGGTCGCCACGCTGCGCGGCACGGCGAACGTGGTGAGCGACGCCGGCGCGCGCGGACCGCTGCTGTCGCTGGCGTCGGTCGCCTGGCTGTGGCGGCACAAGGCGGCGCGCTACGTGATCCTCGGCTACACCTTCCACGCCTGGGAGCTGCTCGGCATGTGGGCCTGGCTGCCGGCCTTCCTCAGCGCGGCGGCGGCCCTGCACGCCGGCGACGGCGGCACGCTGGTGCTCGCCGGCGCCGCGCTGGCGGCGCTGACGCACCTGGTCAGCACCGCCGGCAGCCTGTTCGGCGGCCACGGGTCGGACCGCTGGGGGCGGACACCGGTGATCCTCGCCATGTCGCTCGCCAGCATCGCCTGCGCGCTCGTCTTCGGCTGGGCGATGGCGCTGCCGCTGGGGCTGCTGGTGGCGCTGGCGGTGGTCTTCAACCTGACCGCGATCGGCGACTCGGCGATCCACTCGGCGAACCTGACCGAGCAGGTGCCGGCGCCGCACCTCGCCACCGCCTACGCGCTGCGCTCGATCCTCGGCTTCGGCATGGGCGTACTGGCACCATGGCTGTTCGGCCGCGTGCTCGACGCCGGCGGCGGCGGCCCGGCGGCCTGGGGCTGGGCATGGACGCTGCTCGGCGCAGTCGCGCTCGCCGGGCCGTGGGCGACCTGGCGGCTGCAGCGACTGCCGCGTCAGTAGGCGGGGAGGTACTGCGCCGGCGCCAGCGCGATCGGGAACAGCGGCTTTGCCAGGAGCGCGCGCGCCGTGGCCTCGGTCACCGAGATGCAGGCGCCGTACTGCGGCGCTTCGCCGCCCTTCGCCTGGAAGCGCTGGACGGCGGTGACGATGCCGACCAGCCGCCCCTCGCCGTCGAGCAGCGGCCCGCCGGACGAGCCGGGACGGCAGTAGTTGTCGGAGAGCAGGAAGGTCTCGCCGCCGCGCTCGGCGCGCAGCCGGAAGCTGCCCTCGGACCAGGCCATCGCCGTCGAGCCGCCGGGATGGCCCATCGCGTGCACGGTGTCGCCGGGACGCAGGTTCGCCGAGCTGCCCCATTCGATCGCCTCGCTGCCGGCGCCCGGCGCGAACAGCAGGCAGGCGTCCTCGCCGTCCAGCCGCGCGTACTTCTCGACCTTGCTGCTGCGCCCGGTCAGGCTGTGCTCGACGATCAGGCCGTTGGTCGCGCCGCCGGCGAGCACGTGGCAGTTGGTGAGGATGCGGTCGGGCGCGATCAGCACGCCGGAGCCGGTCTTGTTGCGCTGGCGCACCAGGAACACCGTCCACGCCAGGTAGCGGGCGTCGAAGCCGGGCTGCTTGGCGCCGCGCGCCGGCAGCACGGCCAGCGCCGCCGGCGCGGCAGCCGGCGACGGCGCGGACGCGGCCTGGGGTTCCGCCGGCGCCGCGGCGACGGGCGGCTCGGCGGGCGGGGCCGGCTCCGGCGCCACCGTCGGCGACGGCACCGGCGCGACTGCCGGCACGGCCGGCGGCGGCGCGGGACGGGCGGCGACCGCGGCCGGCGCCGGCGTCTTCGGCCACAACAGCGCGGCGGTGAGGCCGGCGGTGACGACCAGGACCAACCCGTTGCGCAGCGGCGAACGCGCCGGCCGCACGGCGCGCTCGTCGACGACGAGCGGCGGCGGCGCGGCGGCGGCCAGCTGGCGGTCGTAGGCTGCGCGCCGCGCCGGGTCGCGCAGCGTGTCGCCGGCGACGCGCAGCAGCGACAGCGCGTCGGCATCGCCGGCGAGCGCCGCGGCACGGGCGACGTAGGCCGCGTCGATGTCGTCGGCAGCGGCCGAGGCGGCGACGCCGAGGACGGCGTAGAGGGTGTTGTCGGTGCGCATGCGGTCGACTCGCTGAAGTTCTAGAATGAATTGCTGCCTTCCCCGGAATTCTGCCATGAAGATCACCGCCCGCTATGCCTTTGTACTTTCCCGGATCGTCCTCGTCGGCGCCGCGCTGCTCGCCTTCGGCGCCCGTGCCGAGGTGATCGACATCGACAACGCCGAGCTGGCGCGGCTGTCGGCCGCCGGCGTGCCGGTGATCGACATCCGCACCGAGGGCGAGTGGAAGGAGACCGGCGTCGTCCCCGGCAGCCGGCTGATCACGCTCTTCGACGAGCAGGGCCGCGCCGACGCGCCGGCCTGGCTGGCGAAGGTGAAGGGCGTCGCCGGCCCCGAGCAGCCGGTGATCGTCATCTGCCGTAGCGGCAACCGTACCCGGGCAGCCAGCCAGCTGCTGTCGCAGCAGGCCGGCTACCGGACCGTCTACAACGTCAAGGCGGGCATCCGCGCGTGGGCCGGCGACAATCGGCCGCTGGTGCCGGCGGCGACCGCCGTCGCCACCTGTCCCGCCGGTGCGCGTTGCTGACGCGGCGCCGCAGGCGCCGCGCTGCAGGTTGCCGGCACCCGGCGGCTGCGGTATAAGCCGCGCATGAGCAAGCACGCGAACCCCGCAAAAACCTACGAGCTGCGGCCCGGCCAGTCGGTCGAGCTGCTCAAGGAACTGCACATCCTGACCCGCGACGGGCAGATGAACCAGGACAGCCGCCGCAAGCTGAAGCAGGTCTACCACCTGTTCAACTTCATCGAGCCGCTGCTGCTCGAAGCGCAGCAGGCGAACCCGGAGATCCACCTGGTCGACCACGGTGCCGGCAAGTCCTACCTCGGCTTCATCCTCTACGACCTGTTCTTCCGGGAGCGCGGCGGTCCCGGCTCGTGCATCTGGGGCATAGAGACGCGCGACGAACTGGTCGCGCGCTCGCGCGCGCTGGCCGACCGCCTCGGCTTTGCCGGCATGAAGTTCCTCAACCTGTCGGTCGCCGACTCGATCGTCTCGCCCGAACTGCCGGCCCGCGTCGACGTCGTCACCGCGCTGCACGCCTGCAACACCGCCACCGACGACGCGATCCGCTTCGCGCTGGCGAAGCAGGCCCGCTACATCGTGCTGGTGCCGTGCTGCCAGGCCGAAGTCGCGGCGACGCTCAGGAAGCACAAGGCGACGGCGCTGGCCGGCGCGCTCGGCGAGGTGTGGCGGCATCCGATCCATACCCGCGAGTTCGGCAGCCACCTGACCAACGTGCTGCGCTGCCTGCAGCTGCAGGCGCACGGCTACGACGTGACGGTGACCGAACTGACTGGCTGGGAACATTCGCTGAAGAACGAGCTGATCGTCGCCGTCGACAGGAAGCTGCCGACGCGGAAGCCGGCCGAGCGGCTGGCCGAGCTGCTCGCCACCTTCGGCCTCGAGGACCTGCGCGAACGCTTCGCCTGAGCGATGTGCGGCGCACATCGCGAAGAAGCCCCCTGGGGTGCCTGAGCGGGCGGCGCGCGCAACGAAAGGAGACAAAAGCATGCCCGACGCCCGGCGCCGTTTCGAATACCGCCTGCGTTTCCCCGATGGCGCACGGCGCGTCATCCCGATCGTCCTCGACGGCACCACGCTCGGCTGCGTCGAGCCGCCGCCAGTGGCGCGCGCATGGACCGCGCTCGCCTGCCACCGCTGCCCGCACTGCCCGCTCGACGCCGCCGAGGCGCTGTGCCCGCTCGCCGCACGCCTCGATCCGCTGGTCGAGGTGCTCGGCTCGGTGCTCTCCTACGAAGCGCTCGACGTCGAAGTGGCCAGCGGCGAACGCACCGTCAGCACGCACGCGCCGGCGCAGGCCGTCGCCAGCTCGATCATCGGCCTCATCGGCGCCACCAGCGGCTGCCCGCACACCGCCTTTCTGAAGCCGCTGGCCTGGTTCCACCAGCCCTTCGCCGGCGAGGAGGAAACCGTCTTCCGCGCCGTTTCGGCTTGGTTTCTCAAGCAGCACTTCCGCGAACTCGACGGCGAGACGCCGGACTGGTCGCTGGCCGGACTGCGCCAGCGTTACGACGCGCTGCACACGGTCAACGTCCATCTCGCCCGGCGGCTGCGCCAGGCCAGCTCGGCCGACGCGACGGCGAACGCGATCGTCCGCCTCGACATGTTCACCAAGGCGATCTCCGGCGAGATCGACGACATCCTCGGTTTCCTGCGCGGCCGCCTCGGCTGAACGACGCGGCTGCGTATTACAGCGGCCCGGTGTATTCGCCGCGCGCCGGGTAGTCGTTGGCAATCGCGAAGTCGAGGCCGGCGAGCAGGTCGGTAAAATTCGGACGGGCGAACGGCATCGTCTGCACGGCACCGTAGTAGAGCGTGCCGTCGGGACGGACGAGAAACACCCCGGGTTCGGAAAAGAGCGCCGGCTCGTCGATGCCGATCGAGGTCTTGCCGCGACTGCCGGAAATGTACAGTCCCCAGGCGCGCGCGCTTGCCAGGTCGACGCCGTAGCCGACGCGCAGCGCGTTCGCCCTGACCTTTTCCGCCATCGCCGCACCGCGCTCGGCACCGTCGGACGACAGCGCGACTACGCTGACGCCGCGCTTCTCGAACTCCGGCACCAGCCTCTCCAGTTCGCTCAGGTATTTGGCGCAGATCGGGCAATGCAGGCCGCGATAGAAGACGACCAACGTGAAGTGCGGCGGCGCCTCGGCAGCCAGATCGAAGCGGCCGTGGGACACGGTATCGACGGCGAGCGGCGGGACTTTCTGGCGGGGAATCAGCATCTCGATCTCCTGGCTGTTGGGGTTGCAATGACGCCACTATGCGGTACGATCGGCAACAATAGATCCTCGATTGATTGCAGTTCGTCCAAATGAATCGCAACTCGCCGCGCCTCGACCGGCTCTCGGTGCTGCTCGACGGCCTCTCGGCCAGCGTCGCCATCCTTCACGCCGGGCCGCTCGTGCATCCGCTGACGCCCGCTGGCGATCCGCGCAGCCATCTTTACCTGCATCTGCTGCTGTCCGGCGAGGCGAAGTGCCGCCTGCCCGGCGGCGAACGCCGCCTGGCGTCGCCGTCGGCCATGGTCCTGCATAGCGACCTTGCTCACACCGTGGTCGCTGCCGCGGGCACACCGGAGCTGCTGTCGGCCCGCATCCGCTTCGACGGGCCGAGCGGCGGCGCCTTTCACGCCGCCTTCGGCGACCCGGTCGAGCTTCCGCTGAACGGCGCCACCGACGATGCCACGCATCTGCTGGCGCTGATCGGCAGCGAGTTGCGCAGCCCGCGCTGCGGGCATCGCAACCTGCTCACCCACGCCGTCGACATGCTGCTGATCAGCCTCCTGCGCCACATCATCGCCCGCCCGGGGAGCGGCGCCGGGCTGCTCGCAGCACTCGCCGACCCGCGTATCGCACGCGCCGTGGTGGCGATGAACGAGAATGTCGCACAACGCTGGAACCTGGAGTCGCTGGCGGCAACGGCGGGCATGTCGCGCACCGCCTTCGCGGCCGCCTTCCGGGAACGGATGGGGGCGACCCCGGGCCGCTATCTGGCCGGCCTGCGGCTCGCAGTCGCCGAACAGGCGGTCGTCGCCGGCCACGGTCTGAAGCGCGCCGCACAGGCCTCCGGCTACGCCAGCCCGGCAGCCCTGTCGCGCGCGTTGTCGCGGCGCCGCCGGCGGCCGCCGACGCCCGGCTGAAGCGCGGCGGCCCGCCGTCGCGCGGCAAGCGTCGCTGCGCCGCCGGAAGCACGCACGAAAAAAAAGCCGGCGGGGTCGCCCTCGCCGGCTTTTCGCATCGCGCCGGAGCGCTTACTGGACCTGCTGGATGCCGGCGACGGTCCAGCCGCGGCTGCCGTCGGCCGGCTTGGTCAGGTGCCAGATTTCCGAGAAGCTCTCGGCGGCGGCAGCGCTGTCCTCGCGGATGAGGCCGCTGAAGTGCACGCTGACGACGTAGCGGTTGCCTTCCTCGGCGACGTCGATCACCTGCGCGTTCAGCTCGACGACGTCGGTCTGCTGCGGCGCGCCCTTGCGCTCGTCGATCGCCAACTTGATCTCGGCGAACATTTCCGGCGTCGTGAATTCGCGGATGTCGTCGAGGTTGGCGGCGTCGTTCGCCGCCTGCAGGCGGATGAAGTTCACCTTGGCGTTGCGGGCGAAGGATTCGGCGTCGAAGTCCGCCGGGATGTTGCCGGCGACCGCGGCGCCGGCAACGGCGCCAGCCGCTGCGGCGGCCATCGGCGCGGTGGAGGCGCCGCCGGCCGGGGTGAACTCCGGACGCGGCGCGCTGCCGCCGGCACCGGCGCCGGCCGCGGCGTACTGCATGCCGCCCTGGGCCTGCGCAGCGGCCTTCTTGCGCATGATGAAGCCGATCACGGCGACGACGACGAGCGCCAGCAGCGCCATCAGCATGAAGCTGGCGAGCTCTTCGCCGAAGCCGAAATGCGACGCCAGTGCGGCGAGGCCGAGACCGGCGGCGAGGCCGGCGACCGGGCCGAGCCACGAGCGCTTCGGCTGCGCGGCCGGGGCGGCGGCGGTGGCGCCGGCCTGGGTCGGTGCCGCCTGCTGCTGTTGCTGCGCCGGCGCCGCCTGGGTGTTCTTGGCCGGCGGCGTCGCCTGCCGCTGCATGCCGGTCGAGCCGCCGCCGCCGAGGCGCTTGGCGGCCTCGGCGTCGCCGACGTTGAGCGTGAAGCCGACGACCACGGCGGCCGCCAGCGCGAGGAACTTGTTCATACGAGCCTCCTTCGGTGAGAGATGTGGACGCATGGTACGCCAGTAAACGAACAACAAAAACAGGCGCATTTCTGAACTTATGATCGAAAAAACCGATTATTCAGCCCACCGGGGCCGGCTCTGAACGCCGCCACCGCGCGGATCGCGGCGTTCCGGGCCGGCGCCAGGGGAAACCGAACGAGCCACTGTCGCAGAAACCGGGCGCGCTGCCGCATGCTGCAGCGCAGCTTGCACATCCGTAAATTCGTTTCTATCCTTGCGCACTCTTTATATCGTATACGATCTACGAAATACTCCCGGCCATGAGCGACCCCCTCGACCTGCTCGACATTCCGCGCCTTGCGCGCCTGTCCGCCTCCGACCAGATCGCGACGACGCTGCGCGACGCGATCGTCGACGGCCTGCTGCCGGCCGGCGAGGTGCTGCGCCAGGACGACATCGCGGCGCGCTTCCACGTCAGCAAGATTCCGGTGCGCGAGGCGCTGAAGCGCCTCGAGGCCGAAGGCCTGGTCAACTTCTTCCGCAACCGCGGTGCCGTCGTCGCCGCGCTGTCCACCGAGGAAATCCTCGAGTACGTCGACATCCGGGCGATGCTCGAGGCGCGCGCCGCCGAGCTGGCCGCGCCGCGCATCAGCGACGACAGCCTGGCGCGCGCCGCACGCTGCCTCGACGAGTTCGGCGCCGCGCTGCAGGCCGGCCGCCTCGGCGAGCTGAATTGGCAGTTCCACTCGGCGCTGTACGCCGACGCCGACCGCCCGATCCTGATGGGCGAGATCCGCGCGCTGTACGACAAGGTCGAGCGCTACGTGCGGGCCTTGCTCGCGATGACCACCGAAATGCCGAAAACCCAGTCCGAACATCGCGCCATCCTGGACGCGTTTGCCCGGCGGGACCCCGACGCAGCGGCAGAACTCACGCGGGCGCACGTGCTCGACGCGGGGGCGTCACTCGTGAAGTACCTCAAGGACCACCGGGACCATCACCATCGTTAGGAGGAACCAGATGAAGCAATTTACCGTAGCCGCCGCCGCTTTCTCGCTCGCCGCCTTTGCCGGCGCCGCGCACGCCGACCTGCTGGTCGCCATCGCCGGCCCGATGACCGGCCAGTACGCCTCGGCCGGCGACCAGATCCGGAAGGGCGCCGAAATGGCAGTCGCCGACCTCAACGCCAAGGGCGGCGTGCTCGGCCAGAAGCTGGTGCTCGAGGTCGGCGACGACGCCTGCGATCCGAAGCAGGCGGTGTCGGTCGCCAACACCATGGTCAACAAGAAGATCGTCTTCATGCACGGCCACTGGTGCTCGAGCTCGACGATCCCCGCCTCCGACGTCTATGCCGAAGCCGGCATCCCGATGGCGACCGTGTCGACCAACCCGCAGGTCACCGAGCGCAAGCTGAAGAACATCTTCCGCATCATGGGCCGCGACGACCAGCAGGGCCTGGTCGCCGGCAACTACCTGGCCGATACCTTCAAGGGCAAGAAGATCGCCGTCGTCGACGACAAGAGCGCCTACGGCAAGGGGCTGGCCGACGAGATCGCCAAGGCGATGACCGCCAAGGGTGCCAAGCCGGCGCTGCGCGAGTCGATCACCGCCGGCGAGAAGGACTACTCGGCGCTGGTCACCAAGCTCAAGGCCGCCGGCGCCGAAGTGCTGGCCTACGGCGGCTACCACACCGAGGTCGCGCTGATCCTGCGCCAGGCGCAACAGGCCGGGCTCAAGCTCACCGTGATGGGCGGCGACACGATGACCAACTCCGAGCTGGTCACCGCCGCCGGCGCCGCCGCCGACAACGTGCTGTTCACGTTTGCCCCGGACCCGCGCAAGAACGCTTCCGCCGAGGCCGTCGTCAAGAAGTTCCGCGACGCCAAGGTCGAGCCGGAGGGCTACGTGATGTACGCCTACGCCGCCATGCAGCTGTTCGCGCAGGCCGCCGAGAAGGCCAAGAGCGCGAAGCAGGCCGACGTGCAGAAGGCGCTCGCCGCCGGCAACTTCGACACCGTCATCGGCAAGCTGGCCTTCGACGCCAAGGGCGACAACAAGGCCCCCGGCTTCGTCGTCTATCGCTGGCAGGGCGGCAAGTACGACTACGCCAAGTAAGACCGGGCGGCATTGCGGGCACCATGCGGCCCGCAACGCCGCCGTCGCTGTTTGACGTGCGTCCGGGCTACCCGCCCGGGCGCATCACCCGCCGGCCGGCGCACAACGCCGGCCGGCCTCCACCGAAACGGGGTCCATCATGACCGAACCGCTCCTGCCGCCGGCGACCGGAAGCGCGGCGCTGCGCGCCGCGATCCGCGCCCACCACCGCGCCGACGAGACGACGCTGGTGCGCGAGCTCGCCCGCCGCGCCCGCTTCACGCCGGCCGAGCAGTACGAAATCCTCGAGCGCGCCCGCCCGCTGGTCGAGAAGGTGCGCAGCGAGCGCACCCGCACCACCGGCATCGACGCCTTCCTCAACACCTACGACCTGTCGTCGCGCGAAGGCATCGTGCTGATGTGCATGGCCGAGGCGCTCTTGCGCATCCCCGACGCCGACACCGTCGACCGCCTGATCCGCGACAAGATCGGCGGCACCGACTGGGCCGACCGCCTCGGCGCCTCGCACAGCCTGTTCGTCAACGCCTCGACCTGGGCGCTGATGCTGACCGGCCGCATCATCTCGCTCGGCGACGAGGACAAGAACCCGAACGGCACCCTCGGCAAGCTGGTCGCCCGCGTCGGCGAGCCGGTGATCCGCCAGGCGACGATCGCCGCGATGCGCATCCTCGGCCGCCAGTTCGTGATGGGCCGCAATATCGGCGAGGCGCTCGAACGCGCCCAGGGCGCCGAGGCGCGCGGCTACCGCCACTCCTACGACATGCTCGGCGAGGCCGCGCGCACCAGCCAGGACGCGCTGCGCTACTTCGAGTCGTACAGCCGCGCGATCGAAGCCATCGGCGCCGCCGCCAACGGCCAGCCGCCGCTGCTGGCGCCGTCGATCTCGGTCAAACTCTCCGCACTGCACCCGCGCTACGAGGCGCCGCAGCACGCGCGCGTGATGCGCGAGCTGCTGCCGGCGGTGAAGAAACTGGCGCTGCTGGCGAAGCGCCGCAACATCGGCTTCACCATCGACGCCGAGGAAGCCGACCGGCTGGAGATTTCGCTCGACCTCATCGAGGCGCTCGCGCTCGACCCCGACCTCGCCGGCTGGAACGGCCTCGGGCTGGCCGTCCAGGCCTACATGAAGCGCGCGCTGCCGGTGCTCGACTGGCTCGCCGACCTCGCCCACCGCGCCGATCGCCGGTTGATGGTGCGCCTGGTCAAGGGCGCCTACTGGGACGCCGAGGTGAAGCTGGCGCAGGAGCGCGGCCTCGACGCCTACCCGGTGTTCACGCGCAAGCAGTCCACCGACGTCTCCTACCTCGCCTGCGCGCGCCGCCTGTTCGCCGACCGCGAGGCGTTCTACCCGGCCTTCGCGACGCACAACGCGCACACGCTGGCCGCCGTCGCGCGCATCGCGATCGCCGCCAACGCCGGCACCGACTGGGAGTACCAGCGCCTGCACGGCATGGGCGAGGAACTCTACGACCAGATCGTCGGCGACGACCGCTGGGGCGTCGCCTGCCGCGTCTACGCGCCGGTCGGCAGCCACGAGGACCTGCTCGCCTACCTGGTGCGGCGCCTGCTCGAGAACGGCGCCAACTCCTCGTTCGTGAACCGCATCGCCGATGCCGACCTGCCGGTCGAGGCGCTGCTCGTCGACCCGGTCGAGAAGGTCGCCGGCTTCGACGCTTCCGGCGCCGGCATTCCGCATCCGCGCATCCCGCTGCCGCGCGACCTCTATCGCGCCGCCGGCGACGACCGACCCAACAGTGAGGGAAGAGACATGTTCGACCAGCCCACCATCGCCGACTTCGGCACCGCCATCGCCGACAGCCGTCGCATCACCTACCTCGCCGCGCCGATCGTCGACGGCTCGCCGGTCGACGGCGCCGCCCGCCCGGTGCGCTCGCCGGCCGACGGCCGCGACCTGATCGGCAACTGCGTCGAGGCGACGCCCGCGGACTGCGCCCGCGCGATGGACAGCGCCGCGCGCGCCTTCCGCCGCTGGGACCGCACGCCGGCGTCGACGCGCGCCGCCGCGCTCGACCGCGCCGGCCGGCTGCTGCAGGACCGCATGAGCGAGCTGGTCGCGCTGATCGTCCGCGAAGGCGGCCGCACGCAGGGCGATGCGGTGTCCGAGGTGCGCGAGGCGATCGACTTCTGCCACTACTATGCCAAGGAGGCGCGCGCCCGCTTCGGCGCGCCGATCGAGCTGCCCGGGCCGACCGGTGAGAGGAACTCGCTGCACCTGCACGGCCGCGGCGTCTTCGTCTGCATCAGCCCGTGGAACTTCCCGCTCGCCATCTTCGTCGGCCAGATCGCCGCCGCGCTCGCCGCCGGCAACAGCGTCGTCGCCAAGCCGGCCGAGCAGACGCCGCTCGTCGGCGCCGCCGCGGTGCGCCTGCTGCACGAGGCCGGCATCCCCTTCGACGTGCTGCACTTCGTTCCCGGCGACGGCCGCGTCGGCGCCGCGCTGGTCGAGCACCGGCACTGCGCCGGCGTCGCCTTCACCGGCTCGACCGAGGTCGCACGCATCATCGCGCGCACGCTGGCCGGCAAGGACGGCCCGATCGTGCCGCTGATCGCCGAGACCGGCGGCCAGAACGCGCTGATCGCCGACTCTTCGGCGCTGCCCGAGCAGCTGGTGCGCGACGTCGTCGCCTCCGCCTTCAACTCGGCCGGCCAGCGCTGCTCGGCGCTGCGCGTGCTGTGCGTGCAGGCCGACATCGCCGACAAGGTGATCGAGATGCTGAAGGGGGCGATGCAGGAGCTGGTGATCGGCGATCCCGCCGACATCACCACCGACGTCGGCCCGGTCATCGACCACGACGCTCGCGCCGTGCTCGAGGCGCACTGCCGCAAGCTCGACGGCGAGGCGCGCGAGATCTTCCGCTGCGCGCTGCCCGAGGCGCTCGCCGCGCAGGGCAGCTGGTTCGCGCCGGCGGCCTACGAGATCGCGGGCATCGAGGTCCTCGAGCGCGAGGTCTTCGGCCCGGTGCTGCACGTCGTGCGCTGGCCGGCCGACCGCCTCGACGAACTGTGCGACGCCATCGCCGCCACCGGCTACGGCCTGACGCTGGGCATCCACAGCCGCATCGACGAGACCGTCGCCGCCATCACCGAGCGCCTGCAGGTCGGCAACACCTACGTGAACCGCAACATGATCGGCGCCGTCGTCGGCGTCCAGCCGTTCGGCGGCGAAGGTCTGTCGGGCACCGGCCCGAAGGCCGGCGGTCCGCACTACCTGCTGCGCTTCGCCGCCGAGCGCACGATCTCGATCGACACCACGGCCGCCGGCGGCAACGCCAGCCTGATGTCGATGGACGAAGGCCTGTAACCCCGACGCCGGGCACGGACGGCGGCCCCGCCGCCGCCCGTGCCCGCAGGAGACCCTCCATGGCACACGCCCTGCAACAACTGATCAACGGCCTCGCGCTCGGCTCGCTCTACGGGCTGATCGCGATCGGCTACACGATGGTCTACGGCATCATCGGCATGATCAACTTCGCCCACGGCGACATCTACATGATCAGCGCCTTCATCGCGGTCACCGCGTTCACGCTGCTCGCCGCCGCCGGCGTCTCGTCGATCCCGCTGGCGCTCGCCTTCGTGCTGATCGTCACGCTGTTCTTCACCACCGCCTACGGCTGGGCCGTCGAGCGCACCGCCTACCGGCCGCTGCGCGGCGCGCCGCGGCTGGCGCCGCTGATCTCGGCGATCGGCATGTCAATCTTCCTGCAGAACTTCGTGCAGGTGTCGCAGGGCGCGCGCGTCAAGCCGATTCCGCCGGTGATCGAGGGCGGGCTGACGCTGGCGACGATCGACGGCCACGCGGTGCACCTCGCCTGGACGCAGCTCCTGATCATCGTCGTCACCGTCGTGCTGATGATCGCCTTCACCTGGCTGATCACGCAGACCAACTTCGGCCGCCAGCAGCGCGCCTGCGAGCAGGACCGGACGATGACCGCGCTGCTCGGCATCAACGTCGACCGCGTCATCTCCTCGACCTTCATGATCGGCGCCGCGCTCGCCGCGGTGGCCGGGGTCATGGTCACCATCTACTACGGCGTCGTCGACTTCTTCATCGGCTTCGTCGCCGGCATCAAGGCCTTCACCGCCGCCGTCCTCGGCGGCATCGGCTCGCTGCCCGGCGCCATGCTCGGCGGGCTGATCATCGGCCTCGTCGAGGCCTTCTGGGGCGCCTACCTGTGGGCCGAGTACAAGGACGTCGCCACCTTCGGCATCCTCATCCTGGTGCTGATGTTCCGGCCCAGCGGGCTGCTCGGCCGGCCGGAAGTGGAGAAGGTGTGATGAGCACGACCATCGTCCTTGCGCACGCGCCGACGCTCGCCTCCCGCCTCCGCGACGCCGGCGCCGCCGCCTTCGTCGCGCTGATGCTGGGCATCCCGCTGATCGGCCTGAGCACCGAAGACCAGGGCGGCGCGCTCGCCGTCATCACGCGCTGGCCGCTGCTGGCGCAGTTCGTCGCCGCCTGCTTCGTCGGCCGCCTGGCGCTGATCTGGGGCATCGACGCGCTGAAGTCGCGCCGCCAGTCGCGGCAGGCCGCCGGCCTCGTCGCCGCGCCGAAGAAGCACGACGGCATCCTGCGCGCCGCCGGCTGGCTGCTGCTCGGCGCCGCCGTCACGCTGCCGCTGTTCTTTGCCGACAACCGCTACGTCGTCGACACGCTGACCACGCTCCTGATCTACGTCATGCTCGGCTGGGGGCTGAACGTCGTCGTCGGGCTGGCCGGCCTGCTCGACCTGGGCTGCGTCGCCTTCTACGCGGTCGGCGCCTACACCTACGCGCTGCTGGCGACGCAGTTCGGCTGGAGCTTCTGGGAGGCGCTGCCGGTCGCCGGCGCCACCGCCGCCACCTTCGGCATGCTGCTCGGCTGGCCGATCCTGCGCCTGCGCGGCGACTACCTGGCCATCGTCACCCTCGGCTTCGGCGAGATCATCCGCCTGATCCTGGTGAACTGGACCGAGCTCTCCGGCGGCCCCAACGGCATCGCGTCGATCCCGCGGCCGTCCTTTTTCGGCCTGCCGTTCAAGGCCGACGGCGGCGACGAGGCGACCTTCGCCGGCTTCTTCGGCCTCGACTTCTCGCCGATGCACCGCATCATCTTCCTCTACTACCTGATCCTGGTGCTGGCGCTCCTGACCAACCTGTTCGTCAGCCGGCTCAGGAAGCTGCCGGTCGGGCGCGCCTGGGAGGCGCTGCGCGAGGACGAGATCGCCTGCCAGGCGCTCGGCATCAACGTCACCAACGTCAAGCTGTCGGCCTTCGCCATCGGCGCCATGCTCGGCGGCTTCGCCGGCGTCTTCTTCGCCGCGCGGCAGGGCTTCATCTCGCCGGAGAGCTTCGTCTTCACCGAGTCGGCGATCATCCTCGCCATCGTCGTCCTCGGCGGCATGGGCAGCCAGATGGGCGTCGTGCTGGCGGCCTCGGTGCTGGTGCTGCTGCCCGAGTTCGGCCGCCAGTTCGCCGAGTACCGCATGCTGGTCTTCGGCCTGGCGATGATCCTGATCATGGTCTGGCGCCCGGGCGGCCTGCTCGCGGCGCGCGAACCGACGCTGACGCTGGGCGCGCGCACCGCGAAGGAGACGAAAGATGCCTGAGACCCTGCTCGAAGTCAGCCGGCTGACGATGCGCTTCGGCGGCCTGACCGCGATCGACGATCTCTCGCTCGCGGTGCCGGCGAACAGCATCACCGCGATCATCGGCCCCAACGGCGCCGGCAAGACGACGCTGTTCAACTGCCTGACCGGCTTCTACAAGCCGACCGAGGGCGACGTCTGCCTGCACCATCCGCAGCAGGGCGACGTGCACCTGCAGACCCTGCCCTCGCACCTCGTCGCGCGCGACGCCGGCGTCGTCCGCACCTTCCAGAACATCCGCCTGTTCCCGAAGATGACGGTGCTGGAGAACCTCGTCGTCGCGCAGCACAACCGGCTGCAGGCGGCCTCGCGTTTCTCGCTGGCCGGCCTCTTCGGCCTGCCCGGCTACCGCCGCGCCGAGGCCGAGGCGGTAGCCCGGGCGGCGACCTGGCTCGACCGCCTCGGCCTCGGCCACCTCGCCGACCACGCCGCCGGCGCGCTGCCCTACGGCACGCAGCGGCGCATCGAGATCGCCCGCGCGCTGTGCGTCGACCCGATCCTGCTCTGCCTCGACGAGCCGGCCGCCGGCTTGAACCCGCGCGAGTCGGCCGAGCTCAACGCGCTGCTGCTGCACCTCGCGCGCGAGCGCGGCATCGCGATCATGCTGATCGAGCACGACATGAGCGTGGTCATGCGCGTCTCCGACCACATCGCGGTGATCAACTACGGCCGCAAGATCGCCGAGGGCACGCCGCAGCAGATCCAGAACGACCCACTGGTGATCAAGGCCTACCTGGGCGAAGACGACGAACAGGAGGCGGCATGATCCTCAAGCTATCCGGAGTCCATGCCCACTACGGGCACATCCACGCGCTGAAGGGCCTCGACATCGAGGTCGAGGCCGGCGAGATCGTCACGCTGATCGGCGCCAACGGCGCCGGCAAGTCGACGCTGATGATGAGCATCTTCGGCAACCCGCGCGCCTCCGCCGGCCGCATCGTCTTCGACGGCGAGGACATCACCGGCCTGCCGACGCACGCGATCTCGCACCGCGGCATCGCGCTGGTGCCGGAGGGACGGCGCATCTTCCCGCGCATGACGGTGCTGGAGAACCTGCAGATGGGCGCCGCGCTCGCCGACCCCGGCAACTTCGAGGCCGACGTCGCGCGCATGGTCGGGCTCTTCCCGATCCTCGGCGAGCGCAAGCTGCAGCGTGCCGGCACGCTCTCGGGCGGCGAGCAGCAGATGCTGGCGATCGCCCGCGCGCTGATGAGCCGGCCGAAGCTCCTGATGCTCGACGAACCCTCGCTCGGCCTCGCCCCGCTGTACATCCGCAAGATCTTCCAGATCGTGCGCGAGCTGAACGCCGAGCACGGCATGACCATCCTGCTGGTCGAGCAGAACGCCAACCACGCGCTCAAGGTGGCGCACCGCGGCTACGTGCTGCAGCACGGCCAGATCGTGCTCGCCGGCAGCGGCGCCGAACTGCTGGCGAGCCCCGAGGTGCGCGCCGCCTACCTCGAGGGCGGCCACGGATGAGCCGGGCCGACACCGCGGCGCCGCCGCGCTGGCTGCCCTTCGTCGTCCTCGGCATCGGCCTCGCGGCGATCTCGTTCGGCGCCATCCTGGCACGCTTCGCGCAGGGCGGCGGCGTCCCCTCGCTGGTCGTCGCCGCCGTCCGCCTCGGGCTCGCCGCGCTGATCGTGACGCCGATCGCGCTGCTCCATTCGCGGCCGGCATTGGCCCGGCTGACCGGACGCCAGATGGGACTCGCGCTCGCCGCCGGCGCCTGCCTGGCGCTGCATTTCGCGACCTGGATCACCTCGCTGGAATACACCTCGGTGGCCTCCAGCACCGCACTGGTGACGACCAACCCGCTGTGGATCGGGCTCGCTTCCTTCGTCCTCTTCGGCGAGCGGCCGGGGCGGGCGATGGTCGGCGGCATCGCGCTGTCGCTCGCCGGCAGCCTGTGCATCTTCTGGAGCGACAGCGCGCACGCCGCCGCCGGCGCGCAGCCGCTGCTCGGCAACCTGCTGGCGCTGATCGGCAGCTGGTGCTTCTCGGCCTACCTGCTGATCGGCCGCCGGCTGCGCGCGGGCCTGCCGCTGCCCGCCTACATCTGGCTCGCCTACGGCGTCGCCGCGCTGTTCCTGGTCGCCGGCACGCAGGTCGCCGGGCAGGCCTTCTCCGGCTACCCGCTCGCCGCCTGGCTGGCGCTCTGCGGCCTCGCCATCGGCCCGCAGCTGCTCGGGCACACCGCCTACAACTGGTCGCTGCGCCACGTCTCGGCGACCTTCGTCGCCGTCGTCACGCTCGGCGAGCCGGTCGGCAGCGCGCTGCTGGCCTTCCTCTTCTTCGACGAAGGCTTCACGCCGCTGCAGTTCGCCGGCTTCGCGCTGCTGCTCGCCGGCATCTACCTGGCGGCGCAGTCCGAACGGAAGAGCTGAACGGCAGCAATCAGCGCGCGAACAGCGCGGCGACCGCCGCCGGATTCGACGGGAAGTAGAGGTGCAGGTAGCTGGCGGTAAGGCGCTCGATGCGCCAGACCGCCTCGCCCTCGCTAGCGCCCTGCTTCTTCGCGGCGCGCGCGAACGGCGCCAGCGGCGTCTCGGCCCGCGAGTAGTGGAAGGTGTGGCCGCGGATTGCAGCCTGGCCGTCGAGCGCGACCTCCTGCATGCCGAGCGCGGCGAGCTTCTTCTGCATCGTCACCGCGCCGGGAATCAGGCTGCCCAGCCAGTGCGCCTGGCCATCGCCGTCGACCAGCGTCTCGAACAACGCCATCATGCCGCCGCATTCGGCATAGGCCGGCTTGCCGGCGGCGACGTGTTTCGACAGCGACGCCCACAGCGAACGGTTCGCCGACAGTGCCTTGCCGTGCAGTTCCGGATAGCCGCCGGGCAGCCACACCGCGTCGCAATCGGGCAGCGCGGCGTCGGCGAGCGGCGAGAAGAAGACGAGGCGGGCGCCGAGCGCCTGCAGGCAGTCGAGGTTGGCCGGGTAGAGGAAGCAGAAGGCGGCGTCGCGGGCGACCGCGATGGTGGTGCCGGCGAGTAGCGGCGGCAGCGCCGGGGGTGCCGCGGCGGCGAAGTCGACGGCCGGCGGCAGCGCCGCAGCGTCGGTCTTCGCCAGCGCGTCGGCCATGCGGTCGAGGCGCGCCGACAGGTCGGCGATCTCGGCGGCGGGCAGCAGGCCGAGGTGGCGCTCGGGCATCGCCGCATAGTCGTCGCGCGGCAGATGGCCCATCCAGCGGATGTCTTCCGGCAGGCTCTTCTTCAGCAGTTCGGCGTGATAGTCGCTGCCGACGCGGTTGGCGAAGGCGGCGGTGAGCGGCGTTCCCGGCCGATAGTGCTTGAGGCCGTAGGCGATCGCGCCGAAGCTGGTGGCCATCGCCGCGCCGTCGATCACGGTCAGGATCGGGATGCCGAGACGCTGCGCGAGCTCCGCCGCCGGCGGCTCGCCGTCGAACAGGCCCATCACCCCTTCGACCAGGATCAGGTCGGCCTCCTTCGCCGCCGCGGCCAGCCGCCAGCGCGCGTCTTCCTCGCCGCACATCCACAGGTCGATGTTGGCGCACGGCGCGCCGCTCGCTACCGCGTGGATCTGCGGGTCGAGGAAGTCCGGGCCGCACTTGAACACGCGCACCCGGCGCCCCTGCCGCGCATGCAGCCGCGCCAGCGCGGCGACGACGGTGGTCTTGCCCTGGCCGGAGGCGGGCGCGGCGACGAGGAGGGCGGGGCAGGAATGGGTCATGGCGGCAGTTTCGTGGCGATCGGCAGGGACCGCGTTTATAGCAGTTTTTTGGCGGCACGGGCGGCTGCGGCGCGCGCCACGCGGCCGCCCACCGGGCCGCGGCTACGCCAGCCAGTCCGGCAGCGCCGAGAGGTCGCCGATCTCGCCGTCGGGCGGCGACGGGATGCGCTCCGGCGGCTGCCGCGCGCGGTTGCACCACAGCACGCGGAAGCCGAAGGATTTGGCCGAGAAGGCGTCCCAGCCGTTCGCCGAGAGGAAGCAGATGCACCCGGGAACGATGCCGAAGCGATCGACGGCGAGGCCGTAGACCGCCGGATGCGGCTTGTAGACGCCGACCGCCTCGACCGAGAGCACCGCGTCGAGCAGGTCGCCGATGCCGGCGTTGGCGACCGCCGCAGCGAGCATCGCCGGGCTGCCGTTGGACAGGATCGCCAGCTGCAGGCCGCGCGCCTTCAGCGCCGCCAGCGTCGCCGGCACCTCCGGATAGGCGGCGATCCGCAGGTAGCGGTGCAGCAGCCGCTCGCGCAGCGGGGGGTCGTCGATGCCGAGCGCGGCCAGCGCGAAGTCGAGCGCGTCGGCGGTGACCTGCCAGAAATCCGCGTGATGCCCGGCCAGCCCGCGCAGCCACGTGTATTGCAGTTGCTTGCTGCGCCACAGTTCGGACAGCGCCAGCCACCGCTCGCCGAGCGCCTCCTCGGCGCCGCGGGCGACGCTGCCGACGTCGAACAGCGTGCCGTAGGCGTCGAAGACGACAACCTCGATGCCCAACAGTTTGTGTCGATCCATTGCCTCCTCCTCGCTTGTGCAAACGCTCAGCCGGTCTTTTCCCGCAGGTAGCGCACCAGCTCATCGATCGACACCAGCCGCCGGTAATCGGTTTCCGGGATCGCCACCCCGAGCGTCCGGCTCAGCCCGATCAGGAAGTTGAGCCAATCCATCGAGTCGAGGTCGACCTGCTGGCGCAGCGGTCGGTCGGCGCGCAGCGCGCCGGCGTCGATTTCCGGGGCGATCGTCTGCAGCGTGGCGACGACGATCGCGCGCAATTCACCGGGGTCGCGGGGCATGCTCTTCTCCTTCACAGTTCGTCCGGATGCTGCAGGCGCGCGCGCAGTTCGGCGAGGAACAGCGCGCCGCGATGGCCGTCGGAGACGCGATGGTCGGCAGCGAGGCTGGCGACCACCGTCGGCGCCACGCCCAGCGTGCCGTCCTCGACCCACGGCCGTTCGGCGACGGCGCCGAAGCCGACCAGCGCCACCTGCGGCGGGTAGATGACGCCGGCAACCGCCTCGACGCCCTGCTCGCCGAGGTTGGTGACGGTGACCGTCGCCTCGTTCAGTTCCGAACTGCGCAGCGAGCCGGCGCGCGCCCGCCCGACCAGGTCGGCCAACTCGCGCATCAGCTGCGCGAGCGGTTTGCTGTCGGCGTCGCGCAGCGCCGGCGCGATCAGCCCGCCCTGGCGCAGCGAGATGGCGACACCGAGGTGCACCGCCGTCGACGGCTGGTACCGACCGTCGACGAAGAAGCCGTTCAGCTCCGGATACTTCGCCAGCGCCAGCGCCACCGCCTTCAGCTGCAGCGCCGCGAGCAGCAAGCGCTCGCTGATCGGCCGCCCGGCGTTGGCTGCCGTCAGCCAGGCCTGCGCGCGCGCCAGCGGGATCGTCTCGAACAAGTAGTAGTGCGGAATCTCGCGCTTCGAGCGGCTCATCGCGGCGGCGATGGCGCGGCGCATTTCGGCGTTGCGGTCGGGGCTGGCGGCCACCGGCGGCCGCGGCACCGGTGCCGGCGGCGGCGTGACCGACTGCGGCCTGCCCGCTGCACGCTCGACGTCGGCCAGCGTGATCGCGCCGCCTTCGCCGCTGCCCGGCACCGTCGCCGGATCGATGCCGAGCGCCTCGGCGCGCCGCCGCGCCGCCGGCGAGATGCGCAGGCGGCCGGCCGGCGGCATGGCGCCGACGCTCGGCACCGCGGCGGCGGTCTCGCCCAGCTCGTCGAGCGTCGCCAGCACGGTACCGACCGGGATCGTCGTCTCCGGCGCGACCAGCAGCTCGCGCACCACGCCGGCCTGCCAGATCTCGACGTCGACCGCCGCCTTCGCGGTGTCGACGATCGCCAGCACCTGCCCCTTGTGCACGCGGTCGCCGGGCTTCACCAGCCACTGCAGCAGCTTGCCCTCGTCCATGTCGGCGCCGAGCGACGGCAGCTTGAATTCAAACACCGAGCACCTCCCTGACCGCGGCGGCGATCCTCTCCGGTTGCGGCAGCGCCGCCGCCTCCATGTGCTTCGCGTAGGGGATCGGCACCTCCGCGCTGCAGACGCGCAGCGGCGGCGCGTCGAGGTCGTAGAAGCAGCGCTCGACGATGCGCGCGACGACCTCGGCGGCGAGGCTGCCGCTCTTCCAGCCCTCGTCGACGACCACCGCGCGGTGCGTCTTCGCCAGCGACGCGGCGATCGCGTCGGTGTCGAGCGGGCGCAGCACGCGCAGGTCGAGCACCTCGACCTCGATGCCGTCGGCGGCCAATTGTTCCGCCGCCTGCAGCGCCTTCGGCAGGCAGCCGCCGTAGGTGATCAGCGTCGCCTGGGAGCCTTCGCGGCGGACCGCCGCGTGCGCGATGTCGCAGGCCCAGCCGTCCGGCGATGCGGGGAGTTCGCCTTCCAGGTTGTAGAGCTGGGCGTGCTCGAAGATCACCACCGGGTCGGGATCGGCGAGCGCCGGCGCCAGCATGCCGCGCGCGTCGGCGATCGTCGCCGGCGCCAGCACGCGGATGCCGGGGATGTGCGCGTACCAGTTCTCCAGGCTGTGCGAATGCTGCGCGGCGAGCTGGCGGCCGGCGCCGGTGGCCATGCGCAGCACCAGCGGCACCGAGAACTGGCCGCCGGACATGTGGCGCAGCAGCGCCGCGCTGTTCACGATCTGGTCGAGCGCGAGCAGGCTGAAATTCACCGTCATCACCTCGACGATCGGGCGCAGGCCGCCGAGCGCGGCGCCGACACCGGCGCCGACGAAGCCGAGCTCGGACAGCGGCGTGTCGCGGATGCGCTCGGGGCCGAACTCGTCGAGCAGTCCCTTCGACACCGCGTAGGTGCCGCCGTAGCGGCCGACGTCCTCGCCCATCAGGAAGACGCGCGGATCGGCGATGAGCGCCTCGCGCAGCGCCAGGCGCAGGGCTTCGCGGTAGCTGGTCTTCATCGCGCGGCCTCCGGCGTATGGACGTCGCGCAGCAGGTCGGCGACCGGCTCCCACGGCGCCGCCTCGGCAAAGGCGACGGCGGCGTCGACCTCGGCCTGCGCCGCGGCGTCGAGCCTGAGGAAGGCAGCCTCGTCGAGCCGGCCTTCGGCCTTCAGCTGCGCCGAGAAGGTATGGATCGGCCCGCGCTGTTTCCACGCCTCGATCTCGGCCTTGTCGCGGTAAAGGTCGGGGTCGAACATCGAATGCGCGCGGAAGCGGTAGGTCTGCAGCTCGACGAAGAACGGCCCGCCGCCGGCGCGCACTGCCGCCACCGCGTCGCCGACCGCGGCATGCACCGCGCGCACGTCCATGCCGTCGGCGGCGCGCGCGCGCACCTTGTAGGCCGCGGCCTTGGCGCACAGGTCGGTCTGCGATTCGGAGCGGGCGAGCGCGGTACCCATCGCGTACAGGTTGTTCTCGCAGCAGAACAGCACCGGCAGCTGCCACAGCGCGGCGAGGTTGATCGATTCGTGGAAGGCGCCCTCGGCCATCGCCCCCTCGCCGAAGACGCAGGCGGTGATGCGTGGCAGCTTGCGCATGCGGTCGGCGAGCGCGAGGCCGACGGCGAGCGGCAGGCCGCCGCCGACGATCGCCTGGCCGCCGTAGAAACGGCGCGCGGCGTCGAACAGGTGCATCGAGCCGCCGCGGCCGCGCGAGCAGCCGGCGGCCTTGCCGAACATCTCGGCCATGATCGCGTTCATCGGCACGCCGCGCAGCAGCGCGTGGCCGTGCTCGCGATAGGTGGCGACGACGTTGTCGTCGGCGGCGAGCGCGTGCATGGTGCCGGCGGCGCAGGCCTCTTCGCCGATGTAGAGGTGCAGGAAGCCGCGGATCTTGCCGGCACCGTAGAGCTCGGCGCACTTCTCCTCGAGGCGGCGGATGCGCAGCATGTCGGCGAGCAGGCGCAGCGGCAGCGCGCTGTCGTCGGCAGCCGGCGCCGCGGCGGGGGTTTCCTGCTTCCGGCGCGGACTCATGCGCCACCCTCCAGCGTCGAGGTGTCGCCTTCCGGCAGGCCAAGCTCGCGCGCCTTGAGCAGGCGGCGCATGATCTTGCCGCTGCGCGTGCGCGGCAGCGTGGTGAGGAAGTCGATCTCCTTCGGCGCCACCGCGGCGCCGAGCCGGCGCCGCGCGTGCGCGAGCAGCTCGAGGCGCAGCGCCTCGCCCGGCGCGTGTCCGGCCTTCAGCGACACGAAAGCCTTCACCACCTCGCCGACGACCGCGTCGGGCTTGCCGATGACGCCCGCCTCGGCCACCGCCGGGTGCTCCATCAGCGCGCTCTCGACCTCGAATGGGCCGATCAGGTGGCCGGCCGACTTGATCACGTCGTCGGCGCGGCCGACGAACCAGAAGTAGCCGTCGGCGTCGCGCCGCGCCAGGTCGCCGCTGAGGTACCAGTCGCCGGCGAAGCACTTTTCGTAGCGCGCCGCGTCGTTCAGGTGGCCGCGCAGCATCGACGGCCAGCCGCGCTTCAGCGCCAGCTCGCCGTCGCCGCCGTCGACGACCGGCTCGACCGAGCCGTCGGCCAGGCGGCGCACGATCGCCGCCTCGACGCCGGGCAGCGGCACGCCCATCGCGCCGGGCTTGATGGCGAGCGCCGGCAGGTTGGCGATCATGATGCCGCCGGTCTCGGTCTGCCACCAGTTGTCGTGGATCGCGTGGCCGAGCACTTCCTTGCCCCACCACACCGCCTCCGGATTGAGCGGCTCGCCGACGCTGGCGACGAAGCGCAGCCGCGGATACGCATGTTGCCGCGCCAGCTCGGGGCCGGCCTTCATCAGCAGGCGGATCGCCGTCGGCGCCGTGTACCACACCGTCACCCCCTGTTCCTCCAGGATGCGGTACCAGCGCTCGGCGTCGAAGTCGGCGGCGTCGACGATCGAGGTCACGCCGTGCAGCAGCGGCGCGACGATGCCGTACGAGGTGCCGGTGACCCAGCCGGGATCGGCGGTGCACCAGAAGACGTCGTCGCCGTGCAGGTCGAGCGCGTAGCGGCCGGTGGCCCAGTGCGTGACGACCGCGTCGTGCACGTGCATCGCGCCCTTGGGCATGCCGGTGGTGCCGCTGGTGAAGTGCAGCAGCGCCAGCTCGTCGGGCTGCGTGGCGACGGTCGCAAAATCCTCGCCGGCGGCGGCCATCAGCGCGGCGAGGTCGTGCGTGCCGGCGACCGCGTCCGCCTCGCCGCTCTCGGACGCCAGCAGCACGTGGCGCAGGCTAGGCAGCTGCGCGCGGATCGCCGCCACCTTGCGCCGGTACAGCGCATCGGTGGTGACCAGCACGGCGCCTTCGCCGAGCCGGATGCGGGTGGCGATCGGCTCCGGCCCGAACGCCGAAAACAGCGGCGAAACGACGCAGCCGGCCTTGAGGCTGCCGAGGACGGCGACGTAGAGCTCGGGAATGCGGCCGGCAAGAACGAAGACGCGTTCGCCGCGGGCGACGCCGAGCGCGGCGAGCACGTTGGCGAAGCGCGAGGTGAGGCGGGAAAGCTCGCCGAACGTCAGGTCGCGGACGGCATCGTCACTGAGGAAGCGGAACGCGACGCGCTCGCGCCGCGCCCCCTGCGCGTGCCGCTCGACCGCCTCCTGCGCGATGTTGAGCGCGCCGCCGGGCAGGCCGGCGAGTTCGGCGCGCGCCGCCGCCCACGAGAAGGCCGCCCGCACCGCCGCGTAGTCGACGAGATTCGGCGGCACCGGCAGGTCGGCCGGGGTCTTGCGAATGATCGCGGGACGCGCCATGGATCGCTCCTCGAAACGGCATGGATCGAGGGGACTCTCAGCGCCCTGCCCCCTTACGTCATTGTTATGACGGCGGCGGCGGAAAGACAAGGGGAAAAGACCGGCGCCGGGCCGGCGCGGCAGCGCCTACGGCCGCAGGCCGAAGGCCTTGCCGATGACCTCGATCGCCTCGCGGCTGTCCCACTCCTTGGCGCCGTAGAATTTGGCGAGCACCCTGCCCTGCGCGTCGACGAGCAGCGTCAGCGGAATGCGGTCGGCGCCGAGCATGTTCTCCAGTTCGAGCCGGTTGTCGATGAAGTGCGGAAAGGCGGTATTCGCCGTCTTCAGGAAGGCGGTGGCGCGCGCGGTGTAGTCGTCGGTGGAGATGCCGATCACGGCGAACTGGCTGCCGTAGCGGCGCGCGAGGCGGTCGAGCGAGCCCATCTCGGCGCGGCACGGGCCGCACCAGCTGGCCCAGACGTTGATCAGCAGCGGCCTGCCGCGGAAGTCGGACAGTTTGCGGTCGGGCCCGGTCAGCCCCTGCAGGCGGGCGTCGCGCAGCGTCTGGCCGACGGCGACCTCGCCGGGCGTCGCGGCGGCGGCCGGCGCCAGCACGCCGAGCAGGCATGCGAGCAGGAGGGCAGATAGGGTTTTCTTCATGGGCGGCAGTCTACCAGCCGGCACTCACTTGCCTGCGCCCGGCTCGATCAGGATCAGCTTGCCGGTCTGCGGGTCGCGGAACACTTCGCCGACGCGGTCGTAGCCGGCGCCGGCCTGCTGCGCGCCAGCCGCCGGGCGCTCGACCTCGCGCCCCTTCTCGACCGGCACCGGCGCCTTCAGTGCCGCCTGGCTGCCGGCGGCGAGCGCCGCAAGCAGGCCGCAGGCGAAGACCAGCATCACGTCGACCAGGTTCACCAGGCTGGCGCGCGGGTCCTCGTCGCGGTCGTCGAAGCGCGCGTCGAGCCGCGCATAGAGGCGCAGGCGCTTGCGCGGGGCGGAATGCTGCGTCGCTCCACGACCGGAGGCCGCGCCAGCGGCCGAACCCTGGCCGCCCCCTTGCGCGGGAAGAGGGCTGGGGGAAAGGTGCTTCATGCCGCCTCCATCGCTTCCAGCACTTCCTCGTACCAGCGCCGGCGCAGCTTGCCGATGACCAGCCCGGCGATGCCGGCGACCAGGCCGAGGACGGTGGCGTCGAAGGCCACGGTGACGGCCGACGCCAGCTTCGCCGGATCGCCCTGGCCGAGCGCGGCGAGGCCCGGCCCGAGCGGGATGATCGTCGCCATCAGGCCGAGCATCGGCGGAATGCGCGCGAGCAGGTCGGCGCGCTCCAGCCGGTGGCGGGCAACGGCCTGCACGCGCAGCACGTCGCCGGCGGACTTCATTTTTTCGAGGCCGGCGAAGCGCTCGCCGACGGCGAGGCCGGCTTCGAGCGCGGCGATCGCGCAGGCGGCGACCAGCGCGGCGAGCGCCGGCGCCAGCAGCCAGGTGACAGCTTCGTGCAGCCAGGTGAGCAGGGCGGAATCGATCATGTCGGTCTCCGGGTCGAGGTCGGGATGAAAGTGGTGCCGCGCCAGAGGCCGGCGACGAAGAGGAAGGGCAGCAGCGCCAGCGCCGCCCAGGGAATCGGCGCGGCAGCGGCGGGGGCGGCGCGTTCGAGCTCGTAGGCGCGCGAAGGCGCGGGTTCGGCCGCGGCTTCGGCAACGGGCACCGGCGCGGCGAGCGTCGCCGCCGCGGCAGCCTGCGGGCCGAGCGTCGGTTTGGCCGCCGCGGCGGCCGGCGCGTACGCCGCCGGCACGTTCTCGCCGCGCGCCCTGGCCAGCACGACGCCGAGCGCCTGCGCGTCGGCCGCCGCGAGCTGCGGCGCCAGCCACTCCCACATCGGGTGGTTCGGCGCCGCGTGGCCGCTGCCGGGCAGGCCGTTCCTGGCGACCAGCCGCGCCAGCTCGCCGCCGAGCCGCTCGATCGTCGCCGCGTCCGTTTGCCAGAAGCCCTTGTGCGCAGCGACCAGGAAAATCGACAGCATGTGCGCCTTGACGTGCGCGTTCGCCCCCCGGCCGAGGAACTCGGGCAGGCCGAGCTTGTGCGCGTCATCGAGATAGACCGACTTCACTTCGTCCCAAGCCCAGTTCTCGATCAGGTCCGGGCGCGTCACCTGCCAGCCCCACAGATTCTCCAGGAACTCCTGGCCCATCGTGCGCGCGCCGGCGTAGCCGTGGCCCATCAGCGGCTTCAGCCAGGCCGGGTTGAGGAAGCGGCCGCGCAGTTCGCCAAGGACGGCGGTGGCGAGCGGCTCGATGTCGGCGCGGCCGGGGTCGGCGTGCTGCAGGATCAGCCCTTCCGGACGGCGGCCGGTAAGGCCCTCGACGGCGAGCGAGAGGCCGCCGAGGTAGTCGAAGGCGTCGTTGTTGTCGAGCACGCCGTAGAGGTTGCTGGCGCGGCCGTGCCAGGCGCGGCCGACGTTGGCGAGCGCACTGTCGAACGCCGCGTGCGCCGCCTCGCCGTCGGCGGCGAGCCCGTAGGCGTGACCGAGCCGCGTGCGGTAGACCTTGCCCAGTTCGAGGCGCTCGTGCCACGCGCCGGAGCGCTCGGTCAGCCGGTTGATGCCGGCGCCGTAGGCCCCCGGCGCGTCGCCGAATGTTCGCAGCGCCGCCTCGCGGCCGGCGACGGCCGGCGGCAGGCCGCGCTGCCGCAGCGCGTCGACGCGGCGCCGCCACTCGACGGCGACGCGGTTGGCGGCCGGCGCCTCGTCACCCCAGTGCACGGCCGGCAGCGGCTGCAGCGCGGCGGTGACGGCGTCCTGCAGCTCCGGCCGCTCGCGCACCAGCGCGTTCGCCGAGGCGGCGAGCGCGAGCAGGCCGGCGCGGTCGATCAGGCGCAGCAGGTTCGGGTAGAGGTCGCGGAACAGTCCCGAGGTGGTGACGATCACGTCGCGGCGCGGCGCATCGGAAACGAGGCGGACGTCGGTGACGATGCCGCGCGCATTCCACACCGGCTCGGCGCCCATCAGCGCCAACGCAAAGCCGACCATGACGCCCTCGTCGCGCACCGCGTCGGAGGCCCACAAAATGACTGCCTCACTGCCCTCGTGCGCCGCCTTCTTCTTCAGCGCGCGCGCCGCGAAGTCCTGGCCGAGCTTGTAGCCGAGCCGGGTCGGCAACAGGTCGCCGTCGACGGCGTGGAAGTTGCGGCCGGTCGGCAGCGCCTCGGGCGAGCGCAGCGGGTCGTTGCCCTTGCCCGGCGCCACGTAGCGGCCGGCCAGCCCGGCCAGCAGCGCCGCCATTTCCAGTTTCGGCGAGGCGGCGAGCTTGTCGGCGACGGCCGGGTCGTCCACCCCGCCCTGCTTCATCGACGCCAGCATCAGGTCGAGCGACTCGCGCGACCAGTCCTTGCCGAAGACGTGCAGGCCGTGCGGCATGAACTTCTCCTGCAGCTTGGTCAGGTAGTGGCCGATCTCGTGCGCCAAGAGCTCGTCGTCGGCCTGCTCGAAGCCGATGCCGCGCACCGCGAGCACGTCGGCCATCGACGCCTCCAGCTCCTGCTTCAGGTTCAGCGCCGCCACCTGCTCGCGCATGGTGCGCGCGGCGGCGGCCTTGATCGCTTCCGAACTGCTTGCCTCGAAGCTCTCGACCACCTGGCGCAGGGCCAGCAGCCGGTCGTAGAGCGGTGTCGCCGCGAGCGGCGGCGTCAGGTGGTCGACGATCACCGCCAGGCCGCGGCGCTTGGCCTGCACGCCCTCGCCGACGCCGTCGACGATGTACGGGTAGATGCCGGGCAGGTCGGACGCGACCAGGCTCGGGTAGTCGTCGGACGCGAGGCCGACCGCCTTGCCGGGCAGGAACTCGTAGGTCGAATGGCGGCCGAGGTGCACCAGCGCGTCGGCGCGGAAGGCGTCGCGCAGCCAGTGGTAGAAGGCGAGGAACTGGTGCGGCGGGGTGATGCTGGTGTTGGCGTGCAGCAGCTCCTCGTCGACCTCCCAGCCGCGCGGCGGCTGCGGGCCGACGAAGACCTTGCCGAAGACGAGGCCGGGAATTAGCAGGCGGGCGTCGTGGCCACGGCCGTGCACCATCACCCGGCCCGGCGCCGCGCCCCAGCCGCGCAGGCCTTCGATGGCCAGCGCGGCGAGGCGGCGCGCGGTTGCCGCGTTGCCAGCGCACGCGGTTTTCGCGCGCTCGGCCAGGCACTTCCGATAGCCGTCCTCCAGCTTCGCCAGTAATTTGATCGCCTCGTCGCGGCGCGGGTGGTCGGCACCTTCGACCAGGTGGCGCAGCTCCTTCAGCGCCGCCTCGACGCGCTTCTGGCCGAGCGTGCGCTCGCCGGCGCGCTCGGCTTCGAGCACCTCGGCGTGCAGCCGGCCGAGCGGGCCGTCGACCATCTCGCCCCGCACGCGCGGCGACAGCGTGCCGAACCAGCGCGCGTAGTCGGCGGCGCCGACGCCATTGACGTTCGGCGCCATGCGCGCGAGTTCGGCGCGGTCTTCGGGCAGGTTCACGCCGCGCTCCATGATCATCTCCAGCAGCGCTTCCGGCGTGGCCGGCAGCTCCCCGGTGTCGTAGCCGGCGGCCTTCATCTCGCGCAGGACATGGAACAGCGAAGCGGGCACGTCGAGGTTGTCGGCGCCGATGTTCTGCCGCCCCGGCGGGTGGTTGTAGTAGATCAGCGCGACGCGCTTGTCGAAATTCTTCTTCTGCGCCAGCGCCTGCCAGCGCGCGGCGCGCGCGGCGAGGCGCTCGACCTCTGCGGTGAGGACCTCGGGGCGGCGGATCTCGATGCCGGTCAGGCGGTCGATCGTCGGCTTGCCCGACGCGGCGACGACGATCGGCTGGCCGCTGCCCTGCAGCTCGGGCAGCGCGACGCGGTACTGCACCGAATCGGGCGGCAGGCCGTCCGGCGACAGCCGCCACTGCATCGCCGTGCGGTCGGTCAGGCGGATCGCCTTGAACACCGGCACGTCGAGCCTGGCCAGCGCGGCACCGACCGCCTCGCGGTGCTCGGCAGCGCCGACGACGAAGTCCTGCAGCACGACCAGCGCCGCCGGCTTGGCCGGCGCGACCAGTTCCGGCAGGCGCTCGACGACCTCGCGCGAGGTCGCCGCCCAGCGCGCCATGACCGCGATGCAGTTGACGCCTTTCCGGCGCGACGCGGCGCAGATCGCGTCGGCCGGCGCCGGGTCGGCGTTGGCGAGGTCGAGCACGACCAGCGCCGGGCCGGTCGGCACCGGCTGCCAGCGCCAGGCGGCAGCGTCGCTGCGCTCTTCGCTGCCTTTATCGCTGATCGCGCGCAGGCGCAGCGCCGGCTCGGGCTGCGGCACCGGCAGCGGCAGCGCCGGATGCAGCAGGTGGCGGTAGAGGTTGGCGACGTTGTCCGCGCCGCCGGCCTGCCAGGTCTGGCGCAGCGCGAGCCAGGCGCGCGCGCCGGGGTGCGCCGCGGCGGCGGCGAGCGCGTCGGCCGGCGGCTTTTCGAGCGTCAGGTTGCGCAGCGTCTCGCCGGGGAAGCCGGCGAGCGGCGCATCCGGCGCCGGGCGCGACATCAGCGACAGCGTCGCCTCGCCGTTCAGCGCGACGACGCGGGTACCGGTGCGCGCCTGCGGCAGCGCCTCCTTCAGCCGACGCGCCGGGTCGCCGAAGACGGCGACGGCGAGCACCGCGTCGGCCTCGGCGAGCGCGCGCGCGAGCTGCTTGTCGGGCATCGCCAAGAGCTGCGCCGGCGTACGCAGCAGCAGACGGTCGCCGGGATGGGCGGCAACGTGTTTCGCCGCCGCCTCGGCGGCGAGCGGCGCCGCGCGCTCGCTGACGACGCCGAACAGGGTTGCGGCCAGCGCCGGCAGCGGCAGCAGGCAGGCGACGGCGAGGACGGAGCGCAGGCGGCGCATCGGAATGCCGCTGATCAGTACTCGACGCCGGGCATCGCCTTCACACCGATCTTGAAGGCGTGCTTGAGCATGCCCATCTCGGTCACCGTGTCGGCGGCCTCGATCAGCGCCTCGGGCGCACCGCGGCCGGTGACGATCACCGTCTGCAGCCGCGGCCGCGCGGCGATCGCCGCCAGCACCTCGGCGAGGTCCAGCCAGCCGTACTTGAAGGCGTAGGTCATCTCGTCGAGGACGACCAGGTTGACCGACGGGTCGGCCAGGCACTCCCTGGCGATCGCCCACGCCGCCTGCGCGGCGGCGGTGTCGCGGCCGCTGTCCTGCGTCTCCCAGGTGAAGCCCTCGCCGCAGACGTGCCAGCGCACCTGCTCCGGGAACTTGCGGAAGAAACCCTCCTCGCCGGTGTCCGAGCGGCTCTTCACGAACTGCACGACGGCGACCCGGTGGCCGTGGCCGAGCGCGCGTGCGACGACGCCGAACGCGGCCGAGCTCTTGCCCTTGCCGTTGCCGGTGTTGACCAGCAGGATGCCGCGTTCTTCCTGGGCGGCGGCGATCTTCGCGTCGATCACTTCCTTCTTGCGCTGCATGCGGTCGTGGTGGCGCTGTTCGCGCGTGCTGTCTTCGCTCATTGCAGAGCCTCCTTGAGTTCGTCCAGGCCTTCGAGCAGACGCGGCCCGGGGTGAAAGAAATTGTCGCCGGGCAGCATCAGCAGCGTCACCGGCAGGGCGCCGAGGCGCGCATCGCAGTGGTTCTCGGCGCGGGTCATGAGGTTCACGACAATGTCCGGGCGCGTTGCCGCGACCAGCGCCGGGATGCTGTCGATCGGCTCGCCGTCGTGCAGGTGATGGATGCCCTCGGCACTTTCCGCGAGCGTAAACCCGGCCTTCTCGGCAAGGTCGCCGAGCATCGTGTTGCGGCCGTAGGAATACGGCCGCGTGGCGCACGCGGAAACGAGCAGGATGCGCCGCTGCCGCGCCGGCATCGCCGCTAGGCGCTGCTGCAGCTCGCGGCTGAAGCGGCGGGCGCGCGCCGCGGCCTCCTCGCTGCCGCTGGCGGCCGCCAGCGCGGCGACCATCTGCTCGCTCTCGGCCAGCGAGCGGTAGCCGCCGAGACGCAGCGAACGGGCGCCGGCCGGCGTGACGGCGGCCAGCGTGTCGGGCGCGGTGAGCATCGAGGTGACGATCAGATCCGGCGCGAGCGCGGCGATCGCGGCGGCATCCGGATCGCTGACGCCGCCGGTGTGCGGCAGCTGGCGTTCGTCGTAGCGCGAGACGCCGACCACGCAGTCGCCGCGGCCGAGCCAGTCGAGGGCGATGGTCAGGTACGGCGACTGGCTGACGATGCGCGGGCAATCGGCGGCGGCCGCGTCGAAGGCGGCGAGCGTCAGCAGGGGCAGCAGCAGGCGCAGCAGATGCATGGAATACCTCCGGAAAAGCGTTCAGCGCGGAATGAAGCCGACCATCCCGTCGGCTTCGATGGCGCGCAGCGGATGCTGGTAGAGCGCGGACAGGCGTTCGGCGGTGAGCATCTCGCGCACCGGGCCGAGTTCGCTGCGGCCGTCGCCGTGGATCAGCAGTGCGCGGTCGCAGTAGCGCCAGGCCAGCGCCGGTTCGTGCAGGACCATGACCACGCCGGCGTGGCAGTCGCGCGCGGCAGCGGCGAACAGGTCGAGCACCGCGATCTGGTGGTTGAGGTCGAGATGGGCGAGCGGTTCGTCGAGCAGGTAGAGCGGCGGCGCCTGCGTCAGCAGCGTGGCGATCGCCAGCCGCTGGCGCTCGCCGCCGGAGAGCGTCTGCACGTCGCGCGCTTCCAGGCCGGCGAGGCCGACGGCGGCGAGCGCGCCGCGCGCGATCTCGGCATCCGCCTTCGACTCCCAGTCCCAGCGGCCGAGGTGCGGGTGGCGTCCGGTCAGCGCCGTCTCCAGCACGGTCGAGGCAAAGGCGTCGCTGTGCCGCTGCGCCAGCCAGCCGCGCCGCTTCGCCGCCGCACGCGGACCGAGCGCGGCATAGCTGTCGCCGCCGAGGCGGACCTCGCCGGCGTCGGCGGCGCGCAGGCCGGCGAGCACCGACAGCAGCGTCGACTTGCCGGCGCCGTTGCGGCCGAGGATGGCCAGCCGCTCGCCGGCGGCGAGCGAGAAATCGAGCGCCCGACAGACCGTGTGGCCGCCGACGGCGACATCGAGTTGGCGCGCTTCGATCAATGCGCTCATTGCCGGTGCCTCGCCAGCAGGAAGAGGAAGACCGGCACACCGATCAGCGCCGTGAGCACGCCGACCGGCAGCTGCTGCGGCGCGACGACGGTGCGCGCCAGCGTGTCGGCCAGCGTCAGCAGTGCGCCGCCGGCGAGCACCGACGCGGGCAGCAGCAGGCGCTGGTCGTTGCCGATCGCCAGCCGCACCAGGTGCGGCACGATCAGGCCGACGAAACCGATCGAGCCGGCGCTGGTGACGGCCGTGGCGGTAACCAGCGAGGCGATGCCATAGACGGCGTAGCGCAGTCGGCGGACGTCGACGCCGAGAGCCTGCGCGGTGTCGTGGCCGCGCGCGAGCAGGTTCAGCTCGCGCGCGAAGGGCAAGGCGGCGATCAGCGCGGCGCCGAGGATGGCCAGCGCCACCGCCGGCGCCCCGGTCTGCGACAGGTCGCCCATCAGCCAGAAGAGCATGCCGCGCAGCTTGTGCTCGGGCGCGATCGACAGCATCAGCGCAACCAGCGCGCCGCAGCCGGCGGCAACGATGACGCCGGTGAGCAACAGCCGCGTCTGCGTCCACGCGCCGTCGCCGTGGGCCAGGCCGAAGACGATCAGCATCGCGCCGAGCGCGCCGCAGAAGGCCAGTCCGTTGATGCCGGCGGCCGATAGCCCGAGCAGGATCGCGAACATCGCGCCGACGCCGGCGCCGCCGGAGATGCCGAGGACGTAGGGGTCGGCCAGCGGATTCCTGAGCAATACCTGCATCAGCGCGCCGGCCAGCGCCAGCAGCCCGCCGCAGGCGAAGCCGGCGAGCGCCCGCGGCAGGCGCAGGTCGCGCACGATCGCCGCGTGCTCGACCGGCTCGCCGAGCAGCGCGGCAAGCACGTCGGCGAGCGGCACCGACAGGCTGCCGACCGCCAGCGCCGCCGCGAAGCTCGCCACGCCGAGCAGCGCGAGCACGGCGAGGACGAGGACGGCGCGGCGGTGGCTGGGCATGGCGGGTCTACTTCGGCGCGTAGCGGATGCCGAAGAACGCGTTGGCGCCGAGGACGCCGTAGTTGTTCACGGTCTCGTAGTACTTGTCGAAGATGTTGTTGCCGCGCGCGAACAGCACCCAGTCCTTGTCCACGCGATACTCGGCGAACAGGTTCACGAGGCCGTAGCCGCCGAGCCGTACGCGATTGGCCGCATCGTCGTAGCGATGACCGACCCACTGCCATTCGCCGCCCAGGGTCCAGTCTCCGAACGACCGGCTGAGATGGCTGAACATCTGCCGTTCGGCACGGCGTGCCAGCCGGTTGCCGGTATCGTCGTCGCGGGTGCGCTGCAAATCGACGGAGACGCCGCCGGACCATGGGCCCGAACGGCCGGCATAGCTGAGCGAGGTTCCCTTCAGCGTCGCCTTGTTCACGTTCTGCGGCGGCCAGCTGTTGATCAGGTCCTCGACCTTGTTGTGGAAGTAGACGGCGGACAAGCGGTGCCCGCTCGTCTCCCACGTGACCCCGGCCTCGGCGTTCTTCGCCTTCTCCGGCTTCAGGTTCGGATTGCCGCCGCCGAAGCCGGTATCGGGGAAGTACAGCTCGTTGAAGGTCGGCGCGCGGAATGCGGTGCCGTAGGAGAGATGCCCGCGCCATGCCGGCGTGAACTGGTAGCCGTAGGTGGCCGCACCGGTGGTCCGGCCGCCGAACTGCGAATTGTCATCACGGCGCAGGTTGAGCTGCAGCTGATGGTTGTCCAGGCCGGCGGTCCAGCCGGCGAGCAGCGAGCGGACGCTGCGCTCGTCCCGCGTGTAGTTGGTGGTTCCCGACACGGCCTGCTTCAGATATTCCGCGGCGAACAGCGCGGTTCCGAGGGGCAGCTTGACGTCGTTCTGCCACACCAGCTGGTCCTGGACCGTCCGGAACTCCCCGGTGGTGACGCCGTTGCGGCGCGTCGTCAGATCGTCGGTGCTGCGGCCGAGACGGACCGTGCTGGTCCAGCTCGCGAGCAGCTTGTTGCGGGAGTAGATCGAGTACGCGGCAACATCCTGTTCGCTCTTGAAGTCGCGGGCTTTCGGCGTCGAATCGTAGCGGCTGGTGCCGTCGGTTGCCAACACCGTGGCGCCGATCTCGTGACCGCTGGCCGGACGGACCGCCAGGCTGCCGGAGAAGCTGCTGTTGCGGTAGCCGTCGCGGTCGGGGTTGAACGAGCTGCTTTTCTTGTTGTGGATGGCGCTGACGCCGTCGGTCTCGTAGTAGCCGCCCTGCAGGCTGAACGACACCAGCTCGTTGCCGCCCGAGATGCCGACACTGCTGTCGCTGGTGTGGTAGGTGCCGTAGCCGGTGCTGGCGTTGAGGCGCGGCTCGCCGCTACCCTTCCGGGTGAAGATCTGGATGACGCCGCCGATTGCGTCGGCACCGTAGAGCGACGAGGCCGGGCCGCGCAGGATCTCGATGCGCTCGACCTGGGACAGCGGGATGCGCGACCAGGTCGCTTCACCGGTCGTCGCCGAGCCGAAGCGCTGGCCGTCGATCAGCACGATCGACTGCTTGGAGGAGGCGCCGCGGATGAAGATGCCGCTGTTCGTTCCCGGACCGCCGTTCGCGGTGTACTGGATGCCCGGCTGGCGGGCGAGCAACTGCTCGATGGTGGTCTGGCCGGCCTGCTCGATTTCCTCGCGGTCGATGACGGTGACGTCGGCCATCAGATCGCTGACCCGCGTGGCCTGGCGGGTCGCGGTGACGACGATGGGATTCAGCTCGGCGTCGGCCGCCGCCATCAGATTGCCGGAGAAGGCGGCGAGCGTCGCCGCCGCCAGCGCATGTCGATTATCGATTTTCATGGTTACCCCTGATCGCCGGCGAGCGTCCCCGCTGCCGGCATTGCACAGAATGGAACTGCACGGGGGGGCTGAACGGGACGGGGCGCACGGGCGCCGAGCATCCAATGACCGCCTCCCGCGGCATTTCCGCTACTCGTGCGCAGGCCGGTCTCCGGGCTTGCGAGGTTTGTCGTGCCGCCTTCCCAGGCTTCTGGCGGCCCAGTGGCGTTGAGGCACGAATCACTCGCTTACCGTTGCGGGGGCAGCAGCGGAATTGCGTGGCAGTTGGTCTGCCCGCGCACCGCTTTCCCGTTTCACCGCGGCAGAGGAATCTGCGCGCGGCACCTTGCACGGCCCGTGTGCCGCCAACCGGTGTCGGCGACAAAACGGGTGGCGGATTGTACCGTGCGCGACGGTATGGAGGAAGGGGCCGACGCTTGCCTGCAACATAAATCACATTCAAAATGCATTGTTACTCCTTGACTTGACTTGTTTTTTACTTCTATAGTTGCCGCCATGGTCAATGAACTGAACGCGCTCGAGAACAAGATCGCCCAAGTGGCGGGCTTGTGCCGCGCGCTGCGCAGCGAGAACCGCGAGCTGCAACAGCGCCTCGCCGCGGCGGAAGCGGAGAAGCAGCAACTGGTCGAGCGCATGAACGGCGCGCGCGAACGCCTCGAATCCCTGGTCGGGCAGCTCCCCGAAGCGAAGGCCTGAACGTACGCGCATGACGGACCCGAACGCCCCCAACTATCTCGACATCACGCTGCTCGGCAAGGACTACCGCGTCGCCTGCCCGCCCGAGGAACGCGAGGCCCTGCAGGCCGCGGTCTCCTACGTCGACGAGAAGATGCACGAGATCTCCGACCGCACGAAGAGCAACGTCGCCGAGCGCATCGCGGTGATGGCCGCGCTGAACATCGCGCACGAGTTCCTGAGCGCCAAGGCGAAAGGCGGCGAGCCGGTCGGCGGCCTTGATTTCGGAGCCGTCAGGCGTAGAATCGCGGACATGGAGGCACAGCTCGACGTGGTGCTCGCACCGCAGGAAAAGCTGTTCTAGGAACCTCGCGGTTCCCGGGAAACTGCCTCCGCAGAGCGTCCCCTGCGGTGTTCGCCAAGGCCATACATTCCTTGAACCAATGCTGATTGGCATCGGTTGCGGACCAAGACCCCGCTGTTGTGCGCGCCCTTCGTCGGGTGTGCCTGATGCGGAAGGAAAGCAGCCACTCTGAACCCAGGTTCAGGATGCCGGCCGAACGGCACAGGCGGGGGCCAAAACCGACAGCGCGGAAGGTTTCTTCCGCGCTGTTTTCATTTCGGGGGCGCGATGGCGTACTGGCTGATGAAGTCCGAACCCGCCGAGGTATCGATCGACGACCTCGCGGCGCGCGGCACGGTGCCGTGGTTCGGCGTGCGCAACTACCAGGCGCGCAACTTCATGCGCGATGCGATGCGGATCGGCGACCGCGCCTTCTTCTACCATTCGAGCTGCGCCGAGCCGGGCATCGCCGGTCTCTGCGAAATCTGCGCGCCAGCGCACGCCGACGCCACGCAGTTCGACCCGGCCAGCCCCTACTTCGATCCGAAGGCGACGCCGGACAAACCGCGCTGGCTGTGCGTGGACGTGAGCTTCGTACGGAAGACGCGGCTGCTGCCGCTGGCCGAGCTGCGCGCCCACCCCGAACTCGCCGCCATGCCGATCCTGCAGCGCGGCAACCGGCTGTCGATCACGCCGGTGACGGCCGCGGAGTGGAACTTCATCAGCGAAAGGCTGCTGTGACCTTCATCCTGCTCTACCTGGCGCTAGGCGCCTTCGCCGGCTTCGTCGCCGGGCTGTTCGGCGTCGGCGGCGGGCTGACGCTGGTGCCGTTCATGTTCATGATCTTCACCGCGCAGGGCATTCCGCACGAACACGTGATGCACCTCGCGCTCGGCACCTCGATGGCCAACATCACGCTGACCTCGATCTCCAGCATGCGCGCCCACCATGCGCACGGCGCGGTGCGCTGGGACATCGTGCGCGCGATGGCGCCGGGGCTGGTGCTCGGCACCTTCGCCGGCTCGCAGCTGGCCGGCTTTGTGCCGACGCGGCCGCTGACCGCGGTCTTCGTCGTCATCGTCTATTACGCAGCGGCGCAGATGATCCTCGACTTCAAGCCGAAGGCGCACCGCCAGCTGCCCGGGCCGGCCGGCCTGTTCGGCGTCGGCGGCGCGATCGGCGTCGTGTCGAGCCTGGTCGCCGCCGGCGGCGGCTTCCTGTCGATCCCGTTCATGCTCTTCTGCAACGTGCTGATGCACAACGCGGTCGGCACCTCGGCGGCGCTCGGCTTCCCGATCGCGCTTGCCGGCGCGCTCGGTTTCATCGTCGCCGGCTGGCACGATGCCGGACTGCCGGCCGGATCGCTCGGCTACATCTATCTGCCGGCCTTTGCCGCGATCGTCTCGATGAGCATCCTGGTCGCGCCGTTCGGCGCCCGGCTGGCGCACCGCCTGCCGGTGAAGCGGCTGAAGCGCGCCTTCGGCGGCTTCCTCGCGCTGCTGGCGACGAAGATGCTGTGGTCGCTGCTCGCGTAGCGGCCGCTCAGGCGCACCCCGGGAGTACTTCTTCGCGATACGCAAAGCGCATCACTCAGGCGCACCCCGAGAGTACTTCCTCGTGATGCGCAAAGCGCATCACTCAGGCGCACCCCGAGAGTACTTCCTCGTGATGCGCAAAGCGCATCACTCAGGCGCCGGCGTTGAAGTCGCGCAGCGAGGCGACCAGGTCGGCGAAGCGCTCGCCCTGCACCGACACGTGGCTGCGCAGCAGCGCTTCGGCCTGCTCGCTGTCGCCGCGCTGGATCGCCTCGACGATCGCCTGATGCTCGCCGAACGAGGTCGCCATGCGGTTGCGCACACGCAGCTGCAGCCGGCGGTAGGGGCGCAGGCGACGGTGCAGCATTGCCGCCTGCTCGGCGAGGAAGGCATTGTGGCTGGCCTCGTAGATGCGGCGGTGGAAGACCTCGTTCAGCTGGTAGTACTGGTCCGGCGCATTGGCGTCGCGCGCGGCCTCGCAGGCGAGGTGCGCCGCCTGCAGCGCCGCCTGCTCGGCGGGCGTGATCCGCCGTGCCGCCAGCCGGCCGCACATCGCTTCAAGTTCTGCCATCACCTCGAACATCTCGCAGACGCGCTCGGCGCCGATCTCCGGCACCGTCGCGCCGCGCCGCGGCCGGATCTCGATCAGCCCGATCGAGGCCAGCTGGATCAGCGCCTCGCGCACCGGCGTGCGGGAGACGCCGAAACTGTTCGCCAACTCCTGCTCGTCGAGGCGGGTGCCGGGCGGGTAGACGCCGGTGACGATGCGCTCCTCGATCAGTTCGCCGAGCCGTTCGGACTGGCGGGGGACGGCGGCGTTGAGTTCCAGCGGGTGGTTCATGGCAAGGCGATCGCAAGATGGGCTCGATTCAATTATACGAAACTCGTTGACCAGTATTCAAGTTGTGCTATCGTGTATACACAACGGCAAATATTGAATACACAAAAAGAGCTTGGATCATTAGATCAACACGGGTGAGCAAGCCTGCCGTCGCTGATATTCGACCGATCAATCTGGAGGAGACGTCCATGATCTGCAAGACGAAACGCTGTTTCACCCTGGGCTTGGCCGCCGCCGCGCTGGCCTTCGCCGTTCCCGGCGCGCAGGCGCAGGCGCCGCGCGTCATCAAGATATCGCACCAGTTCCCCGCCGCCAGCTCGGAAGACGGCGACTTCCGCGACCGCCTGGTCCGCCGCTTCGCCGCCGAGGTCGAGAAGCAGAGCAAGGGCTCGCTGAAGTTCGAGATCTACCCCGGCAGCTCGCTGATGAAGACCAACAGCCAGATCGGCGCGCTGCGCAAGGGTGCGCTGGATATGAGCCTGGTCCCGCTGGCCTACGGCGGCGGCGAGATCCCGGAAGTGAACATCACGCTGATGCCGACGCTGGTCAACAGCTACGAGCAGGGCCTGCGCTGGAAGACGGCGCCGATCGGCAAGGAACTCGAGCGCATCCTCGCCGAGAAGAACATCAAGATCCTCACCTGGGTCTGGCAGGCCGGCGGCATCGCCTCGACCAAGCGCGCCGTCGCCGTGCCGGAGGACGCCAAGGGGCTGAAGTTCCGCGGCGGCAGCAAGGAGATGGACCAGATGCTGAAGGGCGCCGGCGCCGCGGTGACCGGCATGCCGTCGTCGGAAATCTACAGCGCGATGCAGTCCGGCGTCCTCGACGCCGCGCTGACCTCGAGCACCTCGCTGATCAGCTTCCGCCTGCAGGAGTTCAGCAAGTTCGTCACCACCGCGCGCGACAAGAGCTTCTGGTTCATGTTCGAGCCGCTGCTGATCTCGAAGAGCCTCTACGATTCGCTGACCCCCGAGCAACAGAAGATCGTCGCCGATGTCGGCGCCAGCCTCGAGAAGTTCGGCGTCGAGGAATCGAAGAAGGACGACCAGCGCATGGCCGACGTCTACGCCAAGGCCGGCGCCAAGGTGGTGGACATGGACGAGAAGGCGTTCCTGGCCTGGCGCGCCGTCGCCGAGCAGACCGCGTTCAAGGACTTCGCCGAGAACATCAGGAACGGCCGCGCGCTGCTCGACATGGCGCTCGCCGTCAAGTGACCCCTCCGGCCGGACGCGCCTGCGTCCGGCCCTCCTCATTCCTGCAAGGTGAACTATGAGCCCCGGATATTTCATCAGCCGGACGATCAAGGCCTTCAACGTCGCCACCGGCTACCTGTCGGCCTTCCTGATCGTCGCCGCCACCAGCATCCTCGTCTTCGAGGTCGCAGTCCGCTATTTCCTCGCCTGGCCGACCGACTGGGAGATCGAGCTGTGCGTGATGCTGCTGATCGCCTCCAGCTTCCTGGCGGCGGCGCACACCCAGCTCAACCGCGGCCACGTGACGATCGAGATCCTCGACGAGATCACGCCGAAGCGCTGGACGCAGTGGCGCATGGCCTTCTCCGACCTGCTTTCCTTCCTCTTCTGCGCCTTCATCGCCTGGCACTGCTGGCACCTCTTCCACGAGGCCTGGAGCGAGGGACGGATGAGCGACAGCTCGTGGTCGCCGAAGATGTGGCCAGTGTTCGCGACGATGGCCATCGGCATGACTTCGCTGTCGCTGCAGGTTCTGGTCCAGCTGATCGAGGACTCGCTGCCGGACGCGATGCGCTCGCACCAGCCGCCGGCGCACGACGCTGACGTCCAGCTCGCCATCGAGAGCATCCAGCACCTTGAATCGGGAGGCACGAAATGACCGTCGCACAACTCGGGCTGCTCTATGCGGCCGCCACCTTCGCCTTCCTCTTCTCGGGCATGCCGATCGCGTTCGCCGTCGGCTCGGTGGCGCTGATCTTCATGTACTTCTTCATGCCGGCGGCGCAGCTGTCGATCGTCGCCGAGACGATCTTCTCCGAGCTGAACAGCTTCACGCTGCTGACCATCCCGCTGTTCATCATGATGGGCGCGGCGATCGGCAAGTCGCGCGCCGGCGCCGACCTGTACAACTCGCTCAACCGCTGGCTGTACAAGGTGCCGGGCGGCCTCGGCCTGGCCAACACGCTGGCCTGCTCGGTGTTCGCGGCGATGTGCGGCTCGTCGCCGGCGACCTGCTCGGCGATCGGCTCCTCGGGCATCCCGGAAATGCGCAAGCGCGGCTATTCCGAGCGCCTTGCCACCGGCCTGATCGCCGCCGGCGGCACGCTCGGCATCCTGATCCCGCCGTCGCTGACGCTGATCCTCTACGGGTTGGCCACCGAGCAGTCGATCGGCAAGCTGTTCATGGCCGGCGTCGGCCCCGGCCTGCTGCTGACCGCGCTGTTCTCGATCTGGGTGGTGTACAAGTCCTGGGCCGAGAAGAACGCCAAGCTGTTGGTGAACCGCGGCGCCGCGGCGCTGCCGGCGGCGGAGTCCTACAGCTGGCGCGACCGGCTGGAAACGCTGCCGCGGCTGACCCCCTTCCTCGGCCTGATCCTGGTCGTCATGATCGCCCTCTACGGCGGCTGGGCGACGCCGTCGGAAGTCGCCGGCATCGGCGCCTTCGGCGCGCTGCTGATGGTGATGACGATCTACGGCTGCTGGCGCTGGAGCGACCTCAAGGTGATCCTCTCCGGCACCGCGCGCGAATCGTCGATGATCATGCTGATCATCGCCATGTCCTTCCTCTACACCTACGTGATGAGCTACCTGCACATCACGCAGTCGGCAGCGGCGTGGATGATCTCGCTCGAGCTCGGCAAGTGGGAGTTCTTCTTCTGGGTGAACATCCTGCTGATCGTCCTCGGCTTCTTCCTGCCGCCGGTGGCGATCATCCTGATGGTGACGCCGATCATCCTGCCGGCGCTGAAGGCGCTGGGCATCGACCTGATCTGGTTCGGCGTGATCATGACCATCCTCATGGAGATGGGCCTGATCCACCCCCCGGTCGGCCTCAACCTGTTCGTGATCAACGGCATCGCACCCGACATCAAGCTCAAGGAGATCATGTGGGGCACCGTCCCCTTCCTGCTGCTGATGGTGCTCGGCATCGTGCTGCTCTGCCTCTTCCCGGAAATCGCCACCTGGCTGCCGTCGCAGTACAGCGGTTCGTGAACGACGAGAAAGGAACGCCATGAACGCCCCCCTGCACCTACCCTGGGACGGACTGCGGCGGCGCCAGCAAGGCCGCCTCGAACGGGCGGCCACCCTCGGCCTCGGCAGGATGGTGCCGGCCGAGCGCGTAGGCCAGCTGCTGGAAACGGTGATCGAGCCGGGCGACCGCGTCTGCCTCGAAGGCAACAACCAGAAGCAGGCGGACTTCCTCGCCCGCGCGCTGGCCAAGGTCGATCCGCAACGCGTGCACGACCTGCACCTGGTGCAGTCGGTGGTCGCGCTGCCCGAGCACGTCGCGCTGTTCGAGCAAGGCATCGCGCGCGAGCTCGACTTCTCGTTCTCCGGCCCGCAGGGCACGCGCCTGGCGGCGCTGGTCGGCGCCGGCAGGATCCGGATCAACGCGATCCACACCTACCTCGAGCTGTTCGCGCGCTACTTCGTCGACCTGACGCCGAACGTCGCGCTGATCGCCGCCGAGGCGGTCGACGACGAGGGCAACCTCTATACCGGGCCGAACACCGAGGACACGCCGGCGATCGTCGAGGCCACCGCCTTCAAGAACGGCATCGTCATCGCCCAGGTCAACGAGCGGCGGAAGACGCTGCCGCGCGTCGACATCCCGGCCGGCTGGGTCAATCACGTCGTCGTCGCACCGAAGCCGAACTACATCGAGCCGCTGTTCACCCGCGATCCGGCGCAGATCTCGGAGATCCAGGTGCTGATGGCGATGCTGGTGATCAAGGGCATCTACGCCGAATACGGCGTGCAGAGCCTCAACCACGGCATCGGCTTCGACACCGCGGCGATCGAGCTCTTGCTGCCGACCTACGCCGCCTCCCTCGGGCTGAAGGGCAAGATCTGCACGCACTGGGCGCTCAATCCGCACCCGGCGCTGATCCCGGCGATCGAGGCCGGCTTCGTGCAGTCGGTGCACAGCTTCGGTTCCGAACTGGGCATGGAGCGCTACGTCGCCGCCCGGCCCGACGTCTTCTTCACCGGCGCCGACGGTTCGCTGCGCTCGAACCGCGCCTTCTGCCAGGCCGCCGGCCACTACGCCTGCGACCTGTTCATCGGTTCGACGCTGCAGATCGACCTCGCCGGCAACAGCTCGACGGCGACCAAGGGGCGCATCACCGGCTTCGGCGGGGCGCCGAACATGGGCGCCGACGCGCGCGGCCGCCGCCACGAGAGCGCCGCCTGGCTCAAGGCCGGCGAGGAGGCGCGCCAGGGCGCGGCAACGATGCCGCGCGGACGCAAGCTGGTGGTGCAGATGGTCGAGACCTTCCGCGAGCACATGGCGCCGGCCTTCGTCGAGCGCCTCGACGCCTGGGAGCTGGCGGCGCCGATGGGGCTCGCCAACCCGCCGGTGATGATCTACGGCGACGACGTCACGCACATCGTCACCGAGGAAGGCATCGCCAACCTGCTGCTCTGCCGCGACCTCGCCGAGCGCGAGCAGGCGATCCGCGGCGTCGCCGGCTACACCGCGGTCGGCCTCGGTCGCGACCGCGCCAAGGTCGAGGAACTGCGCGCGCGCGGCGTCATCCGCCGCGCCGAGGACCTCGGCATCGCGCGCCGGATGGCGACGCGCGACCTGCTCGCAGCGCGTTCGGTGAAGGATCTGGTGCATGCCTCGGGCGGCCTCTACAACCCGCCCAGCCGCTTCCGCAACTGGTAAGGACATTGCGATGGAACACCTCGATTACGAACTCCCCAGCCGGCCGCAGCCGCGACGCCGCGAGGCGCTGCTGGTTGGCGTCGTCGGCTCGGGCAACTGCGAGCTGCTGCTCGAAGCCGGTGCGCCGGCCGACCACTGCCGGCTACGGGTGAACACCTCGGCGCATGGCTTCGCGCCGATCTGGTCGGCGGTGCTCGCCGACTTCGCCGCGCGCAGCGCGGCCGGCGGCCTGACGATCGAAATCAACGACGTCGGCGCGACGCCGGCGGTGGTCAGCCTGCGCCTCGACCAGGCGATCGAGGCCTGGGAGGAGTCTGCGCATGGCTGACAGCTACTTTGAGGCCTCGGCGCGCGAGCGCCTCCTGGGCGTCGTCGACGCCGGCAGCTTCCGCGAATTCGTGCCACCGGCGGCGCGCATCAGCAGCCCGCACCTGGCCCAGCTCGACCAGCCGGTGGCCTTCGACGACGGCGTCGCTGTCGGCCGCGCGACGCTCGCCGGCCGCCCGGTGCTGGTCGCCGCGCAGGAAGGCGGCTTCCTCGGCGGCGCTATCGGCGAGGTGCACGGCGCCAAGCTGCTCGGCCTGATCGAGCGCGCGCGCAGCGAAAAGCCGGCGGCCGTGCTGTTCCTCTTCGACTCCGGCGGCGTCCGCCTGCACGAGGCGAACGCCGGGCTGATCGCTGTTTCCGAGCTGATCCGTGCCGTGCTCGCCGCGCGCCGCGACGGCATCCGCTTCGTCGGCCTGATCGGCGGTGCCGGCGGCTGCTTCGGCGGCACCGGCCTGATCGCGCGCTGCTGCGACGCGCTGGTGATGTCCGAGGAAGGCCGGCTGGCGATGTCCGGGCCGGAGGTGATCGAGACCGCGCGCGGCGTCGAGGAATTCGACTCGCGCGACCGGGCGCTGGTCTGGCGCGTCACCGGCGGCAAGCATCGCTACCTGCTCGGCGAGGTCGACCGGCTGGTCGACGACGAAGTCGCGCAGTTCCGCGCCGCGGCGATCGACCTGCTCGACGCGGAAGCGGAGCTGACGCTGGCAGCGGTCGAGCGCGAGCACGCCATGCTCGCCGCACGCTGGCAGCGCTTCGCCGACTGCGACGATGCGCCCGAGATCTGGCGACGGCTTGGCGTCGCCGACCCGCAGGCGGTGCCGCTGCTGCCGCTCGACCAATTCCTCGCCGTCGCCGACGGCTGCCGGAGCCCCTCATGAAGCGCGAACAACTGCTGCAACAGCTCTTCGGCGACGGCTGGTCGCCGCTGCAATCGGAGGAGAGCTTCTTCGTCGGCAGCGGCCGGGCCGGCGACGACACGGTGCAGGTGATCGGCACCGCCGGCGCCACCGAGGTCGGCGTCGACCTCGCGCTGGCGATGGCCGGCGCGGTGCTCGACACCGTCCGCCAGCATCCCGGGCGGCCCATCCTCTTCCTGCTCGACACGCAGGGCCAGCGCCTGCGCCGGCGCGACGAGCTGCTGGCGCTGAACGGCTACATGGCGCACCTCGCGAAATGCGTCGAGATCGCGCGCAGCCGCGGCCACCGCATCCTCAGCCTGGTCTATGGCCAGGCGGTCAGCGGCGGCTACCTGACCACCGGCATGATGGCCGACGCCTGCTACGCGCTGGCCGACGCCGAGATCAAGGTGATGAACCTGCCGGCGATGGCGCGCATCACGAAGATCCCGCTCGAGCGGCTGGAGACGCTGGCGCGGCAGTCGCCGGTGTTCTCGCCGGGCGTCGCCAACTACTACCGCATGGGCCACCTGCGGGAGGTCTGGCAGGGCGACCTCGCCGCCTGCCTGTGCGACGCGCTGCGGCAGCCGCGCGAGGACGACCGGCGGCCGGCGCTCGGCCGCGAGCGCGGCGGGCGACAGCAGGCCGCGGCGGTGGCCGCCAGGGTCTGCGCCGATGCGGCCTGAATCGGCGGCGCCCGGCGCGCCGGCCCGCCACGACCTGGCCTGGCTCGCCGCCGACGCCGCCGCGTCGGCACAGCTCGCCGGCCCCACCGGCATCGGCGACGACGCAGCGCGGACGCTGCTCGCCGGCTGGCTGCGCCGCGGCCACCCGCTGATCGTCACGGCGCAGCCGGCACCGGCCGGCGCCACGCTGCGCCTCGGGCTGGCGCTACCGCCGGGCGAGGGCAAGCAGCGGCTGGCGTTCGCCGTGCCGCGCGCCTGCGTGCGCGCGCTGACGCCGCCGCCGGCGCTGGCCGAGGCCGCGCCGGCGCTGCCGGCGCGCTGGCAGCCGCTGCTGCGCATGCTGCTCGCGCAGCCGGCGTTGGCCGCCTGCACGCCGCGCGTGTTCGGTTCGGCGGCGATCCAGGTAGCGACCGGCGAGCCCTGCCTCGGCGACGCCTCCGACCTCGACCTGCTGCTGGCACCGCCCGACTGGGCGGCGGCGCAGGCCGCCTGCGCCGCGCTCGAAGGCGCCGCCGCCGGCGGCCTGGCGCCGCGCGTCGACGGCGAGATCCGCAACGCGCGCGGCGAGGCCGTCGCCTGGCGCGAGCTGGCCGGGCTGTCGATGCGACTGCTGGTCAAGGATGCGGCCGGCGCCCGGCTGAGCGGACGCCACGAATTCGCCGCCGGCTTTGCCGCCGGCGGCGCGCGGAGGGCGGCATGAGGCGGCGGCTCGCCGGCATCGGCGAGCTGGCCGTCGCGGCGCTCGCCGCCGAGCTCGCGCTCGATCCGAAACCGGGGCTGGTGACGCCGACCCGGCGCGGCAGCCACGCCGACATGGAGCATGCGACCTTCGTCGCCAGCATCGACGCGCTGCGCCCGTACTTCGCCGACTGCGCGCAGCTCGGCGCCGCCGGTGCCGGCTTCGCGCCGCTGCAGGCGCGCGGGCTGGCCGCCGAGCGCGCGATGTTCGCCGCCACCGGCGGCATCAACACGCACAAGGGCGCGGTCTTCAGCCTCGGCCTGCTCGCCGCCGCCGCCGGCCGCCTCGCGGCGCGGCCGGCCGAGCGCAGCGCCGGCGCGCAGGCCCTCGGCGAAGTCGTCCGCCGCTGCTGGGGGGACGACTTCGCCACGCCGCCGGCGGCGCCGTCGAACGGCCGGCGCGCGCTTCGCGAACACGGCGTCCCCGGCGCCCGCGAGCACGCCGCGGCGGGTTTTCCGGTGCTCTTCGCCGTCACCCTGCCCGCCTTGCAGGCAGCGCTCGCGCGCGGCGGCGGCGAACGCGAGGCCGGCGTGCATGCGCTGCTGTCGACGATGGCGGTGCTGCCCGATACCAACCTCGTGCACCGCGGCGGCCCCGCCGGGCTGGCCTGGGCGCAGCGCGCGAGCGAGGCCTTCGTCGCCGCCGGCAGCGTCTTCGCCGCCGGCTGGGAAGCCCGGCTCGCGGCGCTGTGCGACGAATTCGAACGGCGCTGGCTGAGCCCGGGCGGCGCCGCCGACCTGCTCGCCGCGGCCTGGTTCGCGCACGCGCTGCCGGACGAACTGTTCGCCGTGGCCCCGCACGCGGCATTGGTGGCGTAGGCGACGATGGCGCTGTGCCTGCTCAGTCCCGGCCAGGGCAGCCAGTCGCCGGACATGCTGGCGCGGCTGGCCGCCGATCCGGCGACCGCCGGCACCCTCGCCACGCTGGCACCGCTCGCCGGCGACGAGGCGCTGCGGGTCGCCGCCGACCCCGCGCGCTGCTTCGCCAACCGCCACGCGCAGCCGCTGCTCTGCCTGTACGCGCTGGCCGTCGGCGCAGCGCTCAGCGCGGAAGGCGTCGAAGCGGCGCTGGTCGCCGGCTACAGCGTCGGCGAGCTGGCCGCCTACGGGCTGGCCGGGGCGCTGCCGGCGGCGGCGGTGCTGCGCGCGGCGGCAGCGCGCGCGCAGGCGATGGACGACTGCGCGCCGGCCGATTCCGGCATGCTCGCCGTGCGCGGCGTCGCGATCGGCGAAATCGAGGCGCTGGCGGCGGCGCACGGCGTCGACGTGGCGATCTGCAACGGCGACGAGCACGCGGTGCTCGCCGGCCCGCAGTGCGCACTCGACGCGCTGGCGACAACGCTGGCCGCGCAGCGCGGCGCGCACGTGGTGTCGCTGCCGATCGGCGTGCCGGCGCACAGCCGCTGGCTGCAGCCGGCGGTGGCGCCGTTCGCGGCGACGCTGGCGGCCCTGCCGTGGCAGCGCGGCGCGCTGCCGGTGCTCGCCGGCGTCTCGGCCGAACCGGTGCGCGCGCCGGAACGCGCGGTGGAAACGCTGAGCCGGCAGCTGGCGGCAACCATCGACTGGGCGCGCGTGCTCGACGTCGCGGTCGAGATGGGAACGACGGTGTTCTTCGAGGTCGGCCCGGGCAACGCGCTCGCGCGCATGGCGCGCGAACGCCATCCCGGACTGCCGGCGCGCGCGCTGGCCGACTTCGCCAGCGTCGCCGGCGCCGCGGCCTGGCTGCGCCGCCAGCTCGCGTGAGGCGACGGCCGCGTCGATGCTGATCGCCGCCTATCTCGCCACCGGCGTCGTCGCCGGCTTCTTCGCCGGGCTGCTCGGCGTCGGCGGCGGCGTCATCATGGTACCGGCGCTGGCGATGACGCTGGGCGCCGCCGGCCTGCCGGACGGCTACCTGCTGCAGGTCGCGCTCGGCACGTCGATGGCGACGATCCTGTTCACCTCGCTCTCCAGCCTGCGCGCCCATCATCGGCACGGTGCCGTGCTGTGGCCGGTGGTGCGCGACTTCGTCCCCGGCATCCTGCTCGGCACCGGCCTCGGCACGCTGCTCGCGCGCCACCTGCCGACGCAGGCGCTGGCGCTGTTCTTCGCCGCCTTCATGGTGCTGGTCGCGCTGCAGATGGCGCTCGGCCTGCGCACGCAGCCGCAGCGGGCGCTCCCCGGCCGCCTCGGCGTCGGCGCCGCCGCTGCCGGCATCGGTGCGGTGTCGGCGCTGGCGGCGATCGGCGGCGGCGCGATGACCGTGCCCTTCCTCAGCTGGTGCAACGTCCCGGTGCGGCAGGCGGTCGGCACCTCGGCTGCGGTCGGTTTCCCGATCGCGCTCGGCGGCACCGTCGGCTACGTCGTCAACGGACTGGCCGTCGGCACGCTGCCGGCCGGTTCGCTCGGCTTCGTCTATCTGCCCGCGCTGCTCTGGGTGGCGCTGGCGAGCGCGCTGACGGCGCCGCTCGGCGCGCGCCTCGCGCACCGCCTGCCGGGAGCGGTGCTGCGCCGGATCTTCGCCGCGCTGCTGCTGGTGCTCGCCGCGAAGATGCTGTGGCGCCTGTTCGCCGACTGAGGCGTCAGAGCTCGTGAAGAAATCGTAGCGAGCGGTCCGAGCGCGAGGCGGACGGAGCGCAGCGCCGAGACCTATCACACGGACAGGCGAGGCGCGAGCACCGCCCAACGAAGCGACCGGACCGCGCAGTAGATTTATTCATGAGCTCTCAGCGCTTGCCCAGCCGGCGCACGGTGGCCGACGCGGCGATGCGCGTCTCGCGCGCGAAGGCCTCGACGTTGGCCTCGATCTCGTCCGGATCGTAGAGGTAGTTCACCATCATCCCGAAGGACTGGCGCAGCCCCTTGTCGCTGACGTCGGCGAGCCAGTCGAGCTGCTCGATGCGGGCGCCGTTGCCGAGGTGGAAGCGCGACACCGGGTCCCACGGCTTGCCGTCGCGGCGGGCCTCCAGCAGGTAGCGCGCGGCGAGCCGCGGCAGCCGGTCGCGCAGCGTGCGCAGCGTTGCCTTGTCGCTGCGCCACTGGCCGGCCGCGAGCGCGTCGGCGTCGAGTGCGATGCCGGCGTCGGCGAGCGCCTCGGGATGTTTCCTGACCCACGACGCGAATCCCGGCAGCGGCGACAGCGTGGCGAAGTTCTTCAGCCGCGGGAAGTCGCGCTTGAGGTCGTCGACGACGCGCTTCAACAGGAAGTTGCCGAAGGAGACGCCGCGCAGCCCGTCCTGGGTGTTCGAGATCGAGTAGAAGATCGCCGTGTCGGCACGCTGCGCGTCGAACACCGGCGCGTTCACGTCGAGCAGCTGCTGCACGTTGTCGGCGAGGCGGTCGGTCAGCGCGACCTCGACGAAGATCAGCGGCTCGAGCGGCATGCGCGGGTGGAAGAAGGCGTACAGCCGGCGATCGCTGTCGAGCCGGTTCTTCAGGTCGTCCCACGAGCGGATCTCGTGCACCGCCTCGTAGCGGATCAGCTTCTCCAGCAGCGCCGCCGGCGAATTCCAGGTGATGCGGGCGAGCTCGAGGAAGCCGACGTCGAACCAGGCACCGAGGCGCGCCTCGAGCTCGCGATCGAGCGCGGCGAGCTGCGGGTCGCTGTCGAGGTAGCGCAGCAGGTCGGCGCGCAGGTCGACGAGGAACTTGACCCCCTGCGGGATGGCGTTGAACTGCGTCAGGATGCGGATGCGCGCCGAGCGCACCGCGTGGCGCAGGCCGGCCTCGGCGTCCCACTGCGCGTCGCTGCCGATCGTCTTCTGGTACGCGGCATGAGCCGCGGCGACCGCGGCCGGATCGGGACCGAACTCGACCGCGATCAGGCGCAGGAATTCGCGGCGGCCGGCGTCGTCGAGGCCGAGGTAGGTTTCCGCGAGGCGCGCCGCGCGCTGCCGCGTCGACACCTCACCGCCGAGGCCCTCGGCGCATTCCTGCAGCTGCTGGCGGATCTGCGCCAGACGCCGCGGCGGCAAGCCGGGCGGCGGGGCGGCGATGGCGGAGCGCAGGCGTTGCAGGCCGCGGCTGACGAGGTTCGGTTCCGGCATGGGCGGGTCTCCTGAACGGGGGCGCGGCCGGCGGGCGGCGTCAGCGCCCCTTGAACACGGGTTTGCGTTTTTCGAGGAAGGCGGCGAGGCCTTCCTGGTAATCCTCGGTGGCGAGGAAGGCGAACGAGGCGCGCAGCTCGTCCTCGCCGAGCGGCACGTCGTGCTGCAGCCGGCGCGCCCACTGCTTGTGCCAGCGCGCGACCAGCGGCGCGCCGTCGCCGATGCGGCGGGCAGCGGCGGCGACCTCGTCGGCGAGCTGCGCGTCCGGCACGACGCGGGTCAGCAGGCCCTTCTGCAACGCTTCCGCCGCCGACAGGATGCGCCCCTCGAGCAGGATTTCGAGCACCACCGCCGGCCCGGCAAGGCGCAGCAGGCCGGCCATTTCCTCGGGGTACATCGAGAAGCCGGCGCGGTTGATCGGCGCGCCGAACTTCGCCGACTCGCCGGCGATGCGCAGGTCGCACTGGCCGGCGATCTCCAGCCCGCCGCCGATGCAGGGGCCGTGGATCATCGCGATCGTCGGCTGCGGGCAGTCGGCGATCGCTTTCAGCGCGCGGCCGACGCAGCCGTGGTAGTGCATCGCCTTGTCGACGGTGTCGCGTGCGGTCAGGAATTCCTCGAGGTCGCCGCCGGCGGCGAAGGCAGCAATGCCGTCGCCGCGCAGGATCACGCAGCGCAGCGCGTCGTCGGCGGCCAGCGCCGCAATCGTCGCCGCCAGCTGCTGCCACATGCCGAGGTCGACGGCGTTCAGCTTGCCGGGATTGACGATGCGGACGGTGGCGATGCTGCCGTCGACGGAAGTCTCGATGCTGCCGGGCATGGCGACGGCAGCGGAATCAGGCGGCCTTGGCGCTGCTCTTGGCGCCGTCCGCGGCTTCCTTGGCGTAGATGCGTGCCAGCGCCTCGCGGCCGGAGAGCAGGTGGTCGTGCATCGCCTTCTCGGCACGGGCGGCGTCGCGCGCCTTGAAGCCGGCCATGATCGCGCGGTGCTCGTCGAGCGACTGTTGCAGCCGGCCTTCGAGCGACAGCGAGTGCAGGCGGGTCAGCTTCAGCACCTTGCGCAGGTCCTGGATCACCTGCAGCAGCCAGCGGTTGTCGGCCAGCTCCTGCACCGCACGGTGGAATTCCTGGTTGGCCTCGAAGAAGCGCTCCTTGTCGCCGGCGGCGGCATGCTTCTCGAGCAGCGCGTGGAGGCCTTCCAGCCGGGCGAGGTCGTCGGCCTTGGCCTTTTGCGCCGCCTCGTAGGCGCAACGGCCTTCGAGCATGGCCATCAGCGGGAAAATCTCGTCGAGGTCGCGCTCGGAGATCTCGGTGACGTAGCAGCCGCGGCGCGGCTTCAGCGTCACCAGGCCTTCCGAGGCGAGCACCTTCAGCGCTTCGCGCAACGGCGTGCGGCTGATGCCGTAGTCGATGGCGAGCGCCTGCTCGTCGATCCAGGTGCCGGGGGGCAGTTCGTGCGAGAAGATGCGCTGGCGCAGGCGCTCGGCGACTTCCTGATAGAGTGCGGTCTGGGCGATACGGGCGGGATTCATGGCTGGATTATACCCTGCACAGCAAGCCTTGCATTCATAATTATGGATAAAGTATTATTGGAACTATTTCCCGGGGTGTCAAGCGGCACCATGTCGCGAGCATGACCCGGCGAATTGCCCAATAATGAGGTTCGGCCCGCTGCCTGCAAGCGTTCCGGGCCGCAACTGCGCGAGGTTTCCATGTCCAGCGAGAGCGGTTTTTTCGATTCCAGCAACCTTGAGGCCTGGCACAAGGCCGCCGCCAAGTCGGCGCCCGGCGGCGCCGTCGATGCGCTGAACTGGGTGACGCCGGAAGGCATCACCGTCAAGCCGCTGTATACGAAGCAGGACACGGCCGAGTTGCCCTACGCCGACACGCTGCCCGGCTTCGCGCCCTTCCTGCGCGGCCCGCAGGCGACGATGTACGCCGGCAAGCCGTGGACCATCCGCCAGTACGCCGGCTTCTCCACCGCCGAGGAATCGAACGCCTTCTACCGCAAGGCGCTCGCCGCCGGCGGCCAGGGCGTGTCGGTGGCCTTCGACCTGGCCACGCACCGCGGCTACGACTCGGACAATCCCCGTGTCGTCGGCGACGTCGGCAAGGCCGGCGTGGCGATCGACTCCGTGGAAGACATGAAGATCCTGTTCGACGGCATCCCGCTCGACAAGATCTCGGTGTCGATGACGATGAACGGCGCCGTGCTGCCGATCCTCGCCGGCTACATCGTCGCCGCCGAGGAACAGGGCGTGTCGCAGGACAAGCTGTCGGGGACCATCCAGAACGACATCCTGAAGGAGTTCATGGTCCGCAACACCTACATCTACCCGCCGAAGCCGTCGATGAAGATCATCGCCGACATCTTCGGCTACACCGCGCAGCACATGCCGAAGTTCAACTCGATCTCGATCTCCGGCTACCACATCCAGGAAGCCGGCGCGAACCAGGCGATCGAGCTCGCCTTCACGCTCGCCGACGGCATGGAGTACGTGCGCACCGGCGTCGCCTCGGGCATGGACGTCGACACTTTCGCCGGCCGCCTATCGTTCTTCTGGGCGGTGGGGATGAACTTCTACCTCGAGATCGCCAAGATGCGCGCCGCGCGCCTGCTCTGGCACCGGATCATGAAGGGCTTCGGCGCCAAGAGCGCCAAGTCGATGATGCTGCGCACGCACAGCCAGACGTCGGGCTGGTCGCTGACCGAGCAGGATCCGTACAACAACGTCGTGCGTACGACGATCGAGGCGATGGCCGCGGTCTTCGGCGGCACGCAGTCGCTGCACACCAACGCGCTCGACGAGGCGATCGCGCTACCGACCGAGTTCTCGGCCCGCATCGCGCGCAACACGCAGCTGATCATCCAGGAAGAGACGCATATCTGTAACGTCGTCGACCCGTGGGCCGGCTCGTACATGATGGAGAAGCTGACCCAGGACATGGCCGACAAGGCCTGGGGCATCATCCAGGAGATCGAGGCGATGGGCGGCATGACCAAGGCCGTCGAATCGGGCTGGGCGAAGATGCAGGTCGAGACCTGCGCCGCCGACAAGCAGGCGCGCATCGACTCGGGCAAGGACGTGATCGTCGGCGTGAACAAGTACAAGCTGGCCAAGGAAGACCCGATCGACATCCTCGACATCGACAACCACGCGGTGCGCGAGGCACAGGTCGCCCGCCTGCAGAAGATCCGCGCGACGCGCGACTCGGCTGCCGTGCAGGCCGCGCTCGACGCGCTGACGAAATGCGCCGAAACCGGCGACGGCAACCTGCTCGACCTGAGCGTGAAGGCGATCCGCCTGCGCGCCACGGTCGGCGAGGTGTCGGACGCACTGGAGAAGGTCTTCGGCCGCTTCCGCGCCAACAACCAGACCATTTCGGGTGTTTATGGAGGCGTCGTGGCCGGACAGGAAAGCTGGGAAAGCATCAAGGCGGAGGTCGAGAAGTTCGCCGCCGAGGAGGGCCGCCGCCCGCGCGTGATGATCGCCAAGCTCGGCCAGGACGGCCACGACCGCGGCGCCAAGGTCGTCGCCACGGCCTTTGCCGACCTCGGCTTCGACATCGACGTCGGCCCGCTCTTCCAGACGCCGGAAGAGGCGGCACGGCTCGCGGTCGAGAACGACGTGCACGCCATCGGCTGCTCGTCGCTCGCCGCCGGCCACAAGACGCTGGTGCCGCAGCTGGTGCAGGCGCTGCAGGCGCAGGGCGCCGACGACATCATCGTCTTCGCCGGCGGCGTCATCCCGGCGCAGGATTACGACGCGCTGTACGCCGCCGGCGCCAAGGCCATCTTCGGCCCGGGCACGCGCATCGAGGATTCGGCCAAGCGCGTCCTCGAAGAGATCCGCAAGGCGCGCGGCTAAGTCCGGCGACGGATGAACGCGCGGGAGATGCCTTTGCCGGTGCACGCCTTGCCGCCTGAGGACCGCACGCTCGTCGACGGCGTGCTGGCCGGGCAGCGGCGCGCGCTCGCCAAGGCGATCACGCTGATCGAGTCGACGCGCAGCGACCACCGCGCGCGCGCGCAGCAGGTGCTGAACGCGCTGTTGCCGCAGACCGGCAACGCGATCCGCGTCGGCATCTCGGGCGTCCCCGGCGCCGGCAAGTCGACCTTCATCGAGGCGCTCGGCGTCTGGCTGATCGGCCAGGGCCACCGCGTCGCGGTGCTCGCCGTCGACCCCTCGTCGTCGATCAGCGGCGGTTCGATCCTCGGCGACAAGACGCGCATGGAGATCCTCTGCCAGAAGGAAGAAGCGTTCATCCGGCCGAGCCCGTCGGCGGGCTCGCTCGGCGGCGTCGCCGAGAAGACGCGCGAGGCGATGCTGCTGTGCGAGGCCGCCGGCTACGACGTGGTGATCGTCGAGACGGTCGGCGTCGGCCAGAGCGAGACGACGGTGGCCGGCATGGTCGACCTGTTCTGCCTGCTGCAGCTGCCGAACGCCGGCGACGACCTGCAGGCGATCAAGAAGGGCATCGTCGAGATCGCCGACATGGTGGTCATCAACAAGGCCGACATCGACCCGAAGGCGACCGCGGTCGCCCGCGCGCAGTGGAAGAACGCGCTGCACCTGGTGCGCCGCGCGTCGCCGCACTGGGAACCGCCGGTGCTGACCGTCAGCGCGCTGCAGAAGGAAGGCATGGCCGAGTTCTGGGAGAATGTCGTCAAGTACCGCGACACGCTCTCCGCCAGCGGCGAGTTCGCGCAGAAGCGCCGGCAGCAGTCGCTGGCCTGGATGTGGCAGCTGATCGAGGCCGGCCTGCACCAGCAGTTCAAGGAACACCCGGGCGTGCGCGAAAGCCTGCCGCGCCTGTCGCAGTCCGTCGAGAGCGGACTGACCACCCCGGCGGCGGCGGCGCATGCGCTGCTCGCCCACCTGAAGCACTGATTTTCGTTTTTTTGAGTTACCGGACCTACCCAGGGAGATCCCGTTATGCACGACATCATCCGACAGCTGGAAAAAAAGCGTGAACTGGCCCGCCTCGGCGGCGGCCAGAAGCGCATCGACAGCCAGCACGCCAAGGGCAAGCTGACCGCCCGCGAACGCATCGAGCTGCTGCTCGACCCGGGTTCCTTCGAGGAATGGGACATGTTCAAGGAGCACCGCTGCGTCGACTTCGGCATGGACCAGGCCGAGAAGACGCCGGGCGACGGCGTCGTCGTCGGCTACGGCACGATCAACGGCCGTCTGGTGTTCGTCTTCTCGCAGGACTTCACGGTCTTCGGCGGCTCGCTGTCGGAGACGCACGCCGAGAAGATCTGCAAGGTCATGGACCACGCGATGAAGGTCGGCGCGCCGGTGATCGGCTTGAACGACTCGGGCGGCGCGCGCATCCAGGAAGGCGTTGCCTCGCTCGGCGGCTACGCCGACGTCTTCCAGCGCAACGTGATGGCCTCCGGCGTCGTGCCGCAGATCTCGATGATCATGGGCCCCTGCGCCGGCGGCGCGGTGTATTCGCCGTCGATGACCGACTTCATCTTCATGGTCAAGGATTCGTCGTACATGTTCGTCACCGGCCCGGAAGTGGTGAAGACGGTGACGCACGAGGACGTCACCGCCGAGGAACTCGGTGGCGCCGTCACCCACACCTCGAAGTCCGGCGTCGCCGACCTCGCCTTCGAGAACGACGTCGAAGCGCTGTCGATGCTGCGCCGCTTCATGAACTTCGTGCCCTCGTCGAACCGCGAGAAGCCGCCGGTGACGCCGACCAACGACCCGGCGGACCGCATGGACCACTCGCTCGACACGCTGGTCCCGGACAACCCGAACAAGCCGTACGACATGAAGGAGCTGATCATCAAGGTGGTCGATGACAGCGACTTCTTCGAACTGCAGCCCGACTACGCCAAGAACATCATCATCGGCTTCGGCCGCATGGACGGCCACCCGGTCGGCATCGTCGCAAACCAGCCGCTGGTGCTCGCCGGCTGCCTGGACATCAAGTCCTCGATCAAGGCCGCGCGCTTCGTCCGCTTCTGCGACGCGTTCAACATCCCGGTGGTCACCTTCGTCGACGTGCCGGGCTTCATGCCGGGCACCGCCCAGGAATACGGCGGCATCATCAAGCACGGCGCCAAGCTGCTCTACGCCTACGCCGAATGCACCGTGCCCAAGGTCACCGTGATCACGCGCAAGGCCTACGGCGGCGCCTACGACGTGATGAGCTCGAAGCACCTGCGCGGCGACGTGAACATCGCCTGGCCGTCGGCGGAGATCGCGGTGATGGGCCCGAAGGGCGCGGTCGAGATCATCTTCCGCGAGGAGAAGAACGACCCGGCCAAGCTCGCCCAGCGCGAGGCCGAGTACAAGGCCAAGTTCGCCAACCCGTTCGTCGCCGGCGCGCGCGGCTTCATCGACGACGTGATCATGCCGCACGCCACCAGGAAGCGCATCTGCCGCTCGCTGGCAATGCTGCGCGACAAACAATTGGATAACCCGTGGCGCAAGCACGGCAACATTCCGCTGTAAGCGCCCAGGGAGAATAGGAACATGTTCAAGAAGATCCTGATTGCCAACCGCGGCGAGATCGCCTGCCGCGTCATCAAGACCGCCCGCAAGATGGGCATCAAGACCGTCGCCGTCTACTCGGAAGCGGACAAGGACGCGCTGCACGTCGACCTCGCCGACGAAGCCGTCTGCATCGGCCCGGCGGCGTCGAAGGAGTCGTACCTGGTGATGGACAAGCTCATCGCCGCGTGCAAGCAGACCGGCGCCGAGGCAGTGCATCCGGGCTACGGCTTCCTGTCCGAGAACGCCACCTTCTCGCGCCGTCTGGAAGAGGAAGGAATCAAGTTCATCGGCCCGAAGCATTATTCGGTGGCCAAGATGGGCGACAAGATCGAGTCGAAGAAGCTGGCGATCGAAGCCAAGGTCAATACGATCCCCGGCTACAACGACGCCATCGCCGGCCCCGACGAGGCGGTGAAGATCGCGCAGAAGATCGGCTACCCGGTGATGATCAAGGCCTCCGCCGGCGGCGGCGGCAAGGGCCTGCGCGTCGCCTACAACGACGCCGAGGCGCACGAGGGCTTCTCGTCCTGCGTGAACGAAGCGCGCAACTCGTTCGGCGACGATCGCGTCTTCATCGAGAAGTACGTGCTCGAGCCGCGCCACATCGAAATCCAGGTGCTCGGCGACAGCCACGGCAACTACGTGTACCTGAACGAGCGCGACTGCTCGATCCAGCGCCGTCACCAGAAGGTCATCGAGGAGGCCCCGTCGCCCTTCGTCGACGCCGAGATGCGCAAGGCGATGGGCGAGCAGGCCGTCGCGCTGGCCCGAGCCGTGAACTACGAGTCGGCCGGCACGGTCGAGTTCGTCGTCTCCGGCGCGACCAAGGAGTTCTACTTCCTCGAGATGAACACCCGCCTGCAGGTCGAGCATCCGGTCACCGAGCTGATCACCGGCCTCGACCTCGTCGAACAGATGATCCGCGTCGCCTACGGCGAGAAGCTGCCGATCGCGCAGGCCGACGTCGGCATCAAGGGCTGGGCGATGGAGTGCCGGATCAACGCCGAAGACCCGTTCCGCGGCTTCCTGCCCTCCACCGGCCGTCTCGTGAAGTTCCAGCCGCCGGCCGAAATCCCCGGTCAGGTGCGCGTCGATACCGGCGTCTACGACGGCGGCGAGATCTCGATGTTCTACGACTCGATGATCGCCAAGCTGATCGTGCACGGCGCCACCCGCGACCAGGCGATCGCCCGCATGCGCGACGCGCTGAACGCCTTCGTCATCCGCGGCATCTCGTCGAACATTCCGTTCCAGGCGGCGCTGATGCAGCACCCGCGCTTCCAGTCCGGCATCTTCGACACCGGCTTCATCGCCAAGGAATACCCGAAGGGATTCGACGCCTCGATGGTGCCGCACGACGACCCGGCGCTGCTGGTCTCGGTCGCCGCCTTCGTCTACCGTTCCTACACCGACCGCGCCGCCTCGGTCTCGGGCCAGCTCGAAGGCCATGAGCGCATCGTCGGCGACAAGTGGGTCGTCGTCCGCCTGACCGGCGACGGCAAGGAGCCGCACGAAGTCGTCGCGCGCCCGGTCGCCGGCGGCTACCACATCGAGTACAAGGGCGAACAATACGAGATCCTGTCCGACTGGAAGCTGGGCGAGTCGCTGTTCCGCGGCACCTGCAACGGCGAGGAATTCACGCTGCAGGTCGAGCGCCACAAGACGAAGTACTCGCTGTTCCACTGGGGCACCCGTGCCGACTTCATGGTCATGAGCGCGCGCGCCGCCGAACTGCTGGCGCTGATGCCGGACAAGCCGGCGCCCGACCTCTCGAAGTTCCTGCTGTCGCCGATGCCGGGCCTGCTGCGCGAGGTGGCGGTGAAGGTCGGTCAGGACGTGAAGGCCGGCGAGAAGCTCGCCGTCATCGAGGCGATGAAGATGGAGAACATCCTCAAGGCCGAGCAGGACTGCAAGGTCAAGAAGATCTCGGCACAGCCGGGCGAAAGCCTGTCGGTCGACCAGATCATCGTCGAGTTCGAGTAAGCCCGGTCGCGCACGATCGCAAGCAACGGCCCGCAGCGTTCGACGCTGCGGGCCGTTGTGTTTATGGCGCCGGCGGCAGTGCGACTACTCGCAACGCAGCCGCTCGAAATTGGCGCCGCGCTCGAACGGCTGCCCGACACGCAGGCCGTCGGGAAGATCGGCGACGTCGATGCGGGACAGCCGGCCGGCCACGCCGCTGGCCAGGAACAGGCTGGCCGGCGTGCCGGCATGCGTGCTCGCCGGCAGGAAGACGGCCGGGTGCTGCACCTGGCGGTTGGTGCCGCGCTCCTGCGCACTCGCCAGCATCGGCACGGCTTGTCCGGGCAGCAGCCGCAGCGCGGCGAACAGGCTGCCGTCCTCCTGCGCCAGCACGTAGCGGACGACGGCCAGCGCGACGCGCGGGCCGTCCTGGATCGCCACCAGCGCGCGGCTGCCGAGGCGGATGTCGCTGCTGCCGGCGCTGCGGTGCAGGCTCATCTCGCCGGCGGTTTCCGCCAGCACCTGCCAGGAGTCGGTCGCCACCGCCGTCGCGGCTGTCGCTTCCGGCCTAACGACGCGGCCGAAGATCGCGATCTGCTCGGCCGCGCGCCGGTTGCTCTGCGCGGTCGGCGCCGCCGCCTCGACCAGACCGCTGCCGCCAAGTAGCCGGTAGATGCCGTCGAGGGCGGCGACCAGGCCGACGCTGCGGGCATTCTCGCGGACGGCCGGCGCCGCCGGCGGCGGGTTCTGCAGGGCGCCGTGCAGGAACTGCAGCAGCGCGATGCAGGCGTCGGCCGGCAGGCCGCTGCCGAGCTTCAGCTCCTCCGGGGTCTGCCCTTCGCGCAGCGCCTTCACCCGCCCCTTGAGCTTGGCCAGCACCGCGTCGATGGCGATCCAGCGCGGCATCGCCGGTGCCGTCTCGCCGAGGTGCAGCGGGGCGTCGGCGGCGAGGTCGACGACCACGCAGCGCGCGTTGCGCACCTCGTCCGGTGTCGTATGGATGCTGGCCTGCTCGCGCCAGCGCGCCAGCCAGCGCGCCGCCGCCGCAAACTGGCTGCGCGACAGCTCGCCCGGCCGGCACAGGTGCAGCAGCACGGCCATCGCGTACTGGCCAGCGACGGTCGATTCGCGCGTCTCGGCGAACAGGCGGTCGGCGACCGGCTCGCCGGCGACGCCGAGCTGCTCGGCCGAGGCCAGCACCGCGTGCAGCTTGCGCCACCACTGCCCGGGAATCGCCGCGGTGCCGCTGTAGCGGGCGAGCTGTTCCTGGCGCAGCGTGACGACGACGCGGTGGCAGATCTTGGCGGCGTGCTCGGCGACTTCGGCATCGCCGTCGAGGCAGGCGCGCAGGCAATGCAGGTAGCCGACGGTCAGTTCGCGCCACAGCCGGCACGAGGCGTCGAAGGCCTTCTGCTCGACCGGCGACAGCGGCAGCGGCCGGTATTCGTAGCGCTTGACGCTTTCCGCCTCGACCGCGGCGACGCTCTTGCGCAGCGTATCGACGATCTTGAAGCGCTCGCGCGCCGGCAGTTTCCAGCCGTTGAGGCTCTCCAGCTGGGCGGCGAGCTCGCCCTGCATCTGCGGCGCGTTGGCCAGCGGCTGCGCCGCCAGCCAGGCATCGCAGCCGGCCTTGTCGACGAACGCCGGCGGCGTTCCGGTGCGTGCGGGGGGCAACGAAAACCAGGTCATCCGTCTCCTCCTCTCAAAGAACACGAAGGGCCGCCCCGACGCCCGGCGAGCCTCGGGACGGCGGAAGCGGCAATGCCGCTTCCCGGGAACGCCGGATGGCGCCCCGCGCGCGGTCCGCTGCGGCGGACGCTATGCGAACGGGGAGATTACCGCAAGCGGGAGAAAGCCTCCACCACCTCCGCCGGCGCCTGCACCAGCTCGATCAGCACGCCTTCGCCGCCGATCGGGAAGTCGTCGCTGGCCTTCGGGTGCAGGAAGGTGATGTCGTAGCCGGCGGCGCCCTTGCGGATGCCGCCCGGCGCGAAGCGCACACCCTGCGCGGTCAGCCACTCGACCGCGAGCGGCAGGTTGTCCACCCACAGACCGACATGGTTCAGCGGAGTTGCATGCACCGCCGGCTTCTTCTCGGGGTCGAGCGGCTGCATCAGGTCGACCTCGACCTTGAACGGCCCGGTGCCCATCGCGCAGATGTCCTCGTCGACGTTCTCGCGCTCGCTGACGAAGTTGCCGGTGATCTCCAGCCCGAACATGTCGACCCACAGGGTCTTCAGGCGGTCCTTCGACGGGCCGCCGATGGCGATCTGCTGGATGCCGAGGATGCGGAACGGGCGCTGGCTCATGGGAAGCTCCTTTACTAGCCTTGTAAAATCAAGAATTCATAATTACGGAGATTCTACACGAGCCGGGCCGGCGCGGAACGCCCCGCATCGCCGGCCGCTGTTTAGCGCCGGCGGCCGGCGGCGACGAGCAGCGCGACGCCGGCCAGCACCATCGGCAGCGACAGCCACTGTCCCATGCTGACCGTGTACGAGAGGCCGAAGATGCCCTCATCCGGCGTGCGGAAGAATTCGGCGAGGAAGCGGAAGACGCCGTAGCCGATCAGGAAGGCGCCGGAGACGGCGCCGACGGGGCGCGGCTTCGCCGCGTACAGCCAGAGCAGCGCGAACAGCGCCAGCCCCTCGCCGGCCGCCTGGTAGAGCTGCGACGGGTGGCGCGGCAAGGCGTCGACCTGCGGGAAGACCATCGCCCACGGCAGCGCCGGGTCGGCGACGCGCCCCCACAGCTCGCCGTTGATGAAGTTGCCCAGCCGCCCGGCGGCGAGCCCCAAGGGCACCAGCGGCGCGATGAAGTCGGTCACCTCCAGCCAGCGCCGCCCGTACTTGCGGGCGATGAAGACCATTGCCACGAGCACGCCGAGGAAGCCGCCGTGGAAGGACATGCCGCCCTTCCAGACGGCGAGGATTTCGAGCGGATGCGCGAGGTAGTAGCCGGGCTCGTAGAACAGCACCTGGCCCAGCCGCCCGCCGAGCACGACGCCGAGCACGCCGTAGAAGAGCAGGTCGTCGAGCGCCTTGACGCTGAAGCCGGGCGCCAGCCCGCGCTCGATGCGCAGCTTGCCGAGCCACCAGAACTGGACGAAGGCGACCAGGTACATCAGCCCGTACCAGCGCACGGCGAGCGGGCCGAACGAGATCGCGACCGGGTCGAACTGGGGGTGGATCAGCATCGGCGGGAAGGATTCGGCTAGAATTGAAAGTTCCCGATTATAGTCGGGCCGCCGCCGGCAGTCCTTCCCGACCCCTCTTTCGCGGCCCCCCCGCTTTTGCACGGAGTTCCGTCATGCCCCAATACCGTTCCCGCACCTCGACCCACGGCCGCAACATGGCCGGCGCGCGCGCCCTGTGGCGCGCCACCGGCATGAAGGAAGGCGACTTCGGCAAGCCGATCATCGCCGTCGTGAACTCCTTCACGCAGTTCGTGCCGGGCCACGTGCACCTGAAGGACCTCGGCCAGCTGGTCGCGCGCGAAATCGAGGCGGCCGGCGGCATCGCCAAGGAATTCGACACCATCGCCATCGACGACGGCATCGCCATGGGCCACGCCGGCATGCTCTATTCGCTGCCGTCGCGCGACCTGATCGCCGACTCGGTCGAGTACATGGTCAACGCGCACTGCGCCGACGCGATGGTCTGCATCTCGAACTGCGACAAGATCACCCCGGGCATGCTGATGGCCGCGATGCGGCTGAACATCCCGGCGATCTTCGTCTCCGGCGGCCCGATGGAGGCCGGCAAGGTGAAGTGGGAAGGCAAGACGATCGCCGTCGACCTGATCGACGCGATGATCAAGGCCGGCGACAGCAGCTGCTCGGACGAGGAAGTCGCCGAGTTCGAGCGCTCCGCGTGCCCGACCTGCGGCTCCTGCTCCGGCATGTTCACGGCGAACTCGATGAACTGCCTGACCGAGGCGCTCGGCCTGTCGCTGCCGGGCAACGGCACCGTCGTGGCGACGCACGCCGACCGCAAGGAGCTGTTCCTGAAGGCCGGCCGCACGATCGTCGACCTGTGCCGCCGCTACTACGAGCAGGAAGACCTGTCGGTGCTGCCGCGCGCGATCGCCAGCAAGGCCGCGTTCGAGAACGCGATGGCGCTCGACGTGGCGATGGGCGGTTCGACCAACACCGTGCTGCACATCCTCGCCGCCGCGCGCGAGGCCGGCGTCGACTTCACGATGCAGGACATCGACCGCATCTCCCGGAAGGTGCCGTGCCTGGCCAAGGTGGCGCCGGCGACGCAGGACTACCACATCGAGGACGTGCACCGCGCCGGCGGCATCATGGGCATCCTCGGCGAGCTCGACCGCGCCGGACTGATCCACCGCAACACGCCGACCGTGCACATGAAGACGCTGGGCGAGGCGATCGACCGCTGGGACGTGATCCGCGAGCACGACATCAAGATTCACGACTTCTTCAAGGCGGCCCCGGGCGGCATCCCGACGCAGGTCGCCTTCTCGCAGAACCGCCGCTACAACGAACTCGACCTCGACCGCACGCACGGCTGCATCCGCAACAAGGAGCACGCCTACACGCAGGAGGGCGGCCTCGCCGTGCTCTACGGCAACATCGCGGAGGACGGCTGCATCGTCAAGACCGCCGGCGTCGACGAGTCGATCTGGAAATTCACCGGCAAGGCGCGCGTCTATGAGAGCCAGGATGACGCGGTCGAGGGCATCCTCGGCGGCGAAGTCGTCGCCGGCGACGTCGTCATCGTCCGCTACGAGGGCCCGAAGGGCGGCCCCGGCATGCAGGAGATGCTCTACCCGACCTCGTACCTGAAGTCGCGCGGGCTCGGCAAGGACTGCGCGCTGCTCACCGACGGCCGCTTCTCGGGCGGCACCTCCGGCCTGTCGATCGGCCATGCCTCGCCTGAAGCGGCGGACGGCGGCGCCATCGGCCTGGTCGAGAACGGCGACACGATCGAGATCGACATCCCCGGCCGCCGCATCCACCTCGCGATCTCTGACGCGGAGCTGGCACAGCGCCGCGCGGCGATGGACGCCAAGGGCGAGCAGGCGTGGCAGCCGGCGACCCGCCAGCGCACCGTCTCGGCGGCGCTGCAGGCCTACGCGCTGATGACCACCTCGGCCGACAAGGGCGCGGTGCGCGACGTCACGCAGATCCAGCGCAGGAAGTAAGCGACCGCCGCCGCCCAGCCGGCCTTCCTCGTCGCGGCGACCCCGATCGCCGCGACGCGGGGGCGACGCCTGGCGCCGGCGGCGCGCCAGCCCCGCACTGAACGTTCGCACCCGTCGCGCCTCCAACCGGACAGCCCCCCTGCGGAGCCGTCCATGCCCAACCGCCTCGCCGGCGAAACCTCGCCCTACCTGCTGCAGCACGCCGACAACCCCGTCGACTGGTATCCCTGGGGCGAGGAAGCGCTCGCTCGCGCCCGCCGGGAGCAGCGCCCGATCCTGCTCTCGATCGGCTACTCGGCCTGCCACTGGTGCCACGTGATGGCGCACGAGTCCTTCGCGGACGCGGCAACGGCAGCGGTGATGAACCGCCATTTCGTGAACATCAAGGTCGACCGCGAGGAGCGCCCCGACCTCGACCACGTCTACCAGCTCGCGCATCAGCTGCTGCAACGGCGCGCCGGCGGCTGGCCGCTGACGATGTTCCTGACGCCCGACGGCACCCCCTTCTTCGGCGGCACCTACTTCCCGAAGCGTTCGCGCCTCGGTCTGCCCGGCTTCGCCGACCTGCTCGCGCAGATCGCCGCCGTCTTCGCCGAGCGCGGGGACGACATCGCCGCGCAGAATGCGGCCTTGCGCGAAGCGCTGCGGACGCTGCAGCCGGCGACCGCGGGCGGCGAAGCGCCCCTCGACGCGACGCCGATCGCGACCGCGCTCGGCCAGCTCGCACGCAGCTACGACCCGCGCTGGGGCGGCTTCGGCGGCGCCCCGAAATTCCCGCACGTCGCCGACCTCGCGCTGCTGCTGCGCCAGGACGACCCGGGGCAGCGCGCGCTGGCGCTCGACACGCTGCGGCACATGGCCGCCGGCGGCCTGTACGACCACCTCGGCGGCGGCTTCGCCCGCTACAGCGTCGACGAACGCTGGGAAATCCCGCATTTCGAGAAGATGCTGTACGACAACGGACCGCTGCTCGCGCTCTACGCCGACGCCTGGGCGCTCACCGGCGAGCCGCTGTTCCGGCAGGTGGCCGAGGACACCGCAGCCTGGGCAATGCGCGAGATGCAGCTCGCCGACGGCGGCTACTGCGCGTCGCTCGACGCCGATGCCGAGGGCGAGGAAGGCCGCTTCTACGTGTGGACACCGGACGCCGTCCGCGCGCTGCTGACGCCCGCCGAATACGCAGTCGCCGCCGCACACTACGGCCTCGACGGACCGCCGAATTTCGAGAACCGCGCCTGGCACCTGTGCGTCCGCCAGCCGCTCGCCGAGGTCGGCCGACGGCTGCGCCTGTCGCCGGCCGACTGCGCGACGCTGCTCGCCGCGGCGCGCGGCAAGCTGTTCGCCGCGCGCGAAACGCGGGTCCGGCCGCACCGCGACGACAAGGTGCTCGCCGCCTGGAACGGCTTGATGATCGGCGGCATGGCGCACGCGGCACGCGTCTGCGGCCGGCAGGATTGGCTGGATTCCGCGCAGCGGGCATTCGCTTTCATCAAGGACGCACTGTGGCGCGACGGCCGGCTGCTCGCCAGCTGGCGCGACGGGCGGGCGCAGCACAATGCCTACCTCGACGACCACGCCTTCCTGCTTTCCGCGGCGCTGGAACTGCTGCAATCCGCGTGGCGCACCGATGCGCTGGCCTTCGCCGGGGAACTCGCAACGGCGCTGCAAGCGCGTTTCGAGGATTCCGCCGGCGCTTTCTTCTTCACCAGCCACGACCACGAGACGCTGCTGCTGCGCCCGAAACACGGGCACGACGAGGCGATGCCGAGCGGCAACGGCGTCGCCGCGCAGGCCCTGCTACGGCTAGCGGCGCTGACCGGCGACGCCGCCTGCGCAAGGGCCGCGGAACGCACGCTGGCCGCCTTCTGGCCGGAACTGCGGGCGCAGCCCGGCGGTTTCGCGACGCTGCTGCTGGCGCTCGACGACTGGCTGACGCCGCCGTCGCTGCTGGTCCTGCGCGGACCGGCCGGCGAGCTCGCCGCGTGGCAGCGCCGGCTGGCCGCCTGCTTCCTGCCGAAAACGCTGCTGCTCGCGCCGCCCGTAGACAGCGGCCCACTGCCGCCGCCGCTCGACAAACCGCAGCCGGCACATGTCAACGCGTGGCTGTGCGAAAGCGTTAGTTGTCAGGCACCGATCGACAGCCTGGAAAATTTGATCCATGTTGTTTCCAAGCCGAAAAATGTGGAATAAGATCGGCATTCCCGACACTTTTACTTAAACCGCAATACGGAGCGAGAGAGATGAAAGCTATCACCGTTTCCCTGCTGGCCGCCGCCGGTATCCTGTCCGCCGGTGCCGTCCAGGCTGACGAAGCGCTGGCCAAGGCGAAGAACTGCATGACCTGCCACCAGATCGACAAGAAGGTCGTCGGCCCGTCGTACAAGGACGTCGCCAAGAAGTACACCGCCGCCGACGAAGCCAAGCTGGTGGACAAGATCATCAAGGGTGGCAAGGGTTCGTGGGGCGAAGTGCCGATGCCGCCGAACAAGGTCACCCCGGAAGAGGCCTCCAAGCTGGTGAAGTGGATCCTGAGCCAGAAGTGATCTTCCCGCTCCCGAAAAGCCGGCGACCCGCCGGCTTTTTCGTTTCCGGCGCCCGTTATTGACAAGCACCGCCGCCCTCCGCAGAATCGCCCCGCTGGCACCCTTACCGCCGCCCTGACGCAACAACAACATCGGAGACTCGTTCATGCAATTCGCCCGCATCCCCGGCATCACCCTCGCCCTCGCTGCCGCCATCGCCATGATCGGCTGCGGCAAGAAGGAAGAACCGCAGCCCCAGACTGCCGCCCCGGCCGCCGCGCCAGCCCCCGCCGCCAAGCCCGAAGTCGTCGTCAAGCTCGGCCACGTGGCGCCGATGACCGGCCCGCAGGCCCACCTCGGCAAGGACAACGAAAACGGCGCCAAGCTGGCGGTCGAGGAACTGAATGCGCAGACCCTCGAGATCGGCGGCGCCAAGGTCAAGTTCGAGCTGCTCTCCGAAGACGACGGCGCCGATCCGAAGCAGGGCACGATCGTCGCCCAGAAGCTGGTCGACGCGAAGGTCAACGGCGTCATCGGCCACCTCAACTCGGGCACCACGATCCCGGCCTCGAAGCTGTACTCCGACGCCGGCATCCCGCAGATCTCGCCGTCGGCGACCAACCCGAAGTACACGCAGCAGGGCTTCAAGACCGCCTTCCGCGTGATGGCGAACGACGTCCAGCAGGGCAAGATCCTCGGCGAATTCGCCGCCAAGCAGGGCGCCAAGACCGTCGCCATCGTCGATGACCGCACCGCCTACGGCCAGGGCCTCGCCGACGAGTTCAAGAAGTCGGCCGAAGCCGCCGGCCTGAAGGTCGTCGCCACCGAGTACACCAACGACAAGGCGACCGACTTCAAGGCGATCCTGACCAAGATCAAGTCGACCAAGGCCGACCTCGTCTTCTACGGCGGCATGGACGCGCAGGGCGGCCCGATGGCCAAGCAGATGAAGGAACTCGGGCTGAAGGCCAAGTTCCTCGGCGGCGACGGCGTGTGCACGCCGGAGTTCACCAAGCTCGGCGGCCCGGCCACCGACGGCCACTACTGCTCGCTGCCCGGCATGCCGCTGGAGAAGCTGGCCAAGGGGCCGGAGTTCAAGGACAAGTTCACCAAGAAGTTCAACGCCGAGATCCAGCTCTACGCCCCCAATGCCTATGACGCCGTGATGGTCATGGCCGACGCGATGAAGCGCGCCAACTCGGTCGAACCGGCCAAGTACCTGCCGGAAGTCGGCAAGGCCGCCTACGACGGAGTCACCGCCAAGATCGAGTTCGACGACAAGGGCGACCTGAAGGGCGGCGCGATCTCGATCTACCAGTACAAGGAAGGCAAGCTGAACTACGTGGAAACCCTGGGCATGGCCCCGGCTGCCGCCCCCGCGGCTGCTCCGGCGGAAGCCCCGGCGGCGGCCCCGGCCGAAAAGAAGTAAAGGCCAAGTAAGGGTATAATCCGCCCCGCTAAAGAAAACGGCGCCTGCCGGCGCCGTTTTCTTATTTGACTCCGGACTCACAAGGCATGGACATCTTTCTTCAACAAATCATCAACGGCCTGGTGCAGGGCTCCATCTACGCGATGGTCGCACTCGGCTACACGATGGTGTACGGCATCATGGGCCTGATCAACTTCGCCCATGGCGAAGTGGTCATGATCGGCACGCTGGTCGCGATCACCGTCGTCACCTTCACGCTCAAACTCGGCTTCCCCGTCTGGCTCGCCGGCGCGACCGGCATCGCCGCCGCTGCCGCGGTCTGCATGGCCCTCGGCTGGAGCCTGGAACGCATCGCCTACCGGCCCTTGCGCAACGCGCCGCGACTGACGCCGCTGATCACCGCGATCGGCATGTCGATCGTACTGCAGAACGTCGCGATGATGGTCTGGGGGCGCAACTACATGACCTTCCCGTCGCTGGTCGAGAAGACGCAGTTCGAATTCGGCGGCGCCGCCTTCACCAGCGTCCAGGTGATGATCGTGCTGGTCGCCTCGATCTCGATGGGCGGACTGCTCTTCCTCGTCTATCGCACCCGGCTGGGCATGGCCATGCGCGCGACGGCGCAGAACCCGGCGGTGGCCGGGCTGATGGGAGTGAACGCCAACCGCGTCATCGCCTCCGCCTTCGTCATCGGCTCCGCGCTCGGCGCCATCGCCGGCGTCATGGTCGGCACCTATTACGAGATCGCCCACTACCAGATGGGCTTCATGCTCGGCCTGAAGGCCTTCACCGCGGCGGTGCTCGGCGGCATCGGCAACCTCGCCGGGGCGATGGCCGGCGGCGTCCTGCTCGGCCTGATCGAGGCCCTCGGCGCCGGCTACATCGGCGACCTGACCGGCGGCTTCCTCGGCAGCCACTACCAGGACATCTTCGCCTTCGTCGTGCTGATCGGCGTGCTGATGTTCAGGCCGTCCGGCCTGTTCGGCGAAAAGACGGGAGACCGCGCATGAAAACCTGGTTCGACAGCCTATCCCCGCGCGCCCTCTTCGGCCTCGCCCTGGTCGCCGTCGCCCTGCTCGCGCTGCCCTTCGTCGCGGCGCTGGGCGGCCAGGCCTGGGTGCGCATCGTCAATTTCGCGATCCTCTACGCCTTCCTCGCGCTCGGGCTGAACATCGTCGTCGGCTTCGCCGGCCTGCTCGACCTCGGCTACATCGCCTTCTACGCGGTCGGCGCCTATATCTGGGCGCTGCTGGCCAGTCCCCACTTCGGCCTGCACCTGCCGTTCTGGGCGATCCTGCCGCTGGGGGCGCTGCTCGCCGGCGTCGCCGGCGCGCTGCTCGGCGCCCCGACGCTGAAGCTCAGGGGCGACTACCTGGCGATCGTGACGCTCGGCTTCGGCGAGATCGTGCGCATCTTCATCAATAACCTGAACGCGCCGGTGAACATCACCAACGGCGCCCAGGGCATCACGCTGATCGACCCGGTGGCGGTCGCCGACTTCAAGTTCAACACCACCTCGACGATCCTCGGCATCACCTTCACCGGCCCGCAGAAGTACTACTACCTGCTGGTGCTGCTGGCGCTCGGCGTGATCCTCGTCAATTACCGGCTGCAGCACTCACGCATCGGCCGTGCCTGGCAGGCGATCCGCGAGGACGAGATCGCAGCCAAGGCGGTCGGCATCAACACGCGCAACGTCAAGCTGCTCGCCTTCGCGATGGGCGCCTCGTTCGGCGGCATCGCCGGCGGCATCTTCGCCGCGATGCAGGGCTTCGTGTCGCCGGAAAGCTTCTCGCTGATCGAGTCGGTGATGATCCTGGCGATGGTCGTCCTCGGCGGCATGGGCCACATCCCCGGCGTCATCCTCGGCGCGGTGCTGCTGACGGTGCTCCCCGAGGCGTTGCGCTACGCCGTCGTGCCGGTGCAGAAGGCCCTCTTCGGCGAGGTACTGGCCGACCCCGAGAGCCTGCGCATGCTGGTCTTCGGCCTGGCGCTGGTGCTGGTGATGCGCTTCAAGCCGGCCGGCCTGTGGCCGTCGGCGGAACGCCGGCGCGAACTTGCGGAGAAAGTGAAATGAGCGAAGTGCTACTCGAAGCGAAAGCCGTCGCCAAGCATTTCGGCGGCGTCAAGGCGCTGCGCGACGTCTCGCTGACCATCCGTCGCGGCGAGGTCTATGGCCTGATCGGGCCCAACGGCGCCGGCAAGACCACCTTCTTCAACTGCCTGACCGGCCTCTACGTGCCGGAAGGCGGCGGCTTCACCTTCGCCGGCGCGCCGCTGAAGGCCGACGCGCCGCATCAGGCGGCCGAGCGCGGCATCGCCCGCACCTTCCAGAACATCCGCCTGTTCGGCAACATGACGGCGCTGGAGAACGTCATGGTCGGCCGCCACGTGCGCACCAAGGCCGGCGTGCTCGGCGCCGTCTTCCGCGACGCCGGGACCCGCGCCGAGGAGGCGGCGATCCGCCGCCGCGCCGAGGAGCTGCTGCATTACGTCGGCGTCGCCGACCGCGCCGGCGACCTGGCGAAGAACCTCTCGTACGGCGACCAGCGCCGGCTGGAAATCGCCCGCGCGCTGGCGACCGAACCGAAGCTGCTGTGCCTCGACGAACCGGCGGCCGGCATGAACGGCACCGAGACCGAGGAGCTGCGCGTGCTGATCGAAGGCATCCGCGCCGACGGCGTGACCATCCTGCTGATCGAGCACGACGTCAAGCTGGTGATGGGCCTCTGCGACCGCGTCGCCGTGCTCGACTACGGCGCGCTGGTGATCGAGGACGTCCCCGCAGTCGTCCAGCACGACCCGCGCGTGATCGAAGCCTACATCGGAGTCGCCGCATGAGCGCCAACAACCACAACAACGGCAACGGCGTACCGCCGCTGCTGATCGCCGAGGGCCTGCGCGTTGCCTACGGCGGCATCCAGGCGGTGCGCGGCATCACCTTCCACGTCAAGGAAGGCGAAACGGTGGCGCTGATCGGCGCCAACGGCGCCGGCAAGACGAGCACGCTGCGCGCGCTGTCGCGCATGCTCGACGTCGCCGGCGGCAGCATCCGCTACCAGGGCAAGGAGATCACCGACCTGCCGCCGCACCGGCTGGTGCGCGAGGGGATCGCGCTGGTGCCCGAGGGCCGCGGCGTCTTCCCGCGCCTGACCATCGCCGAGAACCTGGCGATGGGGGCCTACACGCGCGGCGACAAGGCCGACATCGCCAAGGACATGGAGCACATCTACGGCCTCTTCCCGCGCCTCAAGGAGCGCGAGAAGCAGCTCGCCGGCACGCTTTCCGGCGGCGAGCAGCAGATGCTGGCGATCGGCCGCGCGCTGATGAGCCGGCCGAAGCTGCTGCTGCTCGACGAACCCTCGATGGGACTGGCGCCGATCATGGTGCAGAAGATCTTCGAGGTGATCCGCACGGTGGCGGCACAGGGAATGACCATCCTGCTGATCGAGCAGAACGCCAAGCTGGCGCTGGAAACGGCGCAGCGCGGCTACGTCATGGAAAGCGGCGAGATCACGCTGACCGACGAGGCGGCGGCGCTGCTCGACAATCCGCAGGTGCGCGCCTGCTACCTCGGCGAGTAGACGCCCGGCGCCGGCGCGGTACGCTCTGCGCCGGCCGCCGATGCGCGTTCAATACTCCATCGTATCGGCGAAGTTGATCGCCGCCAGCTGCGCGCGATTCACCTGCTCGGGCCGCAGCCCGAGCAGTTCCGCCTGCGCCGCCAGCGCCGCGCCGTCGCCGCCCTCGCAGGCCAGCGCCAGCTCGAGGAAGGGCGCGTAGAGCCCGCCGTTGCCGAGCAGCGCGTCGGTGATCGGCTCCGGCAGGTGCATCGCTTCCAGCGCATTCTCCATGCTGACGCCAAGCAGCAGGTCGAGCATCGAGAAGGCGCCGGTGATGAACAGGTTGTCGTATTCCTGACGGTCCACCAGCCCCTGCCCCAGCTGTTCCATCATCCGCCCGCGCGTCAGCGCGGTGTGCATCAGCGTCGGCGCCATCGGGTCCTTGCTCGCCGTCACCAGCAGCAGCGACAGCCACTTGTTCAGCTTCTCGTAGCCGAGGATGGTGACCGCGTGCTTGAACGACTGCACCTCGCAGGACAGGCCGAAGCCGACCGAGTTGATGTAGCGCAGCAGCTTGTACGACAGCGCGACGTCCTGCTTCAGCGCCGCCTCGATCTCGCCGACATCAGCGTTCTTGCGCACCAGGTTGAGCACGCGCACGATGTGCGCCTGGCTGGCGTTGAGCTGCTTCGCCGGCGACTCGCTCGGCTGCTTGACGAACCAGCCGGCGGCGGCGCTCATGCCGGCCTCGATGCAGTCCTTGAATCCCTGCTGGCTGTCCACGTTGAAGACGACCGGGATGCCGAAGGCCTGCGTCTTCGCCGCCAGCACCTTCAGCTGCGCCGGCGAGAACTTGGCGAGATCGAAGCCGATGAAGCGGAAGCCGGTGCCGCTGTTCAGCGCCTGCGCCGCACTGGCGTCGAAGTCGTAGCACAACGACAGCCTGGCCTCCTTCAGCGCGGCGACGAAATCGGCCGCCTGCTCGGCGCAGAACGGCGCCCCCGGCAGCTCGAAGGTGACGTTGGCCGGCGCCACCCAGTCGAGCAACCCCATGTCGCCGGGAATGCTGTCGAAGTTCACGAAAATGCTGCGGTCGCTCTGCGGCCAGCAGTCGACGAGGCCGTTGAGCGCGTCGATCACCGCCGCCGAGTCGTCGTCCTGGCTGTGCAGGCGGAGGCGGGTGGCGATGATCTTCCCCTGCCGGTTGATCAGCGGCTGGCGGGTGATGTAGAGACTCATCGAAGTTCCTTTGTTCTGGCCGCGGCGACGTCGGCGCGCCGCATCAGGCGCCGACCGTTTCCTGCTGCTTGTCGTTGGCGAAATCGAAGGAATCGGCAAAGAATTCTTCTGGCGGAAGCTTACACTGCGCGCAGAAATCGCGCTTGGCGGCGGCGATCATCGCCGGCGCACCGCAGGCGTAAACCTGATGGCCGGAGAGGTCGGGATAGTCGGCCATCACCGCCGCGTGCACCAGGCCGCTGCGGCCCTGCCAGGCATCATCGGCGGGAGGCTCGGAGAGCACCGGCACGAAGCGGATGCCATGTTCGGCCGCCCAGCGCTCGGCAAGCTCACGCCGGTAGAGGTCGACGCCGGCGCGCGCGCCCCAATAGACGACGATCGAGCGCTGGCAGCCCTCGGCAATGGCATGCTCGACCACCGACTTGATCGGCGCGAAGCCGGTACCGCCGGCGACCATGATCATCGGCTTGGCCGACTCCTCGCGCAGGAAGAAGCTGCCGTGCGGGCCGTTCAGGCGCAGGATGTCCTTCTCCTTCATCGCGGCGAACACGTGCTCGGTGAACTGGCCGCCGGCAATGCGGCGGACGTGCAGCTCGAGCAGCTCGTCGTCGTGCGGCGCGTTGGCCAGCGAGAAGCTGCGCCGCTTGCCGTCCTTCAGCAGGATGTCGACGTACTGGCCGGCGAGGAACTGCAGGCGCTCGTTCGCCGGCAGCTTCAGCTTGACGATCATCACGTCCGGCGCCGCCTTCGTCAGCTGCTGCACGCGCGCCGGCAGCGTCTTCACCGGGATGTCGCCGGCCTTCCGCACCTCGCGCGACTCGATGACCAGGTCGGATTGCGGCTTCGCACAGCAGAACAGCGTCTGGCCGGCAGCGCGCTCGGCGTCGGAAAGCGCGTGCGGCTGCGCCCTGCCGTGGTCGACGTCGCCCGCCAGCACCTTGCCCTTGCAGGCGCCGCAGGCGCCATCGCGGCAGCCGTAGGGCAGCGTCAGGCCGTGGCGCAACGCCGCTTCGAGGATGGTTTCGTCGCCCTCGGCGACGAAGGCGTGGCCGGAAGGCTGGATGCTGACCGAAAAGCTCATGGTTCCCCTTTGTCGTTTCGGCGCCGGCGGCCCCGGCAGCGGAAGCGGGTTGGTACAATGCCGCGGTGCAAAAACTACTGATTGTCGGCTGTGGTGATGTCGCCTGGCGGGCGCTGCCCAGGCTCGTCCGGCGCTACCGCGTCTTCGCGCTGCTGCGCGATGCGGGCGAGCATGCCCGCTGGCGTGCCGCCGGCGCCGTGCCGCTCGCCGGCAATCTCGACGCCCCGGCCAGCCTCGGCCGCCTCGCTGGCCTCGCCGACGCCGTCTTGCATCTCGCACCGCCGCCCGACCGCGGCGACCGCGACCCGCGCACGCGCCACCTGCTGGCGGCGCTGGGACGGGGAAAAAGTCTACCACAGCGCCTGATCTACATTAGTACCAGCGGCGTCTATGGCGACTGCGGCGGCGCCTTCGTCGACGAGACGCGGCGACCGCATCCGGAAACCGCGCGTGCCGCCCGCCGCCTCGACGCCGAGCGCGCGCTGCGCGCCTTCGGGCGGGAGACCGGCACCACCGTCGGCATCCTGCGCGCCCCCGGCATCTACGCCGCCGACCGCCTGCCGCTGGAACGCCTGGCCAAAGGCACGCCGGCGCTGGCCGACGCCGACGACGTGTTCACCAACCACATCCACGCCGACGACCTCGCCGCCGCCTGCTGCGCCGCGCTGGTGCGCGCGCGGCCGAACCGCAGCTACAACGTCTGCGACGATTCGCACTGGAAGATGGGCGAGTACTTCGACCGCGTCGCCGACGCCTTCGCGCTGCCCCGGCCGCCGCGTCTCACCCGCGCCGACGCCGAACGGCAGCTGTCGCCGCTGCAGCTGTCGTTCATGCGCGAGTCGCGGCGGCTGTCCAACCGCCGCCTGCACGCCGAACTCCACGTCGCGCTCGCCTACCCCACCGTTGCCGACGGCATCCTCGCCGCCCGCAAGGAACACGAAAGGAAATCCGCATGCTCGTCGTGAAGGCCCTGCACATCTCGCTGGTCGTCGCCTGGTTCGCCGGCCTCTTCTACCTGCCGCGCATCTTCGTGAACCTGGCGATGGTGCCGGCCGACAGCGCCGCCGAGCGCGCGCGCCTGCTGCTGATGGCCGGCAAGCTCTACCGCTTCATGACCCCGCTCGGCATCCTCGCCGTCGGCCTCGGCTTCTGGCTGTGGTTCGGCTTCGGCTTCACCGGCGGCTGGCTGCACGCGAAGACGACGCTGGTGCTCGTGCTGATCGCCTACCACCTTTACTGCGGCCAGCTGCTGCGTGCCTTCGTCGCCGGCACCTGCACGAAGAGCCACGTCTGGTTCCGCTGGTTCAACGAGCTGCCGGTGCTGGTGCTGTTCGCGGTCGTCTTCCTCGTCGTCCTCAAGCCCTTCTGAGATGAACAACTATTTCGCTTCCTGCCCGCGCGGCCTCGAACCGCTGCTCGCCGACGACATCGCCGCCCTCGGCGGCCAGCACGTGAAGGCGGTCGGCGGCGGCGTCATGTTCGCCGGCGACTGGCCCGTGTGCTACGCCGTCAACCTGCACTCGCGGTTGGCGACGCGCGTGTTGTGGCGCGTCGCCGCGCGCGGCTACGCGACGGCGGACGACATCTACAAGCTCGCGCTCGACACCGACTGGACCGCCTTCTTCCTGCCGACGCAGACGCTGCGCGTCGACGTCACCGCAATCAAGTCGCCGCTGAAGAGCCTCGACTTCGTCACGCTGCGCGTCAAGGACGGCATCTGCGACCGCTTCCGCCGCGACTGCGGCGACGTCCGCCCGAGCATCGACACGCGCCAGCCCGACGTGCGCGTGCAGGCCTTCCTCACCGAGGACAACTGCACGCTGTACGTCGACACCTCGGGCGACCCGCTGTGGCAACGCGGCCTGCGGCAGAAGACGGTGGAGGCGCCGCTGAAGGAGAACCTCGCCGCCGGCATCCTGCGGCTCGCCGGCTGGCAGCCCGGCACGCCGCTGTTCGACCCGATGTGCGGCAGCGGCACCTTCCTGCTCGAAGCCGCGCAGATCGCCCACGGCATCGCCCCGGGCAGCCGCCGCAGCTTCGCCTTCGAGCGGCTCAAGGGCTTCGACGCCGAAACCTGGCGGCGGATGCGCGAAGCGGCGCTCGCCGCCGAGAAGCCGGTCGCCTGGGCGCAGCTGTTCGGCGCCGACGTTTCCGCCCAGGCCGTGCGCGCGGCGACCGCCAACCTCGACCGCGCCGGCCTGCTGGAGGCCGTCGAATTGATCCAGTCCGACATCCTCGAAGTCGCGGCGCCGGCCGACGGGGGCATCCTCGTCTGCAACCCGCCGTACGGCGTGCGCCTGGAAGAACAGGAATCGCTCGCCGCGTTCTACCCGCAGCTCGCGACCGCGCTGAAGAAGAATTTCGCCGGCTGGACCTGCCATTTCTTCACCGCCGACCTGCGCATGCCGAAGCTGATGCGGCTGACGCCGAGCAGGAAGACGCCGCTCTACAACGGCGCGCTGGAATGCCGGCTGTTCGAGATCAGGATGGTGGCAGGGAGTAATCGGCCGGCGAAGTAACCAGCGCTGGTGGATTTTTCTGGATTCCGGCGTTCGCCGGAATGACGTGGGTGCGCAAGACCGGTGCGATCCCACTATCCGCAAGGCGAAGCCAGAACGAGGCGGCAAGCGCTAAGGCGACGAGATGACCGCAGGAAATCCCTGTGGGACAGTAGCTGCGCTACGGCGAGGAGCCGCAGCGCGCAGCCAACGAAGTGCTGGCGAGCAACCCACTTAAACGATGTCGAGGTGGCCGATGCCGGTGGTGAGGTCGCGGTCCTTCGATTCCTTGCCGTGCAGCTTGATCTGCAGCCGCAGGTCGTTCACCGAGTCGGCGTTCCTCAGCGCATCCTCGTAGGTGATCTTGCCCGACTCGTAGAGGTCGAACAGCGCCTGGTCGAAGGTCTGCATGCCCAGTTCGCGCGACTTCTTCATGATCTCCTTGATCTCGTGGATCTCGCCCTTGAAGATCAGATCGGAGATCAGCGGCGAATTGAGCATCACCTCGACCGCGGCGACGCGGCCCTTGCCGTCCTTCTTCGGCAGCAGGCGCTGCGAGACCATTGCGCGCAGGTTCAGCGACAGGTCCATCAGCAGCTGCTGGCGGCGGTCTTCCGGGAAGAAGTTGATGATGCGGTCGATCGCCTGGTTGGCGCTGTTGGCATGCAGCGTCGCCAGGCACAGGTGGCCGGTCTCGGCGAAGGCGACCGCGTAGTCCATCGTCTCGCGGTCGCGGATCTCGCCCATCAGGATCACGTCCGGCGCCTGGCGCAGCGTGTTTTTCAGCGCCGCCTCCCAGGTGTCGGTATCGATGCCGACCTCGCGCTGCGTGACGATGCAGTTCTTGTGCTCGTGCACGTACTCGATCGGATCCTCGATGGTGATGATGTGGCCGTAGCTGTTGGCGTTGCGGTAGTCGACCATCGCCGCCAGCGAGGTCGTCTTGCCGGTGCCGGTGCCGCCGACGAAGATGATCAGCCCGCGCTTGGTCATGCCGATGTCCTTGATGACGGTCGGCAGGCCGAGCTCGTCAAGGTTCGGGATGGTCATGTTGATCGTGCGACAGACGACGGCGACGCGCCCCTGCTGCACCAGCGCGTTCACGCGGAAACGGCCGATCCCCGACGGCGAGATGGCGAAGTTGCACTCCTTGCTCGCCTCGAAGTCCGCGGCCTGGCGGTCGTTCATGATCGACCGCGCCAGCTCGGCGGTGTGCTGCGCCGACAGCGTCTGGTTCGACACCGGCGTGATCTTGCCGTCGATCTTGATCGCCGGCGGGAAGCCGGCGGTGATGAACAGGTCCGAGCCTTTCTTCTGCACCATCAGGCGCAGCAGGTCGTGCATGAATTTGAGTGCCTGGTCTCGTTCCATCAGTAAACCTCCTTCGCTTCCGCGCGGCGCTTAGCCCGGGATCGCATCCTTGTTCGCCGCCTTGGTGCGCGCCTCGTTGCCGGAGACGACGTTGCGCCGGACCAGGTCGATCAGGCACTGGTCCAGCGTCTGCATGCCGAACTGCTGGCCGGTCTGGATCGCCGAGTACATCTGCGCGACCTTCGCCTCGCGGATCAGGTTGCGGATCGCCGGCGTGCCGATCATGATCTCGTGCGCGGCGACGCGGCCCTGGCCGTCCTTGGTCTTCAACAGCGTCTGCGAGATCACCGCGCGCAGCGATTCGGACAGCATCGCGCGCACCATTTCCTTTTCCGCCGCCGGGAAGACGTCGATGATGCGGTCGATGGTCTTCGCCGCCGACGAGGTGTGCAGCGTGCCGAACACCAGGTGGCCGGTCTCGGCCGCGGTCAGCGCCAGCCGGATCGTCTCCAGGTCGCGCATTTCGCCGACCAGGATCACGTCCGGGTCCTCGCGCAGCGCCGAGCGCAGCGCGTTGTTGAACGACAGCGTATGCGGGCCGACCTCGCGCTGGTTGATCAGGCACTTCTTCGACTCGTGCACGAATTCGATCGGGTCCTCGACGGTGAGGATGTGGCCGTACTCGTTCTCGTTGACGTGGTTGACCATCGCCGCCAGCGTCGTCGACTTGCCGGAACCGGTCGGCCCGGTGACCAGCACGACGCCGCGCGGGAATTCGGAGATGTCCTTGAAGATCTTCGGGCAGTTGAGATCTTCCAGCGTCAGCACCTTCGACGGAATGGTCCGGAACACGGCGCCGGCGCCGCGGTGCTGGTTGAACGCGTTGACGCGGAAGCGGGCGAGGTTCGGCACCTCGAACGAAAAGTCGCACTCCAGCGTCTCCTCGTAGATCTTGCGCTGCCCGTCGTTCATGATGTCGTACACCATCGCATGCACGTCCTTGTGCTCCATCGCCGGCAGGTTGATGCGGCGCACGTCGCCATGGACGCGGATCATCGGCGGCAGGCCGGCCGAGAGGTGCAGGTCGGAAGCCTTGTTCTTGACGCCGAAGGCGAGCAGTTCGGTGATATCCATGCGGGGGAGTCCTCGGGGCGTGTGGCAGGGCGCTGCTGCTATACTTCGCTGCCCTGATCAGCGACCGATTATGACGCCAATTTCCGCCCAGCTGCAAGCCGTGCACGCCCGCATCGACGCGGCCGCGCGGGCCGCCGGCCGCGATCCGGCGGCGGTTTCGCTGCTTGCGGTGAGCAAGACCTGGCCGGCCGACAGCGTGCGCGCGGCGGCCGCCGCCGGGCAGCGCGCCTTCGGTGAGAACTATGTGCAGGAAGGCTGCGCGAAGGCGGCGGAGCTCGCCGCGCTCGGCCTCGACTGGCATTTCATCGGACCGCTGCAGAGCAACAAGACGCGCCCGGTGGCGGAAGCCTTCGCCTGGGTGCACTCGGTGGACCGGCTGAAGATCGCCGAGCGGCTGTCGGCGCAGCGCCCGCCGGCGCTGCCGCCGCTCAACGTCTGCCTGCAGGTGAACGTCAGCGACGAGGCGAGCAAGAGCGGCTGCACGCCGGCGGCAGCGCCGGCGCTGGCGCACGCGATCGCCGCGCTGCCGCGGCTGCGCCTGCGCGGGGTGATGTGCATCCCGGAGCCGACCGCCGACGTCGTCGCGCAGCGCCGCGCGTTCGCCGCGTTGCGCACGCTTTACGAACGCCTGCGACAGGAAGGACTGCCGCTCGACACGCTGTCGATGGGCATGTCGCACGACCTCGAGGCGGCGGTCGCCGAGGGCGCGACGCTGGTACGCGTCGGCACCGCCATTTTTGGAGAACGGAACTAGCCATGAAGATCACCTTCCTCGGCGGCGGCAACATGGCCAACGCCCTCATCGGCGGCCTCGTCGGCAAGGGCTTCGCCGCCGCCGACATCGCCGCGGTCGAACGCGAACCGGACAACCGGGCGAAGCTCGAAGCCGCCTACGGCATCCGCACCTACGCCGGCCCCGATGCGGAAGCCTGGAATTGCGACCTGATCGTGCTCGCGGTGAAGCCGCAGCAGATGAAGGAGGCCTGCGCACCGCTGCTGCCGCACCTCCGGCAGCAGCTGGTGGTAAGCATCGCCGCCGGCCTGCGCCTCGCCGACCTGTCGCGCTGGCTCGGTGGCCATCGCCGCCTGGTGCGCACGATGCCGAACACGCCGGCGCTGATCGGCGCCGGCGTCACCGGCCTGTACGCGCTGCCGGAAGTCGACGCCGCCGGCCGCGCCGCCGCCGAGCGCGTGCTGCAGGCGGTCGGCAGCACGCTGTGGATCGCCGACGAGGCGCTGATGGATTCGGTCACCGCCGTCTCCGGCAGCGGCCCGGCCTACGTCTTCCTGTTCATCGAGGCACTGCAGCAGGCGGCGCTCGACCTCGGCTTCGCGCCCGAGCAGGCGCGCCAGCTGGCGATTGAAACGACGCTCGGCGCCGCCAAGCTCGCCGCGCAGTCGGCGGAGCCGGCCAGCGTGCTGCGCGAGCGGGTCACCTCGAAGGGTGGCACCACCGCCGCCGCGCTGGCGAAGATGGACGAATGCGGCGTGCTCGCCGGCATCGTCGCCGGCGTGATCGCCGCCGACGCGCGCGGCCGCGAGCTCGGCGAGCTGCTCGGCAAGGACTGACGGGAAACGGGGGGGAACCATGCAGGCATTGCTCTTTCTGCTCGACGCGCTGGCCGCCTTCTTCAGCCTGCTGCTGCTGACGCGCTTCTTCATGCAGCTGAACCGCGTCGCCTTCTCCAACCAGCTCGGCAGCTTCATCATGCAGCTGACCAACTGGGCGGTGAAGCCGCTGCGCCGGATCATCCCGGGCGTCATGGGCTGGGACTTCGCCAGCCTGCTGCCGGCGTGGTGGCTGCAGTGCCTGTTGCTGCTGATCGTCGTCTCCCTGCGCGGGATCGCGCCGGACGGTGCGGAGATGGGTCAGCTGGCGTTGCTGGTGCTGTGGCGCGGCGCCGTCGCGACGCTGCGGCTGGCGATTTACCTGTTCATCGGCGCCCTCTTCGTGCAGGCCGTGCTGTCCTGGGTCAATCCCTTCTCGCCGCTGGCGGCGCCGGTCAACCAGTTCAACCGCCCGCTGCTGCAGCCGATCCAGCGCTTCCTGCCGCCGATCGCCAACATCGACCTGTCGCCGCTGGTCGCCATCCTGCTGCTGCAGGTCGTGCTGATGCTGCTGTGAGCGGGCTGCCGTCCTGGCTGCGCTTCGCTGCCGACGGCCGCGCGACGCTGACGCTGCACATCCAGCCGGGGGCGAAGACGACCGAGGTCGCCGGCGAGCACGGCGACGCGCTGAAGCTGCGCCTTGCGGCACCGCCGGTCGACGGCAAGGCGAACGCGGCGCTGCTCGCCTTCATCGCCGCGCGCCTCGGCGTCGCCAAGGCCGCGGTCACGCTGAAGAGCGGACAGACCTCGCGGCGCAAGGTGGTCGACGTCGCCGACGCGCCGGCGGATACCGCGCAGCGCCTGTCCCCCGGCTAGAAGCGACAACCCCGGCCGCAGCCGGGGTTGTCGTCGTTCGCCGTGGCGGCGGGCGCGCTACTGCTTGCTCGCCTTGACGTCGGCGGCAACCCCCAGCCCCAGCGTATAGCCGAGCGAGACGTGGTGGAAGCGGAAGATCGTCTGGTCAGCGTGAATGGCGATCCCGAACGGCACCACCGCCCCCTCGGCGAGCGGCAGGTCGCCTTCGCCGCCGACGAGCTTGCGGGTGAAGGTGACGACGTACCGGCCGTCCTTGCCCTCGCCTTCGGCCTTGACCAGCGCCTTGCCATCCTTGTTCACGCGGCTGTCGGCGACGTGGCCGTCGAGCTGGACGGCACCCTTGCCGCCCTCCCCGCTCTTCCACTGGAAGTAGTCGGCGTAGATTTCGCCGCCGAGATTGGCGCCGGACACGTACTTCTTCTTGTTCGGATCGGCACCGGGCATCGAGCGCACGTCGTTGTGGCAGCTCACCCAGCAACCGGCCTGGGCCGCCAGCGGCACTTTGGCGCCGACGAACATCACCGCCGCCTTGACCTCGTGCTTCGGCGACTTCTCTTCGCGGTCGGCGCCGGCAGCCGCATCCTTCGGCGCCTTGAAGCTGAGACGGAGGTACAGGTGCTCCTTGTCGTAGGCCGCCTGCATCGTCACCGGAAAGCTCAGCGTCTTCGGCGCGCCGACCGGCTCCACTTCCTTGCCGGCCATCCGCTTCAGGTCGAGGTTCAGCCCGCCCTTCTCCTCGTGGCAGCCGACGCAGCTCTCGCCCTTGTTGATGCCGGTGCGGCCGCTGTGGTCGGACTTCTTCATGATCCATTCCATCGGCGTCACGCCCGGGCTGAAGACGACGATGTCGCGCTTCGGCACCTTGCTCCAGTCGGGCGCCGCGACGGCGGCATGGGCAGTACAGGCAAGGGCCAGCGCAGCGCCCCCCCGGGTCAGGCTGAAACGGACATTCATCGCTCGACTCCTCCGAATACACACGTTCTCGTCATGGTTACTCATCATGACAGCATCGTGATCCGGCGTAAACGTTTGCGGTGCTTGCCGCGGCCGGCAAGCGCGAGCCGCCGCTCAGCCGGCGAAGACGACGCGGCCGCCGACCAGCGTCATCGCGACGCGGCCCTGCATGCCGCAGCCGAGGAAGGGCGTGTTCTTGCCTTCGCTGCGCAGGCCTGCGGCGCTCACCTGCCACTCCGCCTCCGCGTCGAAGACGCAGACGTCGGCCGGCGCGCCGACCGACAGCTCGCCGCCGGCGCAGCCGAGGATCGCCGCCGGGTCGCAGGTGACGCGCGCCAGCGCCTGCGCCAACGGCACGCCGGCCGCCGCCGCCCATTTCAGCGTCAGCGGCAGCAGCAATTCCAGCCCGCTGGCACCGGCCTCGGCCTCGCCGAACGGCAGCTGCTTGCCGTCCGCGTCGACCGGGGTGTGGTCCGAGCAGATCGCCGCCAGCCCGTCGGCGGCGGCCGCCGACAGCGCCTCGCGGTCGCGCTGCGCGCGCAGCGGCGGCTCGAAGCGGGCGGCGCTGTCGAAGAAGCCGATGTCCATCTCGGTCAGGTGCAGGTGATGCACGCCGACGTCGCAGGTGACCGCCAGTCCGTCGGCACGTGCGCGGCGCACCAGCTCGACGCCGGCGGCGGTAGACAGGCGGGCGAGGTGCAGGCGGACGCCGGTGGCGCGGGCCAGCTCGAGCGCGGTGGCGACCGCCACCGCCTCGGCGGCGGCGGGGATGCCGGGCAGGCCGAGGCGCGCGGCGACCTCGCCGTCGTGGGCGACGCCTTCGCCGGCGAGGTACTTGTCCTGCGGCCGCAGCCACACCGGGTAGCCGAAGGTCGCCGCGTACTGCAGCGCGCGCAGCAGCACCTGCGTGTCGGCCGGCGTCGCGTTGCCCTGCGAGAAGGCGACGCAGCCGGCGCGCGCCAGACTGCCCAGTTCGGCGAGCGCCTCGCCGCGCAGGCGCGCGGTCAGCGCGCCGAGCGGCAGCACGCGGGCGAGGCCGGCGTCGTGTGCGCGGCGGACGATGCGTTCGACCAGGCCCGGTTCGTCGAGCGGCGGCCGCGTGTCGGGCGGACAGGCGAGCGAGGTGACGCCGCCGGCGACGGCCGCGGCGAGTTCGCCCTCGAGTCCCGGCAGGCGGGCGGCGAGGTCGATCAGGCCGGGGCAGACGACGCGCCCGCCGGCGTCGATCACGCGCGCCGCGGCGAAGCCGTCGGGCGCCGCACCGAGCGCGGCGACGCGGCCGTCGGCGAGGTGCAGGTCGAGCTGGCCATCGACGCCGCTCTTCGGATCGACCAGGCGGCCGTTCTTGATGGAAATCTTGTCGCTCGCCATCTCAGTTCCCCGCAACGATGCTCATCACCGCCATGCGCACGGCGATGCCGAAGGTGACTTGCGGCAGGATCACCGCCTGCGCGCCGTCGGCCACTTCCGAATCGATCTCGACGCCGCGGTTCATCGGCCCCGGATGCATCACGATCGCGTCCGGCTTGGCCAGCGCCAGCTTCGCCGGCGTCAGCCCGTAGCGGCTGAAGTACTCGCGTGCCGACGGCAGCAGCGCGCCGTTCATGCGCTCGTTCTGCAGCCGCAGCATGATCACCACGTCGCAGCCGCGCAGCCCCTCGGCCAGGTCGTGGAAGACGCGCACGCCGAGCTTGTCGAGGTGCGCCGGCAGCAGCGTCTGCGGGCCGATCGCGCGCAGCTCGCCGACGCCGAGCGTGGTCAGCGCGTGGATGTCGGAGCGGGCGACGCGCGAATGCAGGATGTCGCCGACGATCGCCACCGTCAGGTTGTGGAACTCCTTCTTGTAGTGGCGGATCGTGTACATGTCGAGCAGCCCCTGCGTCGGGTGCGCGTGGCGGCCGTCGCCGGCGTTCACCACGTGGATGTCGTCGCGGCCGACGCGCGCCAGGTGCTCGGCGATCAGGTACGGCGCGCCCGAGGTGGCGTGGCGGACGACGAACATGTCGGCGTGCATCGCGCACAGGTTGTCGATGGTGTCGAGCAGGGTCTCGCCCTTGGCCGTCGACGAGCGGTTGATGTCGAGGTTGATGACGTCGGCCGACAGGCGCTTGGCGGCGATCTCGAAGGTCGTCCGCGTCCGCGTCGAGTTCTCGAAGAACAGGTTGAAGACGCTTTTCCCGCGCAACAGCGGCACCTTCTTCACGTCGCGCTCGGACACTTCCATGAACGACGCGGCGGTGTCGAGGATGTGCGTCAGCACCTCGCGCGGCAGGCCCTCGGTCGACAGCAGGTGGGTCAGTTCGCCGTTGGCGTTGAGCTGCGGGTTGTTGTGGCTCCGCCGCGCGTCACTCATGGTCCAGCCTCCACGAAAGCCGTCCGGCGTCGTCGCGCGCGAGCACCAGCGTCTCGCCCGCCGCCAGCGTCACGTCCCAGGTGTTGTACTGCGCCGCGACCGGCAGCTCGCGGCCGCCGCGGTCGGCGAGCACCGCCAGCTCGACCTTCGCCGGCCGCCCGTAGTCGAAGATCTCGTTCAGCGCGGCGCGCGTCGTGCGCCCGGTATACAGCACGTCGTCGACGAGCACGATGTGCCGCCCCTCGACCTCGAACGGGATCGAACTCGGCTTGATCTGCGGGTGCAGGCCTTTCGCGGCGAAGTCGTCGCGGTAGAAGGAGACGTCGATGGTGCCCGGCTCGTCTGGCATGCCGAGCAGGGTGCGCAGGCGTTCGGCGATCCAGACGCCGCCGCTGTGGATGCCGATCAGGGCGGTGTCGGGGCCGACGTGCGGGCGCAGCTGCTCGGCGAGCGCGGCGCACTGCCGTTCGGCATCAGGAAGTGGTGGCATGGGCATGGTGCTCGGTATCGAAATAAGTCTGCAGGATCAGTTGCGCGGCAACCGCGTCGAGGTGCGCCTTGGCACGCTTCGCGTCATGGCCGCTCTCGCGCAGCCGGGTCTCGGCCTCGACCGAGGTCAGGCGCTCGTCGGCGAAGGCGACCGGCAGGCCGAAGCGGCCGTGCAGCTGGTTGGCGAAGCGCGTGCAGCGGGCGGCCAGCGCGTGCGGCGCGCCGTCGACGGTGCCGGGCAGGCCGACCACCAGCCGCGCCGGCTGCCACTCGGCGATCAGCGCGGCGATCGCGGCGAAGCGCTCGGCGTTGGCGTGGGCATGGATCACGGTCAGCGGGTGCGCCTGGCGCAGCGTCGTTTCGCCGACGGCGACGCCGATGCGCTTCTCGCCGAAGTCGAAGGCCAGCACCGTGCCGGCCGGCTCAGGCATGCCCGGCGTCCTCGGCCAGGTTGGTGAAGCTGACGCCGAGCGCGCTCATCGCCGCCGGCAGGCGCGCCTCGAAAGGCATATCGAAAAGGATTTCCGGCTTCGCCGGCACCGTCAGCCAGGCGTTCTGCGCCAGCTCTTCCTCGAGCTGGCCGGCCGACCAGCCGGAGTAGCCGAGGGTGACGATGATCTCGCGCGGGTCGCCCTCGTGGCCGACCGCCTGCAGCACGTCGCGCGAGCTGGTCAGCCCGACCTGCTGGTTGACCGCCAGCGTCGACTGCCAGCCGCCGATCGGGCGATGCAGCACGAAGCCGCGGTCGGTCTGCACCGGCCCGCCGAAATAGACCGGCATCCGGTCGAATCCCTGCGTCTCCAGCGGCACCTCGATCTTCTCGAAGAGCGCCGCCAGCGTCATGTCGATCGGGCGGTTGACGATGATGCCGAGCGCGCCCTGCTCGTTGTGTTCGCAGATGTAGACCAGGGTTCCGGAAAAATACGGGTCCGCCATCGCCGGCATGGCGATGAGGAAGTGATCGGTCAGATTGACGGACTGCATGCCCGGCATTTTAATCCCCGCCGGAACCCGAGACAAACGCAACGGTCCGATCCGCTCATGAGCCCTCCCGCCCTCGTCTGGTTCCGCCGCGACCTGCGCGACGTCGACCATGCGCCGCTGGCCGCCGCGCTCGCTGCCGGCGGCCCGGTGTACTGCGCCTTCGTCTTCGACGCGACGATCCTCGCCCCGCTGCCGCGCGACGACTGCCGCGTCGCCTTCATCCACGCCTCGCTGCAGGAACTCGATGCCGCCCTGCGCGCGCGCGGCGGCGGCCTGCTCGTGCGCCACGGCGATCCGCGGCACGAGATTCCGGCGCTGGCCGCTGCGCTCGGCGCCGGCGCGGTCTATGCCGGCCGCGACTACGAGCCGGCGGCGAAGGCGCGCGACGCCGCCGTCGCTGCGGCGCTCGCCGCCGACGGCCGGCGTCTCGAACTGCTGCGCGACCAGGCGGTGCTCGACGGCGATGCGGTGCTGACGCAGGCGGGAACGCCGTTCACGGTGTTCACGCGGTACCGCGACGCCTGGCTGAAGCGGCTGCGCGCGGACGATCTCGCGCCCCGCCCCAGCGCGCATGGCCGGCTGGCGGAACCCCCGCTGCCCGGCGGCGTGCCGCCGCTGGCGGCGATCGGATTCACCGCCGGCCGTGGCGGGCCGGGCGTCGCGCCCGGCATGTCCGGCGCGCAGGCGCTGTTCGACGAGTTCCGCGGCCGCCTCGCCCGCTACCGCGAGCAGCGCGATTTCCCGGCGGCCAAGGGCGTCTCCTACCTCTCCGCGCACCTGCGCTTCGGCACCGTGTCGATCCGCGCGCTGGCGGCGCATGCCTGGCAGGAAGGCGGCGACGGCGCGATGGCGTGGCTGTCGGAGCTGATCTGGCGGGATTTCTACTTCATGATCCTCGACCGCTTTCCGCACGTCATCGCGGGCAGCTTCCGCCCGGCCTACGACCGCATCGCCTGGGACGACTGGCCGGAAGGGCTCGCCGCGTGGCAGGCGGGGCGCACCGGCTATCCGCTGGTGGACGCGGCGATGCGCCAGCTGGCGGCGACCGGGTACATGCACAACCGGCTGCGCATGGTCGCCGCCTCCTTTCTGTGCAAGGACCTCGGCATCGACTGGCGGCACGGCGAGGCCTGGTTCGCCGGCCGGCTGCTCGACTTCGACCTCGCCGCCAACAACGGCGGCTGGCAGTGGGCGGCCTCGTCCGGCTGCGACGCGCAGCCCTGGTTCCGCATCTTCAACCCGGTGACGCAGTCGGAAAAATTCGATCCGCGGGGGGCGTTCATCCGCCGCTACGTGCCCGAGCTGGAGACGGTGCCGGACCAGTGGATCCACGCGCCGTGGCGCATGCCGGCGGAAGCGCAGCAGGCCTGCGGGGTGATCGTCGGTCGCGACTACCCGCCGCCGCTGGTCGATCACGCCGCGGCGCGGGAGCGCACGCTGGCGCGCTACGCGGTCGTGAAAAAGGCCGGCTGAGCGCCGGCCCCTTCCGCAGCGCCGCCGGTGCTCAGTGCTGGCGCTTGGCCCGCGTGTAGTCGCCGACCAGCCGGAGCAGCTCGTCTTCCTGGTAGGGCTTGCCGAGGTAGTTGTTCACGCCGATCTCGAACGCGTAGTTGCGGTGCTTGTCGGCGGTGCGCGAGGTGATCATGATGATCGGCACGTCCTTCAGTTTCTCGTCGGCGCGCACGTTGCGCGTCAGGTCGAAGCCGTCCATGCGCGGCATCTCGATGTCGACCAGCAGCACGTCGGGGATGATGTCGAGCATCTGCTCCAGCGCATCGACGCCGTCCTTCGCCGTCAGCACCTGGTAGCCCTCGCGCGACAGCAGGCGGCCGGTGATCTTGCGCACCGTCAGCGAGTCGTCGACGACCATCACCGTCGGCAGCGTCGCCGCCGTCGCCTTGTGCTCGTCCGGCGCCTGCAGCGCGGTCGGCGCGACCTCCGGCAAGTGCGCGGCGCGGGCGCGCGAAGCGAGCGCCACCGGGTTCAGGATCAGCACCACCTGGCCGTCGCCGAGCACCGTCGCCCCGTCGATGCCGACGACGCGGGCGAGCTGCGGGCCGATGTTCTTGACGACGATTTCGCGGTTGCCGCGCAGTTCGTCGACCTGCACCGCGACGCGCTGCGCGCCGGAGCGCAGCAGCAGCACCCAGTACTGGCGCCGCGCCTCGGGCAGCGCGCCGGTGTCGCCGAGCAGGTGCGGCAGGAAGCGGTAGGGATACCGGTTGCCCAGCCACTCGGCTTCGCCGGCCTCGCGAATGCGGGCGAGGAAGGTTTCCTTGAGCTCCAGCACCTGCTCGATCATCGACGACGGGATCGCATAGAGGTGCGATCCGGCGCGGACCAGCAGCGCCTGCGTCACCGCCAGCGTCAGCGGGATGTAGAGGCGGAAGGTGCAGCCCTTGCCGGGCAGCGAATTGACTTCGATGCGGCCGCCGAGCGCCCCGATCTCGGTCTTCACGACGTCCATGCCGACGCCGCGGCCGGCGATCTGGCTGACCTCGGCGGCGGTGGAGAAGCCGGGCGTGAAGATCAGTTTGATCAGGCGCCCCTCGTCGGCCTCCTCGTCGGCGGCGAGCAGCCCGGCCTCGATGCCGCGCGCGCGGATGCGCGCGAAGTCGAGGCCGGCGCCGTCGTCGGCCATGCTCAGGATGATTTCGTTGCCTTCCTGCGCCAGCGTCAGCGTCACTTCGCCGATCTCGGTCTTGCCCGCGGCGAGCCGCGCCTCGCGGCCTTCCAGGCCGTGCGCGACGGCGTTGCGCAAGAGGTGCTCGAGCGGCGCGCCGATCTTGTCCAGCACCGAGCGGTCGAGTTCGACCTGGCCGCCGCGGATTTCCAGGTTGGCGCGCTTGCCGAGCTCCTTCGCGGTCTGCCGCACGATGCGGTAGAGGCGGTCGGCCTGGCTGGCGAACGGCACCATGCGCACGCTCATCAGTTCCTGCTGCAGCTGGCGGTTCATGCGCGCCTGCGCGAGGATCGCCGCGTTGGCATCGTCGAGGTTCTTGAGCAGGTTCTGCTGCACCGTCGCGACGTCGTTCACCGACTCGGCCATCATCCGCGTCAGTTCCTGGAAGCGGGTGAAGCGGTCGAATTCGAGCGGGTCGAAGCCGGCGTGCTTCTCGTCGGTCTGCGCGATGCGCGACTGCATCTGCGTTTCGGCCTGGATCTCGATGTCGCGCAGCTGGCGGCGCAGACGGATGACGTTTTCGGTGAGGTCGAGCAGCGAGCCCTTCAGGCTGACCATCTCGCCCTCGATCCGCGCGCGGGCGATCGACAGTTCGCCGGCCTCGTTGACCAGCTGGTCGATCAGGTCGGCGCGCACGCGCAGCGTTGCCTTCTGCGCCGCCGCTTCCTCGCCGCCGGCCTCGACCGACGGCGCGGCGGCAACGCCGGCCGCCTCGACCACGGTCACCGGCAAGGCCGGGGCGGCTTCTTCGGCCAGGGCGACGGCGGACGCCAGCTCCGGCGAGGCGTCGGCAGCGGCGACGGGCGGCGCCTCCAGCGACTCGCCGCGCTGCAGGCGCTCGACGATCTGGACGACGCTGTCGAAGGCCGACTCGACGTCGTCGATCAGCTCGGGCGGCGCGCTGCCGGCCTTGTCGGCCTGCTCGACGCGCGATTCGATGGCATGGGTGATTTCGCCGAGCGTCATCGCGCCGGCCATGCGGGCGCTGCCCTTCAGCGTGTGGAACAGGCGGTGCAGCGCACGCAGGGTTTCGTGGTCGCCGGGCGCGGCACGCCACTGGCGAAGCTGTTCGTTGATGCCGCCGATCAGCTCGAAGGCTTCCTCGAGGAAGATCGGCAGCAGCTGCTCGTCGAGCTCGTCCTTGACGCCGGCGAGCGGCGTGACGATGGCGCCGGGCACGGCGGCCGCCGCCGGCGCGGGTTCGGCCGGTGCCTCGGGCGTCGCCGGCGTCGGCGCCGGCGGTGCCGCGTCGATCAACTCCTCGCCGAGCACCAACGCCGCGGGCGGCGGATAGAGCTGGTCGAGCGCGTCGATCAGCTGCGGATTGGCCTCCGGCAGCCGTTCGTCGGCGACACCGACGACCATTTCCTCGAGCGCCGCGATCGTCTGCCGGACGACCTCGACGCCGGCGATGCTTTCCGGGTGGTCGGTCGTCTCGCGGCGCAGCAGCGCATGCTCCAGCGTCGCACCGAGGCGGTTGATCACGGCCAGGCCGACCGTGCCGGAAATGCCGGCCAGCGTGTGCGCGGCGCGCGCCATCGGGTACGGCGTCGGCTGCGTCGGGTCGGCGGCGAACGAGGCAAACTCGCGGTTGAGCGTGGCGATGTGGCTGCGTGCCTCCTCGAGGAAGATGTCGAAGAGGGTGGCCGAAATGCCCAGGCTCGCGCCGCGCTCGGCCGGCGGTACCTCGGCCGGCGCGGGCAGCTCGACGCCCGGCTCGGCTTCGGCCGCCGGCATCGCCAGCTCGATCACTTCCGCCAGCGGCGCCTCGTCGGCCAGCTCGGGCAGCACGAATTCCTCGGCCGGCAAGGTCGGCACCGTCGCCACCGGTTCCGGCGGCAGCAGATCGATGACGAGCGGCTCGTCGGCCGGCAGCGACGGTTCGCGGTCGGCGGCGTCGGCTTCCGGCTCAGGCGTCCGCTGCCCGAAATGGCCGACGACGACGGTCGCACTCGGCGGCTCGGCGGGAAGCTCCGCCGGCAGCTCCGGCAGCACGACCTCCTCGGGCACCGTGGCGGCCTCCACCGGCGCCTCGGCAAACGGAATGTCGCCGAGATCGATCGGCGCGATGTCGATGATTTCCAGCGGCTCGGCCGGCGGCGGCGCTGCTTCGGCGGCGCCGAAATTGCCGAGGACGACGGTCGTCGCCGCCTCGTCGTACGTCTCCTCGTCGCCGGTCGCCGCCGGCAACGCTTCTGCCGGCGGCTCCGATGCCGCGGGCACCGGGGTAGGCGGCACCTCGCCGCCGACGCGCAACGCGTCGGCGAGCGCGACCAGCGGCCCGGCGTCGGGCAGCGGCAGGCTGCGCTCCTCGAGGTGGGCGACCCAGGCCGTGAACACCCGCTGCCCCTCGCTGACCAGTTCGAACACCGGCTGCGTCACCTCGAGCTCCTGCCGCAACCAGAGGTTGAGCACCTGCTCGATGCCCCAGGCGACCTCGCCCAGCTCGCGCAGCCCGACCATGCGCCCGGACCCCTTCAGCGTGTGGAAGGAGCGGCGGATGTTGGTCAGCACTTCGACGTTGTGCGGCTGCTCTTGCAGCAGCGTGAGGTTGCCGGCGACCGCCTGCAGCACCTCCTTCGCTTCCTCGATGAAGATCGCCAGCAGTTCGGCGTCGAGGTCCTCTTCGTCGGCTTGTGCCAGCTGCAGCGTTTCCGCCGACGGCGTCGGCGCCGCGGCGGTCTGCGGCCGCAGGCCGGCCAGCGCCTCGTCGACCGCCGGCGCGCCGCCGGCGTCGAGCGCCGACAGCGCCGCCTTCGCCTGCTGGCCGAGTGCGCTGTCGGCAACCAGGTCGGCGTCCTGCTTCAGCGTCTCCAGGTTCTGCTTCAGCTCCTGGCGCAGGCCTTCGTCGGCCGGCTGCTCCTTCAGCGCAATCAGCAGCGCCTGCGTCTCGCGCTTGGCCTGCTCCAGTTCCTGCTCGACGCTGCCGGCGGCCGCTTCCTCCTCGGCCGCGGCTGGCGGCGGGGCGCTCATCGAGCGCGTGAACTCGGCGAAGTCGGTCGCTCCGTGCTGCATCGCGTCGATGAAGAAACCGAGCGCCGACAGGCGGTCGGCGACGCGTTCGAAGTCGCCTTCCTGCGGCACGTAGTCGGCCGCGGCAAAGCGGCGGATCTCGCCCTCGCATTCGTGCAGGGTGTCGACCGCGGCGTTCTGGCCCATGATCATCAGCGCGCCGACGATCTGGTGCAGCGGGCCGTCGAGCCCGGCCAGGTCGCCGCGCTTGTCGGCGTCGCGGAAGAAGCCGTCGAGCACCTGTTCGATCTGCGCCAGGTTGCTCTGGATTTCCTTGGCGACCTGGCCGATCAGCAGCTTTTCCTGCGCCTGGCGCGACATCTCGTCGAGCAGCGGCACCTCGGAGCCGGGGGCCGGCGGATTGTCGGCGAGGAAGCCGTGCAGGCGGGCGACCATCACGTCGACCTGGTGCGCGAAATCGGCGCCGAGGCGGGTGAAGTTCTCCTGCGCGTTCTGCGCCAGCAGGATCGCCGTCGCGATTTCCATCGCCAGCGCCTCGCTGTGCCGCGACGGCTTCTCCGCCAGCCAGTTGGCGGCGCTGGCGATGGCCTGCGCCAGCCGGCGGTAGTCGGTATGGCCGAGCTGCTCGACGGTCTGCTGCATGGTCGCGGCGTGGTCGCGGAAGACCGGCAGCGACTGCGCCGTGCCGGCGCAGAACTTGTTCCAGGCCTCCTCGGTCGCGGCGATCGACTCGCGCAGGCGGCGGCGCAGCGCTTCCTGCGGCGCCGCCACCGCGGCTGCCTGCGCCGGCAGCAGCGATTGCAGCTGGTAGGTGTCCTTGATCTGGCGGACGAGGCCGTCGGCGGACGCCTCGGCCTGCGCGACATAGTAGAGGGCGTCGCGCATCAGGCGCTCGGCGACGTTCTGCGAACCCTCGATCAGGCGGCGGATCTGCAGGTCGATGCGTGCGCACAGCTGCTTGATGTCGACGCCGGCCGGCAGGCGGTCCTCGGCGAGCGCGGTGAGCATGCCGGCGGCGACCCACCAGAAGGCGCGCGCCGCGGCCAGTTCCTGCGTCGCCTCGACCTGGCGCGTGGCGTCGAGCATCTCGGCGATGCCGCCGCGCTCGGCGGGATTGCGCAGCCAGGCGAGCAGGCCGCGCTGGAAGCGGGCGCGCTGCGCGCGCAGCAGCTGCTGCAGCTCGTCGCGCGGCAGCGCCGGCGCCGGCGCCCGCCGCGGCGGGCGCAGCGACAGGTCGGGGAAGAACAGGTCGGTCGCCGACACGCGCTTGTGGCCGCGCGCGGCGAGGATTTCGCCGTAGACCGGAAGCAGCCGCAGCGGCTGGTTCGGCTCGCCGTTGACCAGGTCGTCGAGGTAGTGGCGAACGGCATCGATCGCCCGCAGCACGAGCGCGACGCGCTCGCCGTCGGCAGCGACCTTCTGCTGCTCGAAATCGTCGAGCAGCCCTTCCTGGGCATCGACGCACTGCGTGACGCCGTCGAGGCCGACGATCGCCAGCGCGCCGCGCACCTGGTGCAGGTGCGTGCGGGCGAACTTGAGCTGCGTCGCGTCGCCGCCGGCAGTGAATTGCCGGAGCGCCTCGGCGGCGCGCTCCAGCGCCAGGTCGATTTCGCTCTTGACCCAGGTCAGCGGACCGACGTCGAATTCCGTCGCAGCGTTCATGCGGACTTCTTTCTCCTCTACGGGCGTCGTGATGGCCCTGCGCTTCAGGCGACCTTGAAGCCGGCGACCGAACCCTTCAGTTCAGTCGCCAGACCGGCCAGTTCGCCGACCGCCTCGGCGGTGCGCTGCGTGCCGGCAGTGGCCTGTTCGGTGACGCGCAGGATTTCCTGCATCTTGCTGGCGACGCCGGTCGCCGACTGCGCCTGCTTCTGCGTGTCGGCGGAAATGTTCTCGATCAGGCCGGCGAGGCTCTTCGACACGTCGCCGATCTCGGCCAGCGCCTGGCCGGCGGCGTCGGACAGCTTGGCCCCTTCGACCACGCCCTGCGTCGATTGCTCCATCGCGGAGACGGCGTCCTGCGTGTCGGTCTGAATCGTCTTCACGATCGCCGCGATCTGCTTGGTCGCTTCCGCCGAGCGTTCGGCGAGGCGCTGCACTTCCTCGGCAACCACCGTGAAGCCGCGGCCGGCGTCGCCGGCGGAGGCCGCCTGGATGGCGGCGTTCAGCGCCAGCACGTTGGTCTGCTCGGTAATGTCCGAGATCAGTTCGACGATTTCGCCGATCTCCTGCGAGGATTCGCCGAGGCGCTTGATCCGCTTCGACGTTTCCTGGATCTGCTCGCGGATTTCGTTCATGCCCTTGATCGAGTCCTGCACCGCCTGCGCGCCCTTCTCGGCGGCGGCCAGCGACTGGCGCGCGACCTGCGCCGACTGGTTGGCGTTGCTCGACACCTGGTTCATCGAGCGCGCCATGTCCAGCGCCGAGCGGCCGGCGTCCTGGATTTCCTCGGACTGCTTCTCGGCGGCGGCGAGCAGCTCGGCCGAGGTCTGCTGCGCGATCTCGGTCGCCTGCGTCACGCGGCCGGCGGCGTCGTTGATGCGGCCGACCAGCACGCGCAGTTCCTCGATCGTGTAGTTGATCGAGTCGGCGATGGCACCGGTGATGTCCTCGGACACGGTCGCGGTGACGGTCAGGTCGCCGTCGGCGAGGTCGCCCAGTTCGTTCATCAGGCGCAGGATCGCGTCCTGGTTGGTGCGGTTGACGCGTTCGGTCTCCTGCCGACTCTGCTCGGCCTCCGCCGCGCGGCGCGCCGAGTCGTCGAGGTAGACCTTGGCCATCAGGCCGAGGATCAGCAGCACGAGGCCGCCGAGGATGACCAGGAAGAGCACGTAGCCGGTGCGCTCGGCGAGTTCCCCCTGGTACGCGCCGGCCAGCTTGTCGGTCGCGGCGAGCAGGTTTTCCGAATCGCGGAAGATGTTGGCGCCGGCCTGCTTCGCCAGCACCAGCCGCTGCATCGAGCCGAGGATGCCGCCGACCGCGCCCTGGTAGTCCTTGAAGGTCGCTTCCAGTTCGCCGAGCTTCTGCCGCGTGTCGGCATCGCTGGTGGCACTGATGCGCAGCGTGTCGCTGCCCTTCGACAGCGCCTGCAGCAGGTCGCGGAACGTGTTGGTGTCCTTGCCGAGGAGGAAGGCGACTTCCGGGTCGATCGCGTCGCCGACGAGCAGCGCCGAGGCGTTCTTCGCGACGCGCTGCGTCAGCATCACCAGCTGGTTCGCGGCGACCACCTCGCGCGTGCCGCCGCCGGCCTGCAGCTTCAGCGCCGCGACCTGTTCCGCCTGTTCCAGCAGCTGCGGGTTCTTGTTGTTGATCGTCGCCACGTCGTTGCCGAGCGCGATCAGGTTCTTCTCCATCTCCAGCAGCTGGCCGGCGTTCTTGTCGGTCTTGACCCACTCCTCGGTCAGCCCCTTCAGCGCCTCCTGCACCGCCTCCGGCGACGGCGGCACCTTGACTTCGTCGATCTCGCCGCCATTGGTCAGGCGCTCGATCAGCTGCGAGAAGCGCTCGCGCGAATCGCGCAGCTGCTTGAACGCGGTCGCATTGCCCTGCAGCGCCAGCGTCGAGGACTTCGCCAGCCGCTGCGACAGCATGCGCATTTCGCCGGAGGCGGCGATGTAGGCGGTACCGTACGAGGACTCGCGGTTGTCGTGGTAGATCAGCGCGATCAGCAGGATCATCGCCAGCACCAGCGCGCCGCCGAGGATCTGCAGCTGCCGGATGACCGGATACTGGCTGAGCATGCCCAGCGCCGCCCCCTTCTTCCCCTTCGCCGCCTTGCCGCCATCCATAACCGTGGGCGCGGCAATCGTCTGCTCCGCGGCACCGGGTTTCTGGCCCCCTCCGAAGCCGGGCAGGTTCAGCTTGAACGCCATGAATCGTCTCCTGTTATTTTCTCTGTGCGTATCGTCGGACCGGCCCTAACCCGAGCGCCGGCTCAGGCGCCGATCTCCATGAAATCGGGGTCGGCGAGCAGCGCGCGGACGTTGAGCCGCCGCCATTCGCGGCCGTCGCCGTCGACCAGGCGCTCGCTCTCCCACGGGCGGGCGGCGTCCGCAGTCGATGCCGCCGGCGAGAACTGCTCGGGGTTCTTCAGCCCGAGCATGCGCGTCACCAGCAGCGCCGCGTTGCTGCCGTGGCGCGTGCCGATCAGCAGCAGGCGCGACGTCGCGTTGACCGGGGTCGGCTCGCCGCCGCGAAAGGCGGAAAAATCGGCAACCGAGTACAGGTTGCCGCGGATGTTGGCGATGCCGGCGAACCACGGTCGCGTCAGCGGCACCGGGGCCAGCGGCGGCAGCGGCACGATCTCGCCGGAGTCGGACAGGTTCAGCAGCCAGTAGTCGTTGCCGGCCTGGACGCCGAGCAGGGCGGCGGTGGCCTGGCCCTGCGCCGCGCTGGAGAGGCGGGCGGCCAGGTGCTCCTGGAACTCCCGGAGGCTGATCTTCTTCGCCATGCCCGCGCGCGGCTCAGAGGGCGGCGATCTTGGCCAGCAGTTCTTCCGGATTGACCGGCTTCACCAGGTAATCCTGGGCGCCCTGGCGCAGGCCCCAGATCTTGTCGGTTTCCTGGCTCTTCGTCGTGCACACGAAGACCGGGATGTTCTTGGTGTCGTCGTCGCGGGTCAGCGTGCGCGTCGCCTGGTAGCCGTTGAGGCCGGGCATCACCACGTCCATGATGACCAGGTCCGGCAACTCCGCCTTGGCCTTGCTGATCCCTTCCTCGCCGCTCTCGGCGGTGACCACCTGGTAGCCGTTCTTGCTCAGCAGCTCGACCAGGAAATGGCGCTCGGTGGGGGAATCGTCGACGACGAGGATTTTCTTCACGGGCATGCTGTTACTCCGATGATTGCGTGTGATGCGAGTCTCGTTACTGAACCGACTGCGGCGCGAAGCTCGCAACCGCCTGCAGCAGGCTGTCCTTGGTAAACGGCTTGGTGAGGTACTGGTCGGAGCCGACCATGCGGCCGCGGGCGCGGTCGAACAGGCCGTCCTTGGAGGAGAGCATGATCACCGGCGTGGCGCGGAAACGGGCGTTCTTCTTGATCAGCGCGCAGGTCTGGTAGCCGTCGAGGCGCGGCATCATGATGTCGCAGAAGATGATGTCCGGCTGATGGTCGGCGATCTTCGCCAGCGCATCGAAGCCGTCCTCGGCGAGCAGCACCTGGCAACCGGCTTGCACCAGAAAGATCTCGGCGCTGCGCCGGATGGTGTTGCTGTCGTCGATCACCATGACCTTGACGCCGCGCAGGTTTGCAGCTTCAGCCAATTCCTTCCTCCATGGGCGCCGGATAATCTGTGTTCTTCGCCTGTTTTCCGGGCCGGCGCCGAAATAATTGCATCCAACTATACCGTAAATGGCTCAGATTTCGATCATTTCGAAGTCCTCCTTGCGCGCCCCGCACTCCGGGCAGACCCAGTTGATCGGCAGGTCTTCCCAGCGGGTTCCCGGTGGGATTCCCTCGTTGGGCGCGCCGGCTGCCTCGTCGTAGATCCAGCCGCAGACCTGGCACATCCAGGTACGGGGCTTGGCGACGGTCGGAGAGTTCATTGGCGGGGCGGCGAATGGAGCAGATGGGGTAGAATCGGCGATTCTAGCCAAACCGCTTTTGCCGTGCCAAGCCGGCGCCGCGCATGAACCAGAACCCCCGACTGCTCCCGCCCATCGTCCTCACCTTCGCCGCCAGCGACCCCTCCGGCGGCGCCGGCGTGCAGGCCGACCTGCTGACCCAGGCCTCGATGGGCTGCCACCCGCTGTCGGTGATCACCGCGATCACCGTCCAGGACACCCTCGGCGTCGAGGCGGTGCATGCGCTCGACGCCGACTGGGTCGAGGACCAGGCGCGCGCGGTGCTCGAAGACATGCCGGTGGCCGCATTCAAGATCGGGCTGCTCGGCAGCGTCGAGAACATCTCGGTCGTCGCCGAGATCCTCGCCGACTATCCGGACATCCCGCTGGTCTTCGACCCGGTGCTCGCCTCCGGCCGCGGCGACGAGCTGTCGACCGAGGAGATGGTCGAAGCGATGCGCGAGATGCTGCTGCCGCAGACGACGGTGCTGACGCCGAACAGCATGGAGGCCCGCCGCCTGGCCGAGGAGGACGGCGACGAGGACTCGCCCGACCTCGCCGGCTGCGCGCAGCGGCTGATCAGCTACGGCTGCGAATACGTACTGGTCACCGGCACGCACGAGAACACGGCGAAGGTGATCAACACCCTCTACGGCGAGAACGGCCAGATCCGCAGCGACCGCTGGGAGCGCCTGCCCGGCAGCTACCACGGCTCGGGCTGCACGCTGGCCTCGGCGATCGCCGCCAACCTCGCCAACGGGCTGGACATCGGCGACGCCGTGCGCGACGCGCAGGAATACACCTGGCAGGCGCTGGCCAACGGCTTCCGCCCGGGCATGGGCCAGCACATCCCCGACCGCTTCTTCTGGGCGCGCGCCGACGAGCTCGAACAGGATGAGTCCTAGGGCGTGTTCTCATCCAATTCATGGGCACGACGCTGTCGTCACGGGATGCAGCGCAAGGCGCGTCGGCGCTGCCTGGCTGATGCCAGGCAAGCCGAGGCAACACCGCGATGCGCCCGCGACGGCAGCGTCCCGGAGGGTTGCCCCGAGCCGGCGGCGCCCGCTTCGTTGCTCGGCTTGCCCGCACTCCAGTGCGGGCGGCGCCGCGCGTCTCGCGCTCACCGCCGGCTCGGGGCAACGCGCCCCACGAATTGAATGAGAACACGCCCTAAGCTGCGCGGACTGTACGCGATCACGCCGGAAGAGACGGACGAGGCGCGGCTGATCGCCATCGCCGGCGCTGCCGTGCGCGGCGGCGCGGCGCTGCTGCAACTGCGCGACAAGACGACCGACGCCGCCCGCCGCCTACGCCTGGCGACCGCGCTGCAGGCGCTGTGCCGCGAACACGGCGCCCGCTTCATCGTGAACGACGACCTCGAACTGGCGCGGGCCGTCGACGCCGACGGCGTCCATCTCGGCGCCGACGACGGCGACCTCGCCGCCGCCCGTCGCGCGCTGCCCGCCGGCAGGCTGCTCGGCGCCTCGTGCTACGCCGACCTCGACACGGCGCGCCGCGCCGTCGCCCTGGGTGCCGACTACGTCGCCTTCGGCGCCGTCTGCCCGTCGCCGACCAAGCCGCAGGCGGTGCGCGCGCCGCTGGCCCTGCTCAGCCGCGCCCGCGCCGAGCTCGGCGTGCCGGTCTGTGCGATCGGCGGCATCACGCTCGCCGACGCGCCGCGCATCGTCGCCGCCGGCGCCGACCTGCTCGCCGTCATCAGCGACCTTTTCGCGGCGCCGGACATCGCCCGGCGCGCGCAGGACTACCAACGATTGTTCCAGGAGCCGACAACATGACCTCCCGCAACCAGCAACTCTTCGAAGCCGCCCAGCGGCACATCCCCGGCGGCGTCAACTCGCCGGTGCGCGCCTTCCGCTCGGTCGGCGGCGTGCCCTGCTTCTTCAAGGAAGGCAAGGGCCCGCACGTGTGGGACGCCGACGGCAAGCGCTACACCGACTATGTCGGCTCGTGGGGCCCGCTGATCCTCGGCCATGCCCACCCCGACGTCGTCCGCGCGGTGCAGGAAGCGGCCGCGCGCGGCCTCTCCTTCGGCGCACCGACCGAGGCCGAGATCGAGATGGCCGACCTGCTCTGCGAGCTGCTGCCGAACGTCGACATGGTGCGCCTGGTGTCCTCCGGCACCGAGGCGACGATGAGCGCGATCCGGCTGGCCCGCGGCCACACCGGCCGCGACGTGCTGATCAAGTTCGAGGGCTGCTACCACGGCCATTCCGACAGCCTGCTGGTGAAGGCCGGCTCCGGGCTGCTCACCTTCGGCAACCCGTCCTCCGGCGGCGTCCCGGCCGACCTCGCGCAGCACACGCTGGTGCTCGACTACAACGACCCGCAGCAGCTGGCAGAGGCCTTCGCCAAGCACCCGGACCGCATCGCCGCGGTGATCGTCGAACCGGTGGTCGGCAACATGAACCTGATCGCGCCGAAACCCGAGTTCCTGCAGGCGATGCGCGAGCTGTGCACCCAGTACGGCGCGGTGCTGATCTTCGACGAGGTGATGACCGGCTTCCGCGTCGGCCCGCAGTGTGCGCAGGGCTACTACGGCATCACCCCGGACCTGACCACGCTCGGCAAGGTGATCGGCGGCGGCATGCCGGTCGGCGCCTTCGGCGGCAAGCGCGAGATCATGGAAAAGATCGCCCCGCTCGGCCCGGTCTATCAGGCCGGTACGCTGTCGGGCAACCCGGTGGCGGTGGCCGCGGGCCTCGCGACGCTGAAGCTGGTGCAGCAACCCGGCTTCTACGAAGCGTTGACGCAGAAGACGCTGCGCCTGACCGACGGCCTCACCGCGGCGGCGAAGAAGCACGGCGTCGACTTCGTCGCGCAGTCGGTCGGCGGCATGTTCGGCCTCTACTTCGCCAGGGAATGCCCGGCGACCTACGCGGCGGTGCTGGAGTGCGACAAGGAAGCCTTCAACCGCTTCTTCCACGCCATGCTGGAGGCCGGCCACTACTTCGCGCCGTCGGCCTTCGAGGCCGGCTTCGTCTCGGCCGCGCACAGCGACGCCGACATCGACGCGACGATCGCCGCCGCCGACGCCTGGTTCGCCCGGCAATGACGCAGACCGTCGCCTGGCTGGTGCTGCTCGTCGCCGGGCTGTGCGAGATCGGCTGGGCGGTCGGGCTGAAATACACCGACGGCTTCTCGCGGCTGTGGCCGTCGCTCGGCACCGCCGTCGCGATGGTCGCCTCGGTGGTGCTGCTCGGGCTGTCGCTGAAGGCGCTGCCGCTGGGAACCGCCTACGCGGTGTGGACGGGGATCGGCGCCGTCGGCACGGCGATCCTCGGCATCGTCCTGTTCAACGAGCCGCGCGATGCGCTGCGGCTCGCCTGCATCGCGCTGATCGTCGCCGGCATCGTCGGCCTCAAGCTGGTGACGCCGGCGGGCGATTGATTACCTGAGCCAGCCCTTCTTGCGGAAGTACCAGAAGGGCAGTGCCACCGACACCACCATCAGCCCGATCGAGAACGGGTAGCCGAGCTTCCACTTCAGTTCCGGCATGAAGTCGAAGTTCATGCCGTAGATGCTGGCAATCAGCGTCGGCGGCAGCAGCGCGACCGAGGCCACCGAGAAGATCTTCACGATCTTGTTCTGGTTGATGTTGATGAAGCCGACGGTGGCGTCCATCAGGAAGTTGATCTTGTCGAACAGGAACGAGGTGTGGCCGTCGAGCGAGTCGATGTCGCGCAGGATCTGCCGCGCCTCCTCGGCCTGGTCGGCGGTCAGCAGGCGGTTGCGCATCAGGAAGGAGACGGCGCGCCGGGTGTCCATCACGTTGCGGCGGATGCGCCCGTTCAAGTCCTCCTCGCGGGCGATGTTGGCCAGCGCCTCGGCCGCGTCCTCGTCGGTCAGCGGGCTCTTCAGCACCTGGCGGCTGACCGCCTCGAGCGCCTCGTAGACCTCCTCCAGCGCATCGGCGGAATACTCGGCGTCGGTCGCGTAGAGGTCGAGCAGAACGTCCATGCAGTCCGCGACCGAGCCCGGCTTCAGCCGCGCGCGCATGCGCACCAGGCGAAACACCGGCAGATCCTCGTGGTGCAGGCTGTAGAGCACATCGTTCTTGAGCATGAAGGCGACGCGGACGTTGCGCGCGCCCTCCTCGTCGTCGAGCAGGAAGTCGGAGCGGATGTGCAGCTCGCCGTTCTCTTCCTGGAAGAAGCGGGCCGACGCCTCGATGTCGCCGACCTCGTCCTCCTCCGGAATCTCGGTGCCGAACACCGCCTGCACCCAGTCGCGCTCCTGATCGGTCGGCGAATCGATGTCGATCCAGATCGGCTTGGCCTTCGCCAGGTCCTCGCGCGATTCGACGTGAATCTGCTTGAGTCGGCCGTTGGCGAGCTCGAAGGCGTTGATCATTGCATGCTCCTCGCAATCTGCCGCGCCGCCATCGCCGGCGGCGCAGCCAATAAAACCGGCGACCGCGCCGTGGCGGGCGCCTGTCGCGATGTCTGTCGATGGAGTGCGCGGGGAGGAATCCCCGGAAAACGCACCATCCCTGGGAGCGGCGGGATGGTGGCGAGCTGGCGGCCGACCTTATCCCGTCGCGGTGCCGGCCTGAGCCGGCCTGTTGCTACAAGGGCAACTGTCCACGTGGGTGACCCCGGAAATGAGATGCGGCGGAGTTTACAACGTTTGTGCGGCCGCAACAATTACGGAAACGTTACGCCGCACGCTTTGCGCGCGGGATCAGGGAACGGCGGCCGCCGGCATGCGCGCGAGGATGATCTCGGCCTTGCGGGCGAGCCCCGGCGCGCCGCGGTTGCGGTCGTAGAAGCGCGGGCTGGGCACCATCGCCGCCAGCCGCGCCGCCTGCTCCGGACCGAGCTGGCCGGCGCCGACGCCGTAGTAGTGGCGGGCGGCAGCCTCGGCGCCGAATACGCCGTTGCCCCACTCGATGACGTTCAGATAGACCTCGAAGATGCGACGCTTGCTCCACACGGCCTCGATCATCAGCGTGATGATCGCCTCCTCGCCCTTGCGCAGCAGCGAGCGCGTCGGCGTCAGGAAGAGGTTCTTGGCGAGCTGCTGCGAGATCGTCGAGCCGCCGGCGACGGCGCGCCCCTTCTTCTCGTTCTTCTCCATCGCACGCTGGATGCCCTCCCAGTCGAAGCCCTCGTGGTGCACGAACTTGGCGTCCTCGGCGGCGATCAGCGCACGCTTGAGATGGATCGAGATGCGCTCGTAGGGCAGCCACTGCTTCTTCAAGGCCGCGTTCGGCTGCTTCGCCTGCAGCTCGGCGAGGCGGATCTCCATGAAGCGCGTGGTGCCGGGGTTGAACCAGCCCCAGTAGAGCACCCAGCCGAACAGCCAGAGCAGGTAGGCGAGGAGCAGCGCCAGCAGCGCGAGCAGCGTGCGGCGCAGCCAGCCGGAGATGCGCTTCATGCCGCGCGCAGCGCGGCGAGGACCGGCAGCGTATCCGGGCGCACGCCGCGCCAGACGAAAAAGGCCTCGGCGGCCTGCTCGACCAGCATGCCGAGGCCGTCGGCGAGGCGTGCGACGCCGAGCCGGCGGGCATGGGCGAGGAAGGCGGTGTCGCCCTTGCCGTACATCATGTCGTAGGCCAGCGCGTCCGGCGAGAAAACCCCTTCCGGCAGCGGCGGCACCTCGCCGGCGAGGCTCGCCGCGGTGGCATTGACGACGACGTCGAAGCTCTCGCCGGTGAGATCGGCGAAGCCGCAGCCGCGCACCGGGCCGACCTCGGCGAAATGCAGCGCGAGATCCTCGGCGCGCGCCGCGGTGCGGTTGGCGATCACCACCGCCTCCGGCTCGCGCTCGAGGATCGGCCCGAGCGCGCCGCGGGCGGCGCCGCCGGCGCCGAGCAGCAGCACGCGGCGGCCGGCGAGCGGTGTCTTCAGGTTGAACACCAGGTCGCGCACGAGACCGGCGCCGTCGGTGTTGTCGCCGACGATGCGGCCGTCGGCGAAGGACAGCGTGTTCACCGCGCCGGCCAGCCGCGCGCGGTCGCTGTGCGCGTCGCACAGACGGAAGGCCTCTTCCTTGAACGGCACGGTGACATTGGCGCCGCGCCCGCCGGCGGCGGCGAAGGCGCGCACGGCGGCGGCGAAGCCGTCGAGCGGCGCCAGCCGCGCCTCGTAGACGAGGTCCTCGCCGGTCTGCCGCGCGAACAGCGCATGGATCGCCGGCGACTTGCTGTGGCCGATCGGGTTGCCGATGACGCAGTAGCGGTCGCTCATACCGACTCCGTCAGCGCGTCTCGAGCGCGTCGCCGCGCGTGAAGGACCAGGTGCGCGTGATCTCGATGATGTCGGTGTCGCGCCGAATGTCCGGCGGGAACGGCGCATACGGCGAGGCCATCTGCACGATGCGGCGCGCCGCATCGTCGAGCGTCCGGTGCCCGGAACTGCGGTTGATCTCGATCTTCTGCACCACGCCGTCGCTCTGGATGCTGACCGAGAGGACCAGGCTGCCGTAGAGCTTGCCCTTGGCCGCCTCGGGGTAGTTCAGCGTGCCGACGCGCTCGACCTTCAGCCGCCAGTCCTCGACGTACTGCGCGAAGCGGTACTCGTCGGCGCGCGTGCCGATGTTCTTCTTGCGCGGACGCTTGTTGTATTCGTCCACGTTCCGTGCGATCTCCGCCTCCATCCGCGCCATCGCCAGCGCCGACGACGCCAGCTCGCGCCCGGACAGCGCCGGCACCGGTTCCGGCTGCGCTTCGCGCTGCTCCTGCGGCGCCGCCGTCGCCTTGCTGCGCGCCTCGGCCAGCAGCTTCTGCTGGCGTGCCTCCAGCTCCTGCACGCGGCGCTGCTTCTGTTCCAGGTCGGCCCCCGCCTGCTGCCGCGCCGACGGCGGCAGCGGCGTCTTCGCCCGGCGGTTGTCGTCGACGTTGCCGCCGCCGTCGAGGTTGGCCTGCGCCAGCGCCTGCGCTTCCGACGGCCGGCGTGCCGACTTGCTGTTCACCAGGATGATCTCGAGCGCCTTGTCCTTGACCGCGCGCGTCGCGTCGGGGAACTGGAAGTTCAGCGACAGCAGGCCACCGTGCAGCAGCAGCGAGGCGCCGACGGCCAGCCACAGCTTGCGGTCCGTCGCCGGGTCGCGCAGCGCCAGGGGCATCGGCAGCGCGGTCGCCATCTCAGTCGCCTGCCGCCTCGTCGTCGGCGACGGCCTCGGCCGCGCCGAGGGTTTCCAGATGCCGGCAGTCGAATTCCAGCGTCAGCTCGTCGATCTCGCCGAGCGCGAGGCGCACGCGCTGCCCCGGCGGCAGCTCCGGCAGCGACGGCACGCGCTGCAGCAGCGGCAGGTGGTCGAGCTTGACCAGGTTCTCGCGGCGCACGGTCGCGTCGATCTCGGTCAGCCCCTGCTGGCGCAGCCAGCGCAGGCACCAGTAGCGCTCCATGCCGCGCTGGAATTCGGCGTAGGCGGCGTAGGTCAGGTCGAAGTCGCGCATCGCCGCGAACAGCGCGTCGTTGCTGGTCTTGCCCTTGCCGCCGAAGTGCGGCGTCAGGTCCTGCAGGTGGGCGATCAGCTGCCACTGGTTGACCAGGTCGACGTAGCGGCGCAGCGGCGACGAGGACCAGGCGTACTGCGCGACGCCGAGGCCGTCATGCGGCAGCGGCGAGGTCGTCATGCGCACCTTGCCGGCGGTCTGCGCGCGGTAGATGGCGGCGATCCCCTTCTCGGCCAAGAGGCCGCCCCAGGTGCTGTTGGCGACGATCATCAGCTCGGCGACCAGCTTGTCGAGCGGGCTGCCGCGCTTCCGTTCGCTGATCTCGACGCGACAGTGCTCGGCGTCGGCGAGGTCGCCCTCGATCGCGAAGTTGTAGTCGTTCACGCCCTGCACCGCCGAGGGCTTGCCGCGCCGCCCCTCGCAAGCGCAAGCCAGCTGCCAGAGCAGCTTCAACTCGTCGCAGAAGGCGAACTCGGGCAGGCCGGCGGCCAGCGTGGCCTCGTTGAACAGCGGCTCGATCTCGTGGTGGCGCAGGTTGGCGACCACCGGCACGATCTCCAGCCGCGACTCGTGGCCGGTGATCTCCAGCTCCGGCGAGACCGTCAGGTACAGCGACACCGCCGGGCAGTTGCGGCCGGCCGACAGCGTGAAGCGCTCGACCACCGCATCGGGCAGCATCGTGATCTTGTTGCCCGGCATGTAGACCGTCGACAGCCGCTCGCGGGCGACCGCGTCGAGCGGCGACCCGGGCAGGATGCCGAGCCCCGGCGCGGCGATGTGGATGCCGACGCGCCAGCCGATGCCGGGCAGCGCCTGCACCGAAAAGGCGTCGTCGATCTCGGTGGTCGCCGCATCGTCGATCGAGAAGGCGCGCACCTCGGCGCGCGGCAGGCCAGCACCGGCCTCGGGCACCGCGCAGTCGGGGAAGCCGGTGCCGCGCGGGAAGTATTCGTTGAGGAAGCGCTGGAAGTGGTAGTCGTGCGCCGAGCGGATCGCGCCGCAGCGCGCCAGCAGGTGCACGGCGGCAACGCCGAGGTCGGCGCAGGCGGTCTCCAGCGCCTTGGTCTCCGGCTTGTTGCGGTCCGGCTTGTAGAGCAGCTCGCGCAAGAGCGGCGGGAACTCCGGCGGCAGCTGCCCGCCCTTCAGCGTTTCGACCATGCGCTCGATGGCGAGCGCTTGCTGACGCTTCTTTTCAAGACCGGCCAAAGCGGCTGCCAGAATGTCGGCAGGCGCCTTGCGGAAGCGGCCCTTGCCCTTGCGATGGAAGTAGACGGGCGCTGCGTGCAGGGCCAGCAGGATCGCAGTCGCTTCGACCGGCGAGGCTTCGTGGCCGTAGTAGTCGCGGGCAAAATCAAGAAAAGAAAATTCGCCATCGCCAGCACACTCCCAGAGAAACTCGGCCTCGATGCCCTCGGCCACCGGCTCCGCGGCATCGAGCAAGGCGCTCGCCGCAGGCTCCCTGAACCGCAGCAGCACGTTCGCCGCCTTGATCTTGGCGCGCTTCCCGGAAACCATCTCGACCTGCAACGACGCGTCGTTGTCGGCGAGAAGTGAGCCGGCCTTGAAGGCGCCGTCTTCTTCGAATAGAACAAACATCCTGCGGATTATAACCCGCAGAATTCAATGATTTGCGGCACGAAATCGGGAAAGCGGGTGAAGCTGTGGTCGCCGCCGGGCAGCACCGTCTGCCGGCAGCCGGCGTAGCGGCTGACCGCCGCCCGATAGTCGAGCAGCTCGTCGCCCTCCTCGACCAGCAGCCAGTAGCGTTCCGGCGTGATCCGCGGCACCTCCAGCGCGCGCAGCGTGGCGATGTGCGCCGCGGTGAATTCGAAGACTTCGCCGCTGTAGAGATTGGTCTGCGGCCCGACGTAGGCCTCCAGCGACAGCGGCGCGACCACCGCCGGGTTGATCAGCACCGCCGGCAAACCATATTTTTCGGCCAGCCAGGTCGCGTAATAGCCGCCGAGCGAACTGCCGAGCAGCGTGCACGCGGGATGCTCGGCGAGGATCGCCTCGGCCTGCGCAATGGCGACGGCCGGGTCGTGCGACAGCGCCGGGCAGTGGAAGCGGTCGGCGAGGCCGCGCTCGGCCAGCGCCGCGCCGAGCAGGCGGGCCTTCCAGGACTGCGGGGAGGAGCGGAAGCCGTGCAGGTAGAGCAGCGACGGCGAACCGGCAGCGAGGCTCAACGTCCGACCAGCAGGCGCCCGACGACGTGGCCGACGACCTCGATGCCGCTCGCTGCGAGCGCCTCCTCGGACAGCGTCTCGCTGCCGAAGCGGTTGTTGTCGCAGATCAGGCGCAGCCCGTCGACGGTGCCGCGCTGGATGCGGCGGACGACCAATGCGCCGTGCACGCGCAGTACATAGACGCCGTTGCCGACGAGGCGGTTGACGCGCGGGTCGTAGAAGACGACGTCGCCCGGGCGCAGGTAGGGGTCCATGTCGTCGGAGGCCATCCGCATCGCCGTCACGCCGCGCGGCAGGCCGACCTCGCGCAGCGCCTCCGGCAGCATATACAGCGAATGCGCCTCGTCCGCGTCGCTGCCGTGGATGTCGATCACCGTATAGCGCTCGTCGATGGCGTGCGCGCCGGTGCTCTGCGCGCCGACCACCAGCTGCTCGACGGTGGTGTTGAGGGTTTCCGCGATCTCCGGCAGCCGCGCCAGCTCGGGCACGCCTTCGCCGCGCAGCCAGTTGGCCGCGGTGTTCTGGCTGACGCCGAACAGCTCGGCTACCGCCGTCACCCGGCCGTAGCCGACCGGAATCGCCCCGCGACGATCCAGCGCCGCATTCAGGTTCTCCGCGAACTGCTTGCGGAACGCCTTCTGCCGCTGCGCCTTGTCGTCCTGATTGTCGAGTTGGATGACCGTATTCATGCGCCGATTATAGAACGCCTTTTTGCCGCGGCGGCCAAGGGAAGAAAACCAACGTGATACGAATTCCCTGAACAACCAGGGAGATGCAGAAACCGGCAAGGCTGGCGGCCGCGGCGCTCCAGCCCGCGCCCACATGCCCCCCGCCCCGGAACACCCTCCCGCCAGCCGCGGTCTGAGCTATAAAGAATGGTGTAAGAGGAGATTGACCATGATCGACGCACCGGTTGTTTCCATCCACATCCCGCCGCCGCTGCGCCCGCTGGTGGAAGGTCACGAGGAAGTTACCGTCAGCGGCGAGACGGTCGGTGAGGCGCTGCATGCGCTGGAGCATGCTTACCCGGTGCTGACCGGCAAGGTGCTCGGCAACAATGGGCAGTTGCAGCCCTCGGTCGACGTCTACCTCGGGCCGACCAGCATCCGCGCGCTGAACGGCGCGGAGACGCCGATCACCACCGAGGAGACGATCAGCATCGTGCAGCGCACGACGCGGGTGGTCGACGGCGAAATCAGCGTTGGCTGATGAAGGGCAGGCTGCGCGGCAGTTGCGGCAGGCGTGGCTTCAGCTGCGAGAGGTCGATCGCGTCGAGCATGTTCTTGACGATCAGGCCTAATTCGGTGTCGCCCTCGATCGACAGTTCGCGGTTGAAGAACAGCGTGTCCGGGTCTTCCTGCCGCGTCGCCACCTGCAGGAAGGCGGAGAGGTTGGCGCGGAAGGCCAGGTCCGGCGTGCCGGCCGGGCGGAACAGCGGGCGGAAGAAGCCGCCGCGGTAGGTGAAGGCGGCCTGGCCGCCGGTGTCGTAGACCTGCACGACGAAGGTCTTGCCTTCCATCGCCGCCAGGCTGTCTTCGGGCAACAGGCCCAGCTTCGCCGCGGCGTTGAGCGCGGTGGTCAGCGCCACCGCGTGCGGCCATTGCGGCAGCTTCTCGCCGATGCGGGCGATGAAGCCCGGCAGCTGGAATTTCGGAATCGTGAATCCCTGGTCCATGCTCATGCTCCTGTGAGTGCGGCGACGGCCTGCGTATGCCGCTGCGCGATGCCGGCGTCGCCGAACCAGTAGCCGTCGACGAGGCCTTCCGGGTTCCACGCGGCATTGGCCGCCGCCGGTTCGCCGCGGCGGGCGGCGTCGAAGGCGGCGACGATCTCGGCAGTATAGGCCGGCTGCGGGCTGACGCGGATGATGTCGATGCCCAGCTCGCGCAGCGTCGGCACTTCGGCGAGCAGGTTGTAGCTCTGCGCCGACATCGTCTGGATGCCGTTGATGGCGAGGAAGCTCTGCCCCTCGCGCGTCTTCAGCGTCATCCCTTCCGGGTGGTCGAGGCACTTGAACTGGCAGTCGTCCTTGTTCAGGTTGTAGTGGCGCGCGGTGAAGCAGCGCGCCGAGAAGGCGAGCGGCAGCTTGCCGAAGACGAAGACCTCGGTCTCGACGCCTTCCGGACGCGAGCGGTGCAGCGTCTCGACCAGCTTGCGGTCGGCTTCCAGCGGCGGCACCCAGCGCTTCAGTCCGTAGCGCGCGTAGGTGGCCAGCGTCGCCTCGTTGTAGATGTTGAGGTGCGGGCCGGCGACGAAGGGCAGCTTGCCCTGCACCAGGTTCACCGCGCCGAGGTCGTTGGCCTCGATCTTGCAGCCCGCCTCGTCGATCAGCCGGCGCATCGCCTTCAGGTCGCTCTCCGATTCGAGCAGCGCCTGCGCCGAGACGACGACTTCCTTGCCGGCGTCGGTCAGGTCGCGGGCGAGGCCGATCCAGTCGGCGGTGCGCAGCTGCTGCCGGCGCGAGCAGACGACCTCGCCGACATAGACGATGTCGATCGCCTCGTTCTGCGCCATCTCGGCGTAGAACTCCATGACTTCGGCCTTCGGCCAGAAATAGAGCAGGGGGCCCAGCGCGAGCTTCATGTTCTTCATCCGCAATTCAGGAAAAAATCACCGCCACGGGCGGTTGTAGGCGCCCAGCGTCGCCTGGTTGCCTTCCGAGACCTTGGCCAGCTCGGCCTGCCAGGTCGGCTTGACGTGGTAGCGCTCGCTCTCGTTGGCGAAGGCGTCGAGCGCGGCCCTGAGCGTGCGCGTCACCTGCGTCACATAGGCCGGGCTGCGCTGGCGCCCCTCGACCTTGATCGCCTTGACGCCGATCTTGATGATCTCGGGCAGGATCTCGAGCACGTTCAGGCTGGTCGGCTCCTCGAGCGCGTAGTAGGTTTCCCCCTGCACCTCGAAGCGGCCCTTGCACAGCGTCGGGTAGCCAGCCGGCTCGTCGTCGGCGAAGCGGTCGATGAGGATGCCGTTCAAGCGCGTGTCCATCTGCCCCGGCTTCTTGTCCCATTTCACGTATTTCGCCGGCGAGCAGGCGCCGACGGTGTTCGGCGATTCGCCGGTGGCGTACGAGGACAGCCAGCAGCGGCCCTCGTTCATCACGCACAGGCTGCCGAAGCCGAAGACCTCGATCTCGACCGGCGTGTTTTTGATCACGTGCTCGACCTGCGCCAGCGTCAGCACGCGCGGCAGCACCGCGCGCAGCACGCCGAATTCGCGGTGGGCGAAGTTGATCGCCTCGTAGCTGGTCGCCGAGCCCTGTACCGACAGGTGCAGGCGCTGCTGCGGGTGGCGGTTGCGCGCGTAGTCGAGCAGGCCGACGTCGGCGAGGATGATCGCGTCCACTCCGAGGCCGACGGCGCCGTCGACCGCCGCCCGCCAGTCGGCGACGCGACCTGGCTGCGGGAAGGTGTTGATCGCCATCAGCACCTCGCAGCCGCGGTCGTGCGCATAGCGGACGCCATCGGCCATGGTCTTCGCGTCGAAGTTGAGGCCGGCGAAGTTGCGGGCGTTGGTGTCGTTCTTGTAGCCGAGGTAGACGGCGTCGGCGCCGTTGTCGACGGCGGCCTTCAGCGCCGGCAGGCTGCCGGCGGGGCAAACGAGGTCCGGCAGGGCGGAACGGTCCATGGTTTCTGCGGAGGAAATACGGGAAGCTGGGCAGTCTACCGCCGCCCCGGCAAGCGCCCCTTGATGTGGGTCAATAGCGCTTTCGGCGCATGAGTGAGCTCAATCAAGGACAAGTGCATATATACTGCGTTTTCGCCGCCCCGGTGTCCGCGCAGCCGACCGCCGCCACCGCACAACAACAGGAACGGCGCCGCGACCACAACCCGAGGAGACAACCGCGCCATGGCCCCGACCCGCATCCTGACCGTAGACGACGAGCCGCTGAACCTGGCGATCATCGAGGAATACCTGTCGGAAGAGACCGACTACCGGCTGGACAGCGCCGGCGACGGCGAAGCTGCCTGGCAGGCGCTGACAGGCGCCAACGCGCCGTACGACCTGGTCATCCTCGACCGCATCATGCCGGCGCTCGACGGCCTCGAGCTGCTGCGGCGGATGAAGGGCGACCCGCGCTTCGCCGGGATTCCGGTGATCATGCAGACCGCGGCCTCGACGCCGGAACAGGTACGCGAAGGGCTGGCCGCCGGCGCCTACTACTACCTGACCAAGCCCTACGAACCGGAGACGCTGTGCGCGGTGGTGCGCGCGGCGCTCGGCGACCAGCGCGCGCTGCGCAGCGCGGTGAACCGCGCCGGCAGCATGGAGCGGGCGTTCCAGCAGCTGTCGTCGATCGAGTTCAGCTTCCGCACGCTGGACGAGGCGCGCACGCTCGCCGAGTTCCTCGCCGGCCTGTGCCCGAACCCGCAGGCCGCGCTGTTCGGCATCAGCGAGCTGATGGTGAACGCCATCGAGCACGGCAACCTCGGCATCAGCTATCGCGAGAAGACGCTGCTGCTGATGGAGAACGACTGGCACGCGGAAATCGGCCGCCGCCTGGAACTGCCGCAGTTCCGCGCGCGCGTCGCGCACGTGCGCCTGGAGCCGCAGCCCGACTGCCTGCGCTTCACGATCAGCGACGCCGGCGCCGGCTTCGACTGGCAGCGCTACCTGGACTTCGATCCGACGCGGATCTTCGACCCGAATGGCCGCGGCATCGCGATGGCGCAGCGCACCAGCTTCGCCAGCATCGAGTATCCGGGCTGCGGCAACGTCGTCGTCGCCACGGTCAGCCGCAAGCCGTCCTGACGCGGCCTACGGCACCGCCTGCAGCTGGTCGGCGATGCGCCGGGTCAGGTCGGCGACCGGCAGCGCATAGGGGAAGCGGGCGAGCAGGCGGCCGTCCGGCCCGAGCAGGAACATCCCCGCCGAATGGTCGACGGTGTAGCGCTCGGCCGGCGCCCCCGGCTCGCGCACCTTCTCGTAGCGCACCCTGAAGTTGTCGGCGACGCCGCGGACCAGCTCCGGCGAGCCGGTCAGGCCGAGGATGCGCGCATCGAAGGTGGCCGTGTATTCCTTCAGCAGCGCCGGCGTGTCGCGCTCGGGATCGACGGTGACGAACAGCGGCTGCACGCGCTTCGCCGATTCGCCGAGCGCCTTCAGCACCGCCGCCATCTCGGCCAGCGTCGTCGGGCAGACGTCCGGGCACGAGATGTAGCCGAAGGTGATCAGCTGGAAGCGGCCGCGGAAATCCTGGTCGGTGACGGTGCGGCCGTGGTGGTCGGCGAGCAGGTAGCGGGGAACGACCTCGCCGGCTGCTGGCGGCTCGGCGCCGGCGTCGCGCGCCGACGGATAGGCCAGGCGCAGTTCGAGCACCGCCGCGTCGACCTCGGCCGCCAGCCGCCGGCGCTCGCCGCACGCGGCCGGCGACAGGAAGCTGCGGTTGGTTTCCGCCTCGAAGCGCTCGCCGACCTCGCGCGTCTTCGGCGCCAGCGCGACCAGCGCATTCTTCGCCTGTGCCGCCACGTCCATCTGCTTGCAGGCCAGCGCCTGGCCGTTGAGCCGGCCGAGCCGGGCGACCGCGGCCAGCCCGTCGGCCTCGGCGGCGTGCGCGGGAACGAGCGCGGCGAGCGCGAGGGCGAGGGACAGGGGGCGTTTCATCGCGGCAATCTCTTGATCGGTCAGGCGCGGATTATAAGGACAAAAATCAAAGCCGCGGCTTGCGCGGCGCAGCGACGAAGAGGCGGTCGTAAGCCCAGTTCGGCAACAGGCGCAGCAGCTTGGCGACCACCCCCATCTGCCACGGAATCACCGCGTAGCTGGTGCCGCGCGCGATCGCCGCGGCGAAGCGGCGCGCCGCCGCGTCGGCCGGCAGCAGGAAGGGCATCGGGTAGGGGTTGATCTCGGTCATCGGCGTGTCGATGTAGCCGGGAGCGATGGTCACCACCTGGATCCCGTACGGCCGCATCTCCAGGCGCAGGCTCTCCAGGTAGGCGATCGCCGCCGCCTTCGACGCGCTGTAGGCCTCGGCGCCGGGCAGGCCGCGGATGCCGGCGACCGAGGCGATGCCGACCAGGCGGCCGCCCCCACCGCCGGCGCGCAGCGGCCCGATGAACGGCGCGAAGGTCGCCGCCATGCCGTAGACGTTGGTGTCCATGATGCGGCGGAACACCGCCAGGTCTTCGCTGTGCTCGGTCAGCGTGCCGGCCGACACCCCGGCGTTGGCGATCACGATGTCCGGCGCACCGAAGCGGGCGACGAAGTCGGCAGCGGCCGCGGCCAGCGCCGGCGCATCGGCGACGTCGAGCGGATAGGTCGCGTGTTCGCCGGGCAAGGCCGCCGCCAGCGCGGCGAGCGCGTCGGCGCGGCGCGCGGCGAGACCGAGCACGGCGCCCTCGGCGGCGTAGTGGCGGGCGAGCGCGGCGCCGATGCCGCTCGAGGCGCCGGTAAGAAAAACCCGCAGCGGGCTGCGGGTTTCCGGTGACGCGGGAACGGCCGGCACGCGGCTTACTTTTTCTTCTCGCTGCGCGCCTTGGCGATCACCTTGTCGGTGCGCGCGAGCAGTTCCTCGTAGCTCTTGATGCCCTCGTTCAGCACCATGTAGCGGCCGTCGACGGCGATCGCCGGGACGCCCTGCACCTTGTAGGCCTGGGTCATCTGGTCGGCGCGCTTCATCTTGCTCTGCACGCCGAAGGAGCCGAAGGCGTCGGCGAACTTCTTGCCGTCGACGCCCTGCTGCACGGCGAACTGCATGATCGTCGCCTCGTCGTAGAGCTTGACGCCCTTCTCGTGGATCGCCTGGAAGGCGGCGTTGTCGAGGCGGCCGAGCTCGCCGATGACCTCGGCGGCGTAGTACAGCTTGCCGATGTTGGCCCACTGCGCGCGGCCGAAGGACACCGGCACGCGCTTGAAGACGACGTCGGCCGGCAGCTTCGCCGCCCACTTGCTGATCAGCGGGTGGAAGTCGTTGCAGTGCGGACAGCCGTAGGAGAAGAACTCGATCACTTCGATCTTGGCCGGATTCTCGCTCGCCTGCGCCGGTTCGATCGGCACGTAGTCGCGGCCGGCGGCGACCTGCGCCTGCGCCGAAGCGGAAATCATCAGGGCCGCGGCAAACCCGGCCAGCAACGAAACGAAAGTGCGCTTGTGCATCGTTCTTCTCCTTAATCCTTCTTGGCTACGGCCGCCTCGATCCCCTGCTTGGCGAGTTCGGAGCGGACCCGGTTGACGTCGTCGATCTTCGCATACGGCCCGAGGCGGACGCGGTACCACACCTTGTCCTGCACCATCACCTGCTGGATGGCGGCCTCCATGCCCAATAACGCGAGTTTCGCCTTCTGGTTGTCGGCGTCGCCCGGATTCTGGAACGAGCCGGCCTGCAGGTAGATGCTCTCCTTGCCGGCGGCTTCGACTTCCTTGCCTTTCGCCTCCTTCGGCTCCGGCGCCGCGGGGTCGACCTTGGCCTCGGCCTTGCCCGGCAGGATGTCGTAGAACTGGAAGCGCTTCTCCGGCACCGGATCGCCCGGCTTGCCCGGCAGCGGCGCCGGCGCGCCGTTGGCCGCGGGCACCGCCTTGGCGCCGTTGCCCGTCGCCGGCACGGCGACCTGCGGCTTGAACGGCGCCGGCATCTTGTTGATGTACCAGACGACCGCCGCCGCCCCGACGATGCCGAGGACGAGGCCGACGAACAGGCCGACCAGCGTGCCGCCGGCCGACTTCTTCTTCGCCGGGGCGCGTTTGGGTTTCATGTCGCGGCTCATTGCGTGGGGCTTCCTTGCGTTAGCGAATGCTTACATCGATTCCGGGCACGAGACGCCGAGGATCGCCATGCCGTTCCTGATCGTCCGGCGGACGGCGGCAGCGAGCGCGACGCGCGCATCCTTCAGCGCGGCATCGTCGACCAGCATGCGCTCGGCGTTGTACCAGCTGTGGAACTCGGCGGCGAGGTCCTTCAGGTAGAAGGCGATGCTGTGCGGCGCCAGGTCGGCGGCGGCGGCCTCGATCACTTCCCGGAACTCGGCCAGCTTGGCGGCGAGCGCCAGCTCGCGCGGGCTGTCGAGGCGGCCGAGGTCGGCCTTGGCCAGCTCGGCCTCGTTGCCGCCGGCCTCGGTCCAGGCGTTCAGCACCGAGCAGATGCGGGCGTGCGCATATTGGATGTAGTAGACCGGGTTTTCGTTCGACTGGCTCTTGGCGAGGTCGAGGTCGAAGTCGAGGTGCTGGTCGGACTTCCTGAGCACGTAGAAGAAGCGGCAGGCGTCGTTGCCGACCTCGCGGCGCAGGTCGCGCAGCGTCACGAACTCGCCCGAGCGGGTCGACATCGAGGCCTTCTGGCCGTTGCGGTAGAGCACCGCGAACTGGACCAGCGCCACGTGCAGCTTGGCCGCGTCGAGGTCGAGCGCCTGCAGCGCGCCGGTGACGCGCGGGATGTAGCCGTGGTGGTCGGCGCCCCAGATGTTGATGACCTTGTCGAAGCCGCGCTCGAACTTGTTCAGGTGGTAGGCGATGTCCGACGCGAAATAGGTGTAGAGGCCGTTCTCGCGCTGCACGACGCGGTCCTTCTCGTCGCCGAAGGCGGTCGAGCGGAACCACTTGGCGCCGTCCTGCAGGTAGATGTGGCCGGCCTTCTCCATGCGCTCGATGCAGCGGGCGACGAGCCCGGTGTCGTAGAGCGCCTTCTCCGAGAACCAGACCTCGAAGTGCACGCCGAACTCCTCGAGGTCGTCGCGGCAGTCGGCGAGCTGCTCGGTCAGCGCGTGGTTATGCACGTAGGCCCAGTCCTCGCCGAGCAGCGTCTTGGCGTTGGCGATCAGCGCGTCGAGATGCAGCTCGCGCTGGTTCTTCGCCTCGTCGTCGGCGCGCGCGGCGTCCGGCAGGCCGGGGGTGTTGGCGAGCACGTCGGCGGCCTTCTTCACGTACTTGTCGCGGTGCGCCAGCTGCATCTGCTTGGCCATGCCGCGCACGTAGTCGCCCTGGTAGGCGTTCGGCGGGAACGGCAGGTGCTCGTTGTGCAGCTCCAGGTAGCGCAGCCAGGTCGACAGGCCGAGGATGTCCATCTGCCGGCCGGCGTCGTTCACGTAGTATTCGCGCGTCACGTCCCAGCCGGCGAAGGCGAGCAGGCTGGACAGCGAGGCGCCGTAGGCGGCGCCGCGGCCGTGGCCGACGTGCAGCGGGCCGGTCGGGTTGGCGGAGACGAACTCGACCTGGATCTTCTGCTTGCCGCCGGCCGTCGAGCGGCCGTAATCGGCGCCGGCGGCGAGCACGTCGCCGACCACCTTCAGCTTGGCGGCGGGCTTCAGCGTGAAGTTGATGAAGCCAGGGCCGGCGATCTCGGTCTTCTCGACCCAGGGCGAGGCCGGCAGTTCGGAAACGAGCAGCTGCGCGACGTCGCGCGGCGAGCGCTTCATCGCCTTGGCGATCTGCAGCGCGAGATTGCTGGCAAAGTCGCCGTGCGACGCCTGTTTCGGGCGGTCGAGAACGATGGCCGTGTCGGCGGCGTCGGGCGCGACGCTCTGCAGCGCCGCCTTCAGCAGCGCGGCGATATGGGTGCGGAGATCCTGAGTCATGAAGCCGGGGAAAATTGCCAAAGCGGCGATTATACGCGCTTCCGGGACCCGGCGAATCCGTGTAAATTCGCGGTTTTCCTGCATTTTTCGCCGTTTTCCGGCGCCGCACCCACCTTGCGCCTCTTCCGCCTCGCCAAGATCCTCGCCGTCTCCAGCCGCTACGGGCTGGACGAGATGCTGCTCGAACACGAACCTTCCGGCCGGCTGGCGGCGATTTCGCGCGCATTACATTTCTGGCGCCGCTTCGACGAGCCGGAGGCGGTTCGCCTGCGGAAGGCGCTGGAGGCGCTGGGGCCGATCTTCGTCAAGTTCGGGCAGGTGCTGTCGACGCGCCGCGACCTGCTGCCGCCGGACATCGCCGACGAACTCGCCAAGCTGCAGGACCGCGTGCCGCCGTTCTCGTCGGCGCAGGCGCTGGCCGAGGTCGAGAAGGCCTACGGCAAGCCGGCGTCCGAAGTCTTCGCCGAATTCAGCGCCGAGCCGGTGGCCAGCGCCTCGGTGGCGCAGGTGCACCTCGCGCGGCTGCCCGACGGCCGCGACGTCGCGGTGAAAATCCTGCGCCCGAACATGCAGGGCGTCATCGAGCACGACCTGGCGCTGATGGACACGCTCGCCGGTCTGGTCGAGAAGGTCTGGTCGGACGGCAAGCGGCTGAAGCCGCGCGAGGTCGTCGCCGAGTTCGCCAAGTACCTGCGCGACGAGCTCGACCTGATGCGCGAGGCGTCGAACTGTTCGCAGCTCAGGCGCAACTTCGAGGGCTCGACGCTGCTTGTCGTTCCGGAAGTCTACTGGGACTGGTGCACCGCGTCGGTAATGGTCATGGAGCGCATGCGCGGCATCCCGATCAGCCACCGCGACGCGCTGGTCGCCGCCGGCGTCGACCTGAAGGCGCTGTCGCGGGCCGGCGTCGAAATCTTCTTCACGCAGGTCTTCCGCGATGGCTTCTTCCACGCCGACATGCACCCCGGCAACATCTTCGTCGCCACCGAGGGCGAGAAGCACGGCCGCTACATCGCGCTCGACTTCGGCATCGTCGGCACGCTGACCGACACCGACAAGAACTACCTGGCGCAGAACTTCCTCGCCTTCTTCCAGCGCGACTACAAGCGCGTCGCGCAGGCGCACGTCGAGGCCGGCTGGGCGCCGGCGGACACCCGCGTCGACGAGTTCGAGGCGGCGATCCGCGCCGTCTGCGAGCCGATCTTCGACCGGCCGCTGAAGGAAATCTCGTTCGGCAAGGTGCTGCTACGCCTGTTCCAGACCTCGCGCCGCTTCAACGTCGAGATCCAGCCGCAGCTGGTGATGCTGCAGAAGACGCTGTTGAACATCGAGGGCCTCGGCCGCCAGCTCGACCCCGACCTCGACCTGTGGAAGACCGCGAAGCCCTTCCTCGAGCGCTGGATGAGCGAGCAGCTCGGCTGGCGCGGCGTGAAGAGGAACCTCGCCGCCGAGGCGCCGAACTGGGCGCGCACGCTGCCGCAACTGCCGCGGTTGGTGCATCAGGCGCTGTCGCGCCCGCCGGCGGCCGACCTGTCGCCGCTCTTGGCCGAAATCGCCGCCGGCCAGCGCCGGCAGAACTGGCTGCTGGCGGCGATCGCCGCGCTGCTCGCCACGGCGCTGGCGCTGCCCTACTTGTAATCGGCCGCCGCCGGCGCCAGACTGCGGGCCTCCCCTGCCCTTGCGAGGTGCTGCCATGCCGCTGTCGACCGTTCCCGCCGCGCCCGGCCAGTGCATCTTCTGCCGGCTGGTCGCCGGCGAAATCCCCGCCTCGCGCGTCTACGAGGACGAACAGACGATCGCCTTCATGGACCTCGGCCAGCTCAACCCCGGCCACACCTTGGTCGCCGTCAAGCGCCACGCGGCGACGCTGCTCGATCTGACGCCGGACGAGGCCGCCGCCGCGATGCGCACCGCGCAGCGCGTCGCGCAGGCCGTCGCCGCCGCCTTCGACCCGCCCGGAATCACGCTGCTGCAGGCCAACGGCAGGGAGGGCGAGCAGACCGTCTTCCATTTCCACCTGCACGTCGTGCCGCGCCATGCCGGCGACGGCGTCGGCCTCGCCTGGCCGCGCAAGGACCCGCCGCGCGAGCTGCTCGAAGGCTACGCCGAGCGCCTGCGCCGGGCGCTGGCGTCGGCGGGCTGACGCCCCCGTCCGCCGCCGGGGTCGCCGGCGGGCGGTGCCTGTGCTATCTTCGCCGCCACACAATTTAAACGGTCGTTTGATATGCACAACGTCGTCATCAGCGGCACCGGCCTGTGGGTCGCGCCCAACGTCATCGGCAACGACGAGCTCGTCGCCGCCTTCAACGCGTACGCACAGCGCTTCAACGCCGAGCACGCCGACGCGATCGCCGCCGGCACCGTCGCCGCGGTGCCCGAATCGTCGGCCGAGTTCATCGAGAAAGCGTCCGGCATCAAGCGCCGCTACGTCGTCGACAAGGCCGGCGTGCTCGACCCGGCACGGCTGCGCCCGAAATTCGACCCGCGCCCGGACGACCAGCTCTCGCTGCAGGCCGAGATCGCGGTGGCGGCGGCGCAGCAGGCGCTCGCCAGCGCCGGCCGCACGGCGGCGGACATCGACCTGGTAATCTGCGCCGCGTCGAACATGCAGCGCCCGTACCCGGCGCTGGCGGTCGAGATCCAGGACGCGCTCGGCGCCGGCGGCTACGCCTTCGACATGAACGTCGCCTGCTCGTCGGCGACCTTCGGGCTGGAGCAGGCGATCAACGCAGTGAAGACCGGCACCGCGCGCGCCGCGCTGGTCGTCGATCCCGAGATCTGCTCGGCCCACCTCGCGTGGCAGGACCGCGACTGCCACTTCATCTTCGGCGACGTGTGCACGGCGATCGTCGTCGAGCGCGCCGACGCGGCGAGCGCGGCCGACCGCTGGGAAGTGCTCGGCACCCGGCTCGCGACCCGCTTCTCGAACGCCATCCGCAACAACGCCGGCTTCCTCTCGCGCTGCGAGGACCGCGACCCGGCCGAGCGCGACCAGCTGTTCCGCCAGGAAGGGCGCAAGGTGTTCAAGGAGGTCTGCCCGATGGCCGCCGAGCACATCGCCGGCCATGTCGCTTCGCTCGGCTTCGAAACGACCGGTATCCGCCGCTACTGGCTGCACCAGGCCAACCTGGCGATGAACCAGCTGATCGGCAAGCGCCTGCTCGGGCACGAGGCGTCCGCCGACGAGGCGCCGGTGATCCTCGACGAGTTCGCCAATACCGCGTCGGCCGGCTCGATCATCGCCTTCCACCGCCATCGCGCCGACCTCGCGCGCGGCGACGTCGGCGTGATCTGCTCGTTCGGCGCCGGCTACTCGATCGGCAGCCTCGTCGTACGCAAGGCCTGAGGCTGCCGGCGCACCATCGGGGTGCGGAAAAAAGCGTCAAGAACCAGTGACTTGTCGCATATAATCGCCCCCGTTCGAAAGGGGGCCGCCGGGGTGCCTCCGGGCATTCATGGGGGAACGCCAGACCATGCTGATCTGGTTCGTAGTGATCTATCTGATGGTGTCGATCGGCATCGGCCTCTACGCCGCGACGCGCGTGCACAACGCCAAGGACTTCGCGGTCGCCGGCCGCCACCTGCCGACGCCGGTGGTGATGGCCACGGTCTTCGCTACCTGGTTCGGCGCCGAGGCGATCTTCGGCGTCTCCGCCACCTTCGTCAAGGAAGGTCTCGGCGGCGTCGTCGCCGACCCCTTCGGCTCGTCGCTGTGCCTGATCATCGCCGGTTTCTTCTTCGCCACCAAGCTGTACCGGCTGAACATCCTGACCCTCGGCGACTACTACCGGATGCGCTACAACCGCACCGTCGAGGTGCTGACGACGCTCGCCATCGTGATCTCCTACCTCGGCTGGGTGTCGGCGCAGATCAAGGCGCTCGGGCTGATCTTCAACTTCGTCACCGACGGCGCGGTCAGCCAGGAAATGGGCATGGTCCTCGGCGCCGCGATCGTGCTCACCTACACCACCTTCGGCGGCATGCTCTCGGTCGCCATCCTCGACTTCGTGCAGATGGGCGTGATCATCGCCGGCCTGCTCTACATCGCCTCGGTCGTCGCCGACATGACCGGCGGCGTCGCGCCGGTGGTCGAGCACGCGGCCGCCGCCGGCAAGCTCGACTTCTTCCCGCCGGCCGACCCGTGGCTGTGGCTGACCTTCCTCGGCGCCTGGGTGACGATGATGCTCGGCTCGATCCCGCAGCAGGACGTCTTCCAGCGCATCACCTCGGCGAAGAGCCCGAAGGTGGCGATCGCCGGCTCGCTGCTCGGCGGCTCGATCTACTTTTTCTTCTGCTTCGTGCCGATGTTCATCGCCTACTCGGCGACGCTGATCGACCCCGAGCTGTTCAACACGCTGATCGCCGAGGATTCGCAGCGCGTGCTGCCGACGCTGGTGATGCAGCACACGCCGCTCTTGGCGCAGGTGATCTTCTTCGGCGCGGTGATCTCGGCGATCATGAGCTGCTCGGCGGCGACGCTGCTGGCGCCGCCGGTGTCGTTCGCCGAGAACATCGTGCGCGGCTTCTTCCCGGGCATGAGCGACCACCACTTCCTGCGCGTGATGCGCGTCACCATCCTCGTCTTCGCGCTGTGCGTGCTCGCCTACGCGCTCAACTCCGAGCTGTCGATCTTCCACATGGTCGAGTCGGCGTACAAGATCACGCTCGCCGGCGCCTTCGTGCCGCTGTTCTTCGGCGCCTTCTGGAAACGCGCGACGACGCAGGGTGCGCTGGCCGCGATCTTCGGCGGCATCGGCGCCTGGCTGCTGGTCGAGCTGCTCGTCGGCGAGGGCAGCCCGGTGCCGCCGCAGCTGATCGGCCTCGGCGTCTCGATGCTCGGCATGATCGCCGGCTCGCTGCTGCCGCAGTGGGTCGGCAAGGGCGCGCCGGCGGCCGACGTGCACGCCGCGCTGCACCATCACGCCGCGTCGGAAACCCACCACGTCGCGACGCCGCCGCACCACCACGAGCGCTGACGGATGACGTCGGGCTGATCTACACTGAGAGCAGCCATGACGATCCTCGACATCCGCAACGTCACGCGCCGCTTCGGTGAACTGAAGGCCGTCGACGACGTCTCGCTGACCATCGAGGCCGGCGAGTTCTTCACGCTGCTCGGCCCTTCCGGCTGCGGCAAGACGACGCTGCTGCGCATGATCGCCGGCTTCGACGAGCCGGACGAGGGTGAATTGTTTCTCGACGGCCGGCCGCTGGCCGGCATCCCGCCCGAGCGGCGGCCGGTGCATACGGTGTTCCAGAGCTACGCGTTGTTCCCGCACATGACGGTCGCCGAGAACGTCGTCTTCCCGTTGCAGATGGCCGCTACGCCGGGCGACGAAAGCCGCCGCCGGCTCAAGGAAACCCTCGAACTGGTGCACCTCGCCGACAAGGCCGGGCACTACCCGCACGAGCTCTCCGGCGGCCAGAAGCAGCGCGTCGCGCTGGCGCGCGGGCTGATCAACCGGCCGCGCCTGTTGCTGCTCGACGAACCGCTCGGCGCGCTCGACGCCAAGCTGCGCGAGCAGATGGAGCGCGAGCTGATCGCGCTGCAGCGCGAGGTCGGCATCACCTTCGTCTTCGTCACGCACTCGCAGCAGGAGGCGCTGGCGCTGTCGCACCGCATCGCGGTGATGAACGCCGGCCGCGTCGAGCAGGTCGACATTCCCGAACAGCTCTATGGCTTCCCGAAGAACCGCTTCGTCGCCGACTTCATCGGCACCATCAACCTGATCGACGTCGCGGTCAAGGAAGCCGGGACGCACCACCTGCTGCTCGCCGCGCCCGGCATCGGCGACATCCACGCACCGCCGGCGGCGGACGCGCGGCCCGGCGCGCCGGGAGCCTTCGCGCTGCGCCCGGAGCAGATCCGCGTCGTCAGCGCAAAGGCGGCGGCCGAGCTGAAGAACCACTTCCCCGGCCGCGTACGCAGCTATCTCTACCTCGGCGACGTCACCGTCTACAAGGTGGCGATGGGCGCCGACGGCGACGGGGCGGTGATCGAGGCGCTGCAGGCCAACGCCGCGCCCGGACGCGCCAAGTTCCACGAGGTCGGCGACGCGGTCAGCGTCTGCTGGCGCCACGATGCCGGAATCTACCTGCCGGGCTGACCCCCGCGCGCGCGCCGACCGGGCGACGAAATGGGCGGTCTGCCTGCCGCCCGCGCTGTTCCTGATCGTCTTCTTCCTGCTGCCGTCGCTGATCATGGTCGCCGCCTCGTTCCGCCAGCCCGGCGAGTTCGGCGGGCTGGCACCGCTGCTCGTCGACGGCCGGCCGCAGCTGACGCTGGAGACCTACCGCTTCTTCGCCGGAGACCTGATCTACGCCGAGATCTTCCTGCGCTCCTTCGCCGTCGCCGGCGCCAGCACGCTGCTCTGCCTGCTGCTCGCCTACCCGCTGGCGCTGCTCATCGCGCGCAGCCCGCGGAAGCGGCGCGACCTGCTGGTGCTGCTGGTGATCCTGCCCTTCGCCAGCAACTTCCTGATCCGCGTCTACGCCTGGATCATGCTGCTCGGCCCGGCCGGACTGCTGTACTCGCCGGTCGCGGTGATCGTCGGCATGGTCTATGTGCACCTGCCGTTCATGATCCTGCCGCTGTACACCAACCTCGAGAAGCACGACCCGGCGCTGCTCGAGGCGGCGCAGGACCTCGGCGCCGGCGCCTGGACGCGCTTCTGGCGGATCACCTTCCCGCTGTCGCTGCCCGGCATCTGGTCCGGCGCGGCGCTGGTCTTCATCCCGGTGCTCGGCATGTTCGCCGTTCCCGAGCTGCTCGGCGGCACCGGCGACCTGCTGGTCGGCAACCTGATCAAGGAGCAGTTCCTCGACAACCGCGACTGGCCGCTCGGGTCGACGCTGTCGATCCTGCTCACCATCGCCGTGCTGGCGCTGGCGGCGTTCGCCGCGCGCGCCGGCCGCCTGCGCGGGAGGGCGTCGTGAAGCGCGGACGCTGGCTGTGGGCGGCCGCGCTCGCCGTCTATGCCTTCCTCTACGTGCCGCTGGCGGTGGTCGTCCTCTTCTCGTTCAACGACTCGGCGCTGAACGCCGAATGGGTCGGCTTCACCACGCGCTGGTACGCGAAGCTCTTCGCCGACGACGAGATGCTGCGCGCCGCCGGCAACTCGCTGCTGATCGCCGTGCTGTCGGCGGCCGCCGCGACGCTGCTCGGGACGATGGCCGGCATCGCCATGCACCGCTGGCCGAGCGGACTCACCCGCCTCCTGCCCGTCCTCGTGCTGACGCCGGTGGCGATGCCGGAAATCCTGCTCGGCGTCTCGCTGCTGCTGTTCTTCCGCCAGGTGCTCGACCTCACGCTCGGTTTCTTCTCGATCCTCGTCGCGCACATCACCTTCTCCATCGGCTTCGTCGCCATCGTCGTCCGCGCGCGGCTGGCCGGCATGGACGAGAGCATCTTCGAGGCCGCCCGCGATCTCGGCGCAACGCCGTGGCAGACCTTCCGCCGCATCACGCTGCCGCTGATCCTGCCCAGCGTCGTCGCCGGCTACCTGATGAGCTTCACGCTGTCGATCGACGACTTCGTGATCACCTTCTTCGTCGCCGGCGTCGGCGTCACCACGCTGCCGCTGCAGATCTATTCGATGATCAAGGTGGCGGTGACGCCCGAGGTGAACGCGGTGTCGACGCTGCTGATGGCGCTGACGCTGACGATGATCGCGCTCGCCTCGCGGCTGGCGCCGGACCTGCTGAAGGCGAAATCATGAGGGGGTTCGCCGCGCTGCTCGCCGCGCTGCTGCTCGGCCCGGCCTTCGCCGCCGAACCGACGCTGTACCTCTACAACTGGAACAACTACATCAGCGACGAGACGCTGGCGCGCTTCGAGGCGCACTGCCGCTGCCGCGTGAAGCAGGACTACTACTCGGACAACGAGGAGATGCTGGCCAAGCTGGAGGCCGGCGCAACCGGCTACGACCTGCTGGTGCCGACCGGCAACGCGGTCGAGGCGCTCCTCCGCCGCGACGCGCTGCGCCCGCTCGACAAGGCGCGGCTGCCGCACTTCGCCAACCTCAAGCGCGAATTCCTCGACGCCTGGTACGACCCTGGCAACCGCTACGCGGTCCCCTACGCGACCTCGATCACGCTCATCGGCTACAACGCGACGAAGCTGGCCGAGCTCGGCCTGCCGACCGATACCTGGGCGCTGATCTTCGAGCCGCGACACCTGGCGAAGATCAGGGGTCGCATCACCGTGCTCAACAGCCAGCGCGAGCTGATGGCGGCGGCGATGCGCTACCTCGGCCATTCGGTGCAGGACACCGACCCGGCCAAGTGGGACGCGGCGAAGCGCCTGATCATCCGCGCCAAGCCGTACTGGGCGACCTTCTCCAACAGCACCTACATCAAGGACCTGGCAATCGGCAATATCTGGGTCGCCCACGGCTACTCGAACGACATGTTCCGTGCGCAGCAGGACGCCCTCGCCGCGAAGCGGCCGTTCGCGATCGGCTTCGCGACGCCGAAGGAGGGCGCGGTGCTGGCGGTCGACAACTTCGTGCTCCACAAGTCCGGCCGCAACCCCGAGCTGGCGCACGCCTTCATCGACTTCATGCTCGACGGCCGCAACGCCGCCGACGTCTCCAACCTGATCGGGGCCGGCAATCCGAACGCCGCGGCGACGCCCTACCTGGACGCGGCCATCGCCGCCAACCCGGCGATCTTTCCGGGGCCGACGGAAATGCACCGGCTGGAGATGCTGCGCGACTTCGACGCCACGCTGCGGCGCACGCTGTCGCGGATGTGGACGGAGATCAAGGTGCGCTGAGCGGAGCGCCTTGCGGTAAGATTCGACGAAACAACCGCCTCAGGGGAGGGCCGCCATGACCGACGCCGCGCTGATCGACGCCGCACGCATTCTCGACGGCAGCCCGGTGCCCACCTTCGTCATCGACAGCAGCCACGTCGTCGTCTACTGGAACGAGGCGCTGGCGAGGATTTCCCGCATTCCCGCCGCCGAGGTGCTCGGCACGCACCAGCAGTGGCGCGCGTTCTACCCCGCGCACCGGCCGGTGATGGCCGACCTGGTCGTCGACGGCAGCGATCGGAGCCTGCTCGAGAAGTTCTACCGCGGCCGCTACCGGCGCTCGCCGCACAACCCGGACGCCTGGGAATCCGAGGACTTCTTCCCGCACTTCGGCGACGGCGGCCGCTGGCTGGCCTTCTCGGCGGCGCCGATCCGCAACGCCGACGGCCAGGTGGTCGGCTGCGTCGAGACGCTGCAGGACATCAGCGAGCGCAAGGAGGCCGAACTCGCGCGGCGCGAGGCCGAGCGCCGGCTGAACGAGATCGTCGCCGGCAGCCCGGTGGCCACCTTCGTCATCGACGCGCAGTGCCGCGTCACGCACTGGAACCGCGCCTGCGAGGCGCTGACCGGCGTCGGCCATGACGAGATGATCGGCCGCGACGACGTCTGGCGCGCCTTCTATCCGTACGAAACGCGCCGCGTCGTGCTCGCCGAGATGATCGTGCGCGGCGCCCGCGAGGCTGAGGTCAGCGAGCGCTACACCGGCCACGCGCGACCGTCGAAGCTGGTGCCCGGCGCCTTCGAGGCACGCGACTTCTTCCCGAGCTTCGGCGCCGGCGGGCAATGGCTGCACTTCATGGCGGCGCCGCTGCACAACCTCTCCGGCGACGTCGTCGGCGCCATCGAGACCCTGGTCGAGCTCGGCGGGGAGACGCCGGTCGACGCCTGACGCGCGGCCCCCGCCGCCCACCCGCCATGACCACCGGTCGCACCCCGCTGCACCCCTTCCTCGAACCGCGCTCGATCGCCGTCTTCGGCGCCAGCCCGCAGCCCGGGACGCTTGGCCACGGCCTCGTGCGCAACCTGCGCGACGGCGGCTACCGCGGCCGCCTGCACCTGATCTCCGACCGCCATGCCGAAATCGACGGCACACCCTGCCTGCATAGCCTGGACGAGGCGCCGCAGCCGGTCTCGCTGGCGGTGATCGCCACTCCCGCCGCCAGCACTCCCGAGATCATCGACGCCTGCGGGCGGCACGGCATCCGCGCGGCGGTGATCCACGCCGCCGGCCTGCGCGAGGACGACGCGCGCAGCGCCGGCACGGCGGCACGCCTGCGCGCCGCCGCCGCGCGCCACGGCATCCGCCTGTTCGGACCGAAGGCCTTCGGCTACATCCTGCCGCACGCCGGCCTCAACGTCTCGCCGCTGGCGAAGCCGGTGCCGGCCGGCAACCTGGCGCTGGTGACGCAATCGGCGGCGGTCTGCTCGCACATCCTCGACTGGAACCAGAACGACGAGTTCGGCTTCTCGGCGATCTTCGCGCCGGGCGAATCGGCCGACATCGAGCTGCCGGAGATCCTCGACCACCTCGCCGGCGACCCGAAGACCGAGGGCATCCTGCTCTACCTCGAAGGCCTGCGCGACGCGCGCGGCTTCCTCAGTGCGCTGCGTGCGGCGGCGGCGGTGAAGCCGGTGATCGCGGTGAAGGCCGGCAACTATCCGAGCTCGGCGCGCATCGCCGAGATGCACAGCGGCGCCCGCGTCGGCCGCGACGACGCCTTCGACGCCGCGCTGCGCCGCTGCGGCGCGCTGCGCGTGCGCGCGATCGGCGACATGTTCTCGGCGGCGCGGGCGCTGACGACGCCGCGGAAGCCGCGCGGCAACCGGCTGGCGATCGTCGCCAACGGCGGCGGACCGATGGTGATGGCCGCCGACCAGGCGGCCGAGCTGGGCATCGCGCTTGCCGAACCGACGCCGGCGACCTGCGAGCGCCTGCGCGGCATCGACCCCTTGAGCTGGTCGGACGGCAACCCGCTCGACCTCGGCTTCGACGCGACGCCGGCAAAATTCGTCACCGCGATCACCGCCTGCCTCGCCGACCCGCTGGTCGACGGCGTGCTCGCGGTGCTGACGCCGAACAGCATCGCCGACCCGCAGGCGGTGGCCGAGGCGACCATCGCCGCCGCGGCCGGCGCCGACAAGCCGGTCCTCGCATGCTGGCTGGGCGAGGTCGAGGCGCGGGCGCCGCGCGGCACCTTCGCGCGCGCGCGCTTCCCGGTCTTCCGCACGCCGGAGAACGCGGTCGCCGCCTTCGCCTTCATGGTGAACTGGGTGCACGGCCAGGCACTGCTGCTGGAGACGCCGCCGGCGCTGTCGTCGTACTCGCCGCCGGACACGCGCGCCGCGCGCGGCATCGTCGAGAACGCGCTCGACGCCGGCCGCCGCAGCCTGACGCCGGCGGAGGCGAAGGCGGTGCTCGCCGCCTTCCACATCCCGGTATCGCCGACGCTCGCCGCCGACACGCCGACCGAGGCGGTCAATATCGCCAACCATCTCGGCTACCCGGTGGCGATGAAAACCACCGCCGGCGACACCCGCCTGCACCTGCGCTCGGCGCCCGAGGTCGCGCTCGCCTTCCGCGAGCTCGCCGCCCGCGGCGGTTCGCCGGTGCTGCTCGAACCCTACGTGCACAAGCCGCAGGGCCGCCAGCTGTCGATCGCGATCCGCCCGGACCGGGTGTTCGGACCGATGATCACGCTGTCCGAGGGCGGCATCGCGCCGGAGATCTACAACGCACGCTCGATCGGCCTGCCGCCGCTGAACCCGCGCCTGGTCGGGGCGATGCTCGGCGTCCCCTACGTCGCCCGGTTGCTCGGCCCGCTGAAGGGCAAGGCGGCGGTCGCCGAGGCGCCGCTGCGCGAGATCCTGCTGCGCGTCTCCGAGCTGGCGAGCGAGCTGCCGTGGGTGCGCGCGCTCGACATCGGCGCGCTGATCGCCGACGCCGACGGCGCCATCGCCGTCGATGCGGCGATCGACATCCAGCCGCTGCCTGCCGCCTGCGGCCAGGACCGCTACGGGCACATGGCGATCTGCCCCTACCCGGCGCAGCTCGAAGGCGAATGGACGCTGAAGGACGGCAGCCGCTGCACGATCCGGCCGATCCGCCCGGAGGACGCGCTGCCGCTGCAGGACTTCGTGCGCGGGCTGTCGTCGCGCAGCAAGTATTTCCGCTTCTTCAACACGGTCAGCGAGCTGTCGCGCCACCAGCTCGCCCGCTACACGCAGATCGACTACGGCCGCGAGCTGACGCTGGTGGTCTGCGCCGAGCGCGAAGACGGCAGCGTCCTGCTCGGCGAGGCGCACTACGCGGTGCTGCCCGACGGCGAAACCGGCGACTTCGCGGTGGTGATCGCCGATGCGATGGCCGGCCAGGGACTCGGTTCGCGGCTGATGCGCTGCCTGATCGACGCCGCCCGCGTGCAGGGGCTGCGCCGGCTGCGCGGGCAGGTGCTGGCCGACAACGAACCGATGCTCGGCCTGATGGAATCTCTCGACTTCGTCGTCAGTCTTACCGACGACGAGAGCACGGTGGAAGTCACCCGCCCGCTCTGACCCCGGCCACCGACGACACCCCCGAAACCCATGCCGAAAACCCCGATCGACCGCCTGCAGCCTGGCGTCTTCATCTCGCTCGCCGAAGTCGGCTGGATCCGCCATCCGTTCATGTTCAACGAGTTCCGCATCGCCAGCGAGAAGCAGATCCAGGCGCTGCAGGCGATGGGGCTGAAGGAGATCGCCTGGGACCCGGCGCGCAGCACCGCGCAGCCGCTGCCGGCCGCCGCGCCGGCGCCGGCCGAGGAGGATTTCGGCAGCCTCGCGCTGTCCGGCATGCTCGACGAGAAGAAGGCGCGCATCGCGCGCGTCCGCCAGCGGCGCGAACAGTTCGCCCGGCGCGAGCGCGAGTACGAGAAGGAGGCGGTGGCCGCCGGCGAGATCCTGAAATCGATCGCCGGCCGCCCGAACGACATGCACCCGCAGGCGAGGAGCCTGGTCGGGCGCCTCGTCGGCGGCCTGATCGGCGCCGAGAACGACATCATCCAACTGGTGCACAGCAAGAGCAAGGACGCCGGGCCGGCCTTCCACGCGATGAACGTGACCGTGCTCTCGCTGCTGCTCGGCAAGGCGATGGGGCTCGGCGAGGAGGAGCTGAAGGCGCTCGGGCTGGGCGCGCTGCTGCACGACGTCGGCAAGTCCGAGGTGCCGCCGCGCATCCTGCGTGCGGCCAGCCGGACGCAGCCAGAGGAGGACTTCTACCGCGCCCACGTCGGCTACGGGATCAAGGCGGTGGCCGGCGTGCGCGACCTGCCGCTAGCGGTCAGGAACGTGATCGCGTGCCACCACGAGCACTTCGACGGCAGCGGCTTTCCCAACAAGCTGGCCGGCGACAAGATCCCGAAGCTGGCGCGGCTGGTGGCGATCGCCAACCGCTACGACAACCTGTGCAACCCGTTCGACCTGAAGCAGGCGAAGACGCCGGCGGAAGCGATCGGGCAGCTGTTCCGGAACGAGGCAGCGCGCTTCCAGCCGGAGGCGCTGCAGCTGTTCGTGAAGACGCTCGGCGTCTATCCGCCGGGCAGCTTCGTGCAGCTCTCGAACGGCGCCGTCGGCCTGGTCATCGAGGCCGATTCGCGCGACCTGCTGCGGCCGACGCTGATGCTGCACGACGCCGACGTGCCACGCGCCGAGGCGATCCTGCTCGACCTGCGCGACACCGACCTGAAGATCGCCGGCGCGGTCAGCCCGGCGGCGCTGCCGGTGGCGGTCGTCGAATACCTGGCGCCGCGCGGGCGCATCGACTACTTCGTCGAAGGCGCCGGCTGAGCGGCGCCGGGCGCGCCGATCGCCAGCGGGTCGAGGGTCTGCCCGTTCACCGTCAGCCGGCCGTTGCTGAACGCCAGCGTCGAGCGCAACAGGCTGCCCTCGCGCACGACGAAACCCTGCGCCATCAGTTCGGCGACGCGCTGCCGCAGCAGTGCGCCGCGCTGCGCGGCGGGATCGACCAGCACACCGGTCGCCGCCTCGCCCTCCGGCGCCGCCGCCGGCCCGGCGACCTCGCCGAGCAGCCCTTCCGGCAGCGCGATGTCGGCGCTGGCGTCGAGCTTGGCGAGCAGCAGCAACGGGTTCGACACATCCTGTGCCTGCAGGTCCTTGAGGCGGACGCGGGCGGCCAGCGCGGCGTCGCCGTGCGGGCTGCGGAAGCTGATGCGGTCGACGCTCAGCTCCGGGCCGTGCTTGAGCAGCTCGAGTGCCGGCTTGGCGAGCGGGGCGAACAGCCGCGCCGGTTCGGCCTGCGCCGCCAGCTGCAACTCGGCGTCCGACGACAGCCGCAGCAGTTCGCGGTAGAGCGCGGCGGCGGTGCGCGCGTGCAGGTGACGCAGCGAGAAATCGTAATGCGCCGGCCCGTAGTCCTTGCCGTCGATGCGCAGCGACTCGCTGCCGAGGCGGCCGATCAGGTCGATGAATTCGCCGTTGACCGGAATCTCCGCCTCGTAGCTGACCCGCCGCGCCTCGACCGGTTCGCCGCCCGACTCGCCGGCGGCGACGGCCAGGCGGGCCACGGTCAGCCGCTGCGCGCCGGAGTAGAGCAGCGGATCGTCGTCGAAGACGCGCTGCTGCGAGCCCTCCAGACGCATCTCGGCCAGCGTCAGCTGGCCGCCGCGGCTCCCCTTCAGCTCCAGCTTCGGCGCCTCGGCACGAATGCTGTAGCGGCGCATGCCCGGTGCAAAGTCGACGTGCATGCTGAGCCCGCCCCAGGCCAGCGTGTTGTGCCCGGCCCCCTCGCTCGCCTGCCAGTGCGTCGAGAACGCCGGGCTGGCGAGCGTCGACGTGCCGCTGCCGTCGAAGCGGTATTCGCTGCGCACCTGCAGCGGTTTCTGGTCGCCGAGCACGCCCTCGACCTGCTTCTGCAGTTCGCCGGCGAGCACCAACTCGCTGTCGACGCTCGCCGCGGCGAAGCTGCGCAACCCGGGGAAGGGGCCGTGCTTGATCCGCGAACGGACGGTCAGCAGGATCGGCCGCACCGGTGGCAGCTGGACGCCGGGATTGGCGGCGATCGCCTCCTGCCGCTGCCGGGCGATCGCCTGCGTGACGTTGCCGAGCAGCTCGACGGTCAGCGTCTCGGTGGCCGAAAACAGGCCGCGCTGGTAGTCGCGGCTGACGATCTTCACTGACGGGTTGTCGTCGAGCAGGCGGTAGTTCTGCGCGATCGCCGTCTCGACCTGCTGGCCGACGATCCAGGCCGTCGCCGGGTAGGCCAGGGCCAGCGTGAGCGGCACGGCGGCGAGCGCGACGGCAGTGTTCTTGTTCATTCGGCGGGTCTCCTTGTATGCGGGGCTCCGTGGCGGCGGCGGGAGATCGGCGGCGCGGCGCAGCAGCAGCCCGCCGTTCTCCTCCCGTGTTCGCGGATTCCTGTTCTTGTCGTGATGGCGAAGCGTGCGAACGCATGACTCTAAGGTCCCGGGAAGCTTCGGTCAATATGACTTTCGTATAAACCGGAATAACAGAAAATGCTTGTGTTACGCGGGTTCGATGCAGTTCCGTAGCGCCGTATCACGTCGCCACGCCGGCGTCATCGGCGGCATCCTGAACAAAAAAACCGCCCGCCGGTCTATATTGATAGCGGAGATCCCGCGGAACGGGAGGTTGCGATGTCTGCCACAAGCCAGGTGCTCGCGCTCAATCCAATGCTGCGCTTCATCGGCGTCGCCAGTGCGCTTGGCGCGCCGCTTCCCGATCCCAAGGATGGCCCCGCCGCGCTGCGCGAGATGGGTATCGTCGCCGCCGCGCGGCGCGCCGGCCTCGACGGCGGCTGGGGGACCAGCATCGAGGCGCCGCCCGGGCCGCGCCTGCCGGCACTGGCGGCGCTGCTCGAGCAGGTCGCGCACGAGGTCGCGGCGAGCCTCGCCAGCGGCCGCGTGCCGGTCATCCTCGGCGGCGACCACAGCATCGCCGCCGGCACGTGGCGCGGGGTCGGTCGCGCGCTCGGCGAGGCGCCCGGCCTGATCTGGATCGACGCCCACCTCGACGCCCACACCCCGGACAGCAGCCCGACGCACAACGCGCACGGCATGCCGCTGGCCGCGCTGCTCGGCGCCGGCGCGCCGGAGATGTGTGCGGTCGACGGCCCGCCGCTCGATCCGCAACGCGTCGCGGTGATCGGCGTGCGCAGCTACGAACCTGAAGAGATGCGCCTACTCGCCGCCTTCGGCGTGCCGGTGTACGGCATCGCCGAGATCCGCCGCCGCGGCCTGCCGACGGTGTTCGCCGAGGCATTGCAGATCGTCGCCGGCGACAGCCGCCCGTTCGGGATCAGCGTCGACCTCGACGCGCTCGATCCGCGCGCGGCCCCCGGCGTCAGCACCCCGGTGGCCGACGGCCTCGCCGTCGCCGAGTTGGCAACGGCGCTCGCCGGCCTGATCCGCGACGGCCGCTGCCGCGCCTTCGAGATCGCCGAATACTGCCCGGCGCGAGACGCGGGCGGCCTCGCCGCACGTGCCGCGATCGACCTGCTCGAAGCCGCCTGCCGCCCGGATGCCGCCGGGCTGCGACAGTGGGAAGAAACGCGCGGCGCGGCCAACTACGCGCCGCTGCCGGTGGTGCTCGCATCGGGCGAAGGCTGCTGGCTGCGCGACGTGAACGGGGCGCGCTACCTCGACCTGATGTCGGCCTACTCGGCGGTCAGCTTCGGCCACGCCCAGCCGCGCCTGGTGGCGACGCTGTCGGCGCAGGCGGCACGGCTGGCAGTGACCTCGCGCGCCTACTCGAACGACCGCCTGCCGCTGTTCCTCAAGCGCCTCACCGACATCACCGGCTACGCCCGCGCACTGCCGGTGAACACCGGGCTGGAGGCGGTCGAGACGGCGATCAAGGCAGCCCGCAAATGGGGTCACAAGGTCAAGGGCATCGCCGACGGCCGGGCCGAGATCATCGCCTGCCACGGCAACTTCCACGGCCGCTCGACGACCATCGTCGGCTTCTCGTCGGAGGCCCAGTACCGCGACGGCTTCGGTCCCTTCGCCCCCGGCTTCCGGCTGATCCCCTACGGCGACGCGGCGGCGCTCGACGCCGCGATCACCCCGCACACCGCCGCCTTCCTGGTCGAACCGATCCAGGGCGAGGGCGGCATCATCATCCCGCCCGACGGCTACCTCGCCGCCTGCGCCGACATCTGCCGCCGCCACGACGTGCTGCTGATCGCCGACGAGGTGCAGACCGGGCTCGGCCGTACCGGCTACCTGCTCGCCAGCGAGCACGACGGCGTCCGCGCCGACGGCGTGATCCTCGGCAAGGCGCTCGGCGGCGGCCTGCTGCCGGTTTCCGCCTTCCTCGCCGACGAGCGCGTGATGCAGGTATTCACGCCCGGCGACCACGGCTCGACCTTCGGCGGCAACGCGCTCTCCGCTGCGGTCGCCGCCGAGGCGCTGGAGCTGCTCGGCGACCTGCGCCTGGTCGAGCATTCGGCCGAGCTCGGCCGGCGGCTGCTGGCGCGGCTCGCCGCGATCGCCGCCGGCACGCCGCTGATCCGCGCCGTGCGCGGCCGCGGCCTGTTCGCCGGCATCGAGGTGGACGCCGCGCTGACCGACGCGCGCGCGCTGGCCGAGGCGCTGCTCAAGCGCGGCGTGCTGACCAAGGACACGCACGGCACGGTGCTGCGCATCGCGCCGCCCTTGACGATCAGCGCCGAGGAACTGGACTGGGGCCTCGACCGCATCGCCGAGGTTTTCGCCGACGCCGGCAAGTCGCTGCCGCGATTGCCGTGCGCCGCCTGAGCGCGGCGCACCGGGAGGAAGGGGGAACGACACGCCATGCCGCACCGCACCGAAAGCGAAACCCTGCTCGAACGCCTCGGCATCGAGGAACTGAACCCGGCGACCGCGCTCGGCGACGGTTCCTGGCGCGCCGGCGTCGGCGGCTTCGCGTCGATCGACCCGGCGGTCGGCGAGCCGCTGACGATGGTGCAGCGCGCCATGCCGGACGACCTGGAGATGGCGGTCGCCGCCGCCGTCCGCGTCTTCCGTCACTGGCGCGAGGTGCCGGCGCCGCGCCGCGGCCTGTTCGTGCGCGACCTCGCCGACGCGCTGCGCGACCGGAAGGACGACCTGGGCACGCTGATCGCGCTCGAGACCGGCAAGATCAAGGCCGAGGCCGACGGCGAGGTGCAGGAGATGATCGACATCGCCGACTTCGCGGTCGGCCTGTCGCGCCGCCTCGAAGGCAGCGTGCTCGCCTCGGAGCGGCCGCAGCACCGGCTGTTCGAGCAGTGGCACCCGCTCGGGCCGGTGGCGGTGATCACCGCCTTCAACTTCCCGGCCGCAGTCTGGGCGTGGAACGCGATGATCGCCGCCGTCTGCGGCGACACGGTGATCTGGAAACCGAGCCCGAAGGCGCCGCTGACGGCGATCGCGGTGCAGCGCATCGCCGACGAGGTCGCCTCCCGGCACGGCGCCGGCGGCGTCTTCTCGCTGCTGCTGTCCGACGAGACCTGGCCGGTCGCCGGACTGGCCGCCGACGGCCGCGTGCCGCTGGTCTCCTTCACCGGCTCGTCGGCGGTCGGCAAGAAGATCGCGCCGCTCGTCGCCGCCCGCTTCGGTCGCTGCCTGCTCGAGTGCTCGGGCAACAACGCGGTGATCGTCGACGAGTCGGCCGACCTCGAGCTGGCGCTGCCGGCGATCGTCTTCGGCGCGGTCGGCACCGCCGGCCAGCGGTGCACGACGACGCGCCGGCTGTTCATCCACCAGCGGCGCTGGGACGAGACCGTCGAGCGCCTGCTGCACGCCTGGCGGCAGCTGCGCGTCGGCGACCCGCTCGACCCGCACACGCTGCTCGGCCCGCTGATCGACGAGGAGGCGCGGCGCGCCTTCGTCGCCGCGGTGGCCGAGGCCAAGGCCGCCGGCGGCGAATTGCTGCACGGCGGCAAAGCGCTGCCCGGCCACGGCTTCTACGTCGAGCCGACACTGCTGCGGGCCGACAACGGGTGGCCGGTGGTGCAGCGCGAAACCTTCGCGCCGCTGCTGTACCTGATGCCGTTCGCCCGCATCGACGACGCGATCCGCCTGCAGAACGCGGTGCCGCAGGGGCTGTCGTCGGCGCTGTTCACCAACGACCTGCGCCACGCCGAGCGCTTCGTCGCCGCCGCCGGCAGCGACTGCGGCATCGCCAACGTGAACCTCGGCACCTCGGGCGCCGAGGTCGGCGGCGCCTTCGGCGGCGAGAAGGAGACCGGCGGCGGCCGCGAGGCCGGGTCGGATGCGTGGAAGGCGTACATGCGCCGGCAGACCTCGACCATCAACTGGGGAAGCACACTGCCGCTGGCGCAAGGCATCGAATTCAGAGTACCGTCAACCAAAACGGACGCCGATCCGTAATACCATCGAAACGCTTTTTAAACTTTCTCTCGGAGACCTGTCCAAGGAGTAGAGTCGAGCAACACGCTGCCGATCGATCAGAGGAGGTGCACCATGTCGATTTTCGCCCGCTACCAGAGCCGCTACGAGGCGGCGCAGGAAGAGGAGATGTCGGTCCAGGAATACCTGGAACTGTGCCGGAAGGATCCCACCGCCTACGCCAGCGTCGCCGAACGCATGCTGATGGCGATCGGCGAGCCGCAACTGGTCGACACCCGCATGGATCACCGGCTGTCGCGCATCTTCGCCAACAAGATGATGAAGCTCTACCCCGCCTTCCGCGAGTTCTACGGCATGGAGGAGGTGATCGAGAACATCGTCTCCTACTTCCGCCACGCGGCGCAGGGGCTGGAGGAGAAGAAGCAGGTGCTGTACCTGCTCGGCCCGGTCGGCGGGGGCAAAAGCTCGCTCGCCGAGCGCCTGAAGGCGCTGATCGAGAAGGTGCCGTTCTACGCGATCAAGGACTCGCCGGTGCACGAGTCGCCGCTCGGCCTGTTCAACCCCGAGGAGGACGGCTCGATCCTCGAGGAGGACTACGGGATCCCGCGCCGCTACCTGTCGACGATCATGAGCCCGTGGGCGGTGAAGCGCCTGCACGAGTTCGGCGGCGACATCTCGAAGTTCCGCGTCGTCAAGATCCGGCCGTCGGTGCTGCAGCAGATCGCGGTGACCAAGACCGAACCCGGCGACGAGAACAACCAGGACATCTCCTCGCTGGTCGGCAAGGTCGACATCCGCAAGCTGGAAACCTACTCGCAGAACGACCCCGACTGCTACAGCTACTCCGGCGGCCTATGCCTGGCCAACCGCGGCGTGCTCGAATTCGTCGAAATGTTCAAGGCGCCGATCAAGGTCCTGCACCCGCTGCTGACCGCGACGCAGGAGCAGAACTACAAGGGCACCGAAGGCTTCGGCGCGATCCCCTTCGACGGCCTGATCCTCGCGCACTCGAACGAGGCCGAGTGGCAGACCTTCAAGAACAACCGCAACAACGAGGCCTTCCTCGACCGCATCTACATCGTCAAGGTGCCGTACAGCCTGCGCGTCACCGACGAGATGCACATCTACGAGAAGCTCTTGTTCAACTCCTCGCTGTCGCAGGCGCCGTGCGCACCGGACACGCTGCGGATGATGGCGCAGTTCTCGGTGCTGTCACGGCTGAAGGAGCCGGAGAACTCGTCGCTGTTCTCGAAGATGCGCGTCTACGACGGCGAGAACCTGAAGGACACCGACCCGAAGGCCAAGAGCTACCAGGAGTACCGCGACTTCGCCGGCGTCGACGAGGGGATGACCGGGCTGTCGACGCGCTTCGCCTTCAAGATCCTGTCCAAGGTGTTCAACTTCGACCACCGCGAGGTCGCCGCCAACCCGGTGCACCTGATGTACGTACTCGAGCAGCAGATCGAGCAGGAGCAGTTCCCGCCCGAGGTCGAGGACAAGTACCGGCGCTTCATCAAGGAATACCTGTCGCCGCGCTACGCCGAGTTCATCGGCAAGGAGATCCAGACCGCCTACCTCGAGTCGTACAGCGAGTACGGCCAGAACATCTTCGACCGCTACGTGACCTACGCCGACTTCTGGATCCAGGACCAGGAGTTCCGCGACCCGAACACCGGTGAGATCCTCGACCGCGGCGCACTGAACGACGAGCTGGAGAAGATCGAGAAGCCGGCCGGCATCAGCAACCCGAAGGACTTCCGCAACGAGGTGGTGAACTTCGTGCTGCGCGCGCGCGCCAAGCACGACGGCAAGAATCCGGCCTGGACCAGCTACGAGAAGCTGCGTGCGGTGATCGAGAAGAAGATGTTCTCGAACACCGAGGAGCTGCTGCCGGTGATCTCGTTCAACGCCAAGGCCAGCGCCGACGAGCAGAAGAAGCACCAGGACTTCGTCAACCGCATGATCAGCAAAGGCTACACCGAGAAGCAGGTCCGGCTGCTGTGCGAATGGTATCTGCGGGTGAGGAAATCGTCTTGAGGGGCCAGGGGTTAGGGACCAGAGGCTAGGGACTGGAAGAACAATGCATTTGCCAGCCCCTAGTCCCTAGACCCTAACCCCGCCAAGCAAAGGGAGGCCCAATGACCGTCCGCATCATCGACCGCCGGTTCGACAGCAAGCACAAGAGCTCGATCAACCGCAGCCGCTTCATCCGCCGCTTCAAGTCGCAGATCAGGAAGGCGGTGGCGGACGCGATCTCGAAGCGCGGCATCCGCGACCTCGACAACGGCGAGAAGGTCAGCATCCCCGGCAAGGACATCGCCGAACCGCAGTTTTCGCTCGGCCACGGCGGCGTCTGGGAACAGGTGCACCCGGGCAACGACCGCTTTGCCAGCGGCGACGAGGTGGACCGCCCGCTCGGCGGTGGCCGCGGCCAGGGCAAGGGGTCGGCGAGCAACGAGGGCGAGGGCATGGACGAGTTCGCCTTCACGCTGACGCGCGAGGAGTTCCTCGACATCTTCTTCGACGAGCTGGCCCTGCCCAACCTGGTCAAGCGGCAGCTGGCGAAGATCGAGGAATACAAGCGCGTGCGCGCCGGGTTCACCTCGACCGGGGTACCGACCAACATCAACCTGCGGCGCACGATGCGTGGCGCCGCCGGCCGCCGCATCGCCGTCGGCGGCCCGTACGCAGCGAAGCTGCGCGAGCTGGAGGAGGCGCTGGAACGGCTGCGGCTGTCCCAGCGCGACGGCGATCCCGAGGTCGAGGCGCTGAAGCGCGAAATCGAACGCCTGCGCGCGAAGATCGAGACGATCCCGTTCATCGACTCGTTCGACCTGCGCTACAGCAACCGCATCCGCATCCCGCAGCCGACGACGCAGGCAGTGATGTTCTGCGTGATGGACGTTTCCGGCTCGATGGACGAGGAGAAGAAGAACATCGCCAAGCGCTTCTTCATGCTGCTCTACCTGTTCCTCGACCGCAACTACGAGAAGATCGACGTCGTCTTCATCCGCCACCACACGACGGCGCAGGAAGTCGACGAGGACGAGTTCTTCAACTCGCGCGAGACCGGCGGCACGGTCGTCTCGTCGGCGCTGGAGATGATGAAGGACGTGATCCGCGAACGCTACGCCAGCGGCAACTGGAACATCTACGGCGCGCAGGCCTCCGACGGCGACAACTGGAACGACGATTCGCCGAAGTGCCGCGACCTGCTCGCCGAGAGCATCCTGCCGGCCTGCCAGTACTTCGCCTACATCGAGGTCACCGAGGGCGAGCCGCAGAACCTGTGGCACGAATACGAGAAACTGGCCACCACCCACCCCGGCCACTTCGTGATGCAGCGCATCGCCGCGGTGACCGACATCTACCCGGTATTCCGCGAACTGTTCAAGAAACGGGCCTGACCATGATGCGCAAGAAGAAGGAGAAGGGCCTGCTGCCGCAAGGCTCCGAGTGGACCGAGGAGGCGATCGCGGAGTACGACGAGGCGATCGGCGCCGTCGCCCGCCGCTACGCGCTCGACTGCTACCGGCACCAGCTCGAGATCATCAGTTCCGAGCAGATGATGGACGCCTACGCGTCGATCGGCATGCCGGTCTATTACCACCACTGGTCGTTCGGCAAGCACTTCCTGTCCACCGAGAACCGCTACAAGCGCGGGCAGATGGGGCTGGCCTACGAGATCGTCATCAACTCCAACCCGTGCATCGCCTACCTGATGGAGGAGAACACGCTGCCGATGCAGGCGCTGGTGATCGCGCACGCCGCCTACGGCCACAACTCGTTCTTCAAGGGCAACCACCTGTTCAAGCAGTGGACCAGCGCCGACGCGATCGTCGACTACCTGGTCTTCGCGCGGAACTACATCGCGCAGTGCGAGGAGCGCCACGGCGTCGACACCGTCGAGCAGCTGATCGACGCCTGCCACGCGCTGATGAATCTCGGCGTCGACCGCTACAAGCGCTCGCCGCGGCTGTCGCTGGAGAAGGAGACGCTGCGCCAGAAGGAACGCGAGGCCTACCTGCAGGCGCAGGTGAACGACCTCTGGCGGACGCTGCCGCCGGCGCTGGCCAAGGCCGAGGCGCCGCAGGAGAAGCGCTTCCCCGAGGAACCCGAGGAGAACCTGCTCTACTTCATCGAGAAGAACGCGCCGCTGCTCGAACCCTGGCAGCGCGAGATCGTCCGCATCATCCGCAAGATCGGGCAGTACTTCTACCCGCAGCGGCAGACGCAGGTGATGAACGAGGGCTGGGCCTGCTTCTGGCACTACACGCTGCTCAACACGCTGTACGAGGAGGGGCGGCTGGCCGACGGCTTCATGCTCGAATTCCTTCAGTCGCACACCAACGTCGTCTACCAGCCGCCGTACAACAGCAACTGGTACTCGGGGATCAACCCCTACGCGCTCGGCTTCGCGCTGTGGCGCGACATCCGCCGCATCTGCGAGGAACCGAGCGACGAGGACCGCGCCTGGTTCCCGGACATCGCCGGCAGCGACTGGCGCGAGACCTTCGATTTCGCGCTGAAGAACTTCAAGGACGAGAGCTTCATCGCGCAGTACCTGTCGCCGCGGCTGATGCGCGAGTTCCGCTTCTTCGCGGTGCTCGACGACGACCAGAAGAGCAAGCTGAAGATCGACGCGATCCACGACGAGCTCGGCTACCGCATGCTGCGCCAGCAGCTCTCGGACCAGTACAACCTGGGCAGCCGCGAGCCGAACATCCAGGTCTGGAACGTCGACTTCTCCGGCGACCGCTCGCTGACGCTGCGCCTGTTCGCCTACCAGCGACGGCCGCTGCACGAATCCTACGAGGCGGTGCTCAACCACCTCGCCTACCTGTGGGGGTTCACCGTCCGCCTCGAACGCCAGGACGCCGACGGCAGCATCGAACTGATCGCCGAACGCAAGGCGGAAAAGCGGCGGCACCTGTAGCGCCGACCGCGACCATTGCCAGCCCCCGGCCGCCTCGGGTAAGGTCGGGCCCCGTGACTCCCGCGACCACCTCCCTGCTGCCGCGCTACCTCGCCCTCGCCTACACGGCGCTGGTCGTCTACGCCAGCCTGCATCCGTTTGCCGGCTGGCGCGACCTCGGCATCTCGCCGCTGGCCTTCCTCGACGCCGGCTGGCCGCGCTGGTGGACCGGCTTCGACCTGGCCACCAACGTGCTCGTCTATGTGCCGCTCGGCTACCTGCTGACGCTGGCGCTCGGCCGGCAGACGGGCCGGCTGCTGCCGGCGCTCGCCGGCGCGCTGCTGGCGGCGCTGATCAGCTTCTGCCTGGAGGCGGTGCAGACCTGGCTGCCGACGCGCGTGCCGTCCAACCTCGATTTTTCGTGCAACGCGCTCGGCGGCGCGATCGGCGCGATCGCCGCCTGGCGCGGCGGCAACCGCGCGCTGACCTGGCTGGCGCGCGTCGAGCGCCGCATCGTCGCGCCGGTGCCGCACGCCGAGTTCGGGCTGGTCGTGCTCGGCCTGTGGCTGCTGACGCAGCTGTCGCCGGAGACGCTGCTCTTCGGCGCCGGCGATTTCCGCCAGCTGCTCGGGCTGGCGCCGGCGATCGCCTACGGCGCGCCAACCTTCTTCGCGCTCGAGCTGGCGATCATCGCCTGCAACACCGTGGCCATCGGCCTGATCGCGCGCACGCTGCTCGCCAGCCGGCCGTCGCCGCTGGCCGTACTGCTCGCCTTCTTCCTCTTCGCGCTGCTCTTGCGCGCGCTGTCGGCAGCACTGCTGGTCGGTCCGCGCGAGGCGATGGCCTGGCTGACGCCGGGGGCCGGTCTCGGCCTGGCCATCGGCGGCGCGCTGCTGCTGCTGTGCCTGCTGACGCCGCCGGCCTGGCGCGTCGCGCTGGCCGGGCTGGCGCTGATGGCCGGCACCGTGCTGGTCAACCTGGCGCCGGCCAACCCGTACTCGGTCGCCGCGCTGGCCACCTGGTGGCAGGGCCACTTCCTCAACTTCAACGGGCTGACGCGGCTGGTCGCCAGCCTGTGGCCCTTCCTCGCGCTGCCCTACCTGCTGCTGCTCGGGCGGCGGCTGTAGCATTAAGGCCCGTTTAAGCGGCGCGCGGGATAGTGGCGCCCTTCGCCACGACCCCGCCACGCCATGTCCCGCATCGCCGATTTCCTGCATACCTCCCGCCTGTTCCTGCTCGGCAGCCTCGCCCTCGCCCAGCCGCCCGCCTTCGCCGGCGACGATGCGACCCTGACGGTGACGCTGCAGAACGTCCGCGACGCCCGCGGCGCGCTGCGCGCCGGCCTCTACCGCGACCCGGCGACCTTCCGCAAGGAAGACCAGGCGGTGTCGGTGGCGCAGGTGCCGGCCGCGGCCGGTGCAGTCAGCCTGGTCTTCCGCGACCTGCCGCCCGGCCGCTACGCGGTGATGGCCTACCACGACGAGAACGGCGACGGCACCCTCAACCGCCGCTTCGGCATGTTCCCGAGCGAGGGCTACGGCCTCTCCAACAACCCGCAGGTGGCCGGCCCGCCGGCCTTCGCCGACAGCGCCTTCGAGGTCGCCGCGCCGGCGACGGCGATCGCCGTCGAGCTGCGCTACTGACGGCGGCCCCCGCTTTTCGCGATAATGTCGGCTCCCCTACGGAGCCGACCGATGAGCTACTTCAAGCACCACGTTTTCTTCTGCTGCAACCAGCGCGAGCCCGGCGAGACCTGCTGCGCCGCGCGCGGCGCCGTCGAGGCGCAGACCTACGCCAAGGACCGCATCGCCAAGCTCGGCCTCAAGGGCAAGGGCAAGATCCGGATCAACAAGGCTGGCTGCCTCGACCGCTGCGACGAGGGGCCGGTGCTCGTCGTCTATCCCGACAACGTCTGGTACACCTATGTGGACAAGGACGACGTCGAGGAGATCATCCAGGAGCACCTGGTCAACGGCCGCGTCGTCGAGCGCCTGAAGATCTGAGAGGGGAACGATGAGGGCCCCGGAAGAAAAGATCCTGATCGACGGCCCCGCCGGCAAGATCGAGGTCATCGTCGAGAACCCCGGCGCCGCCAAGGGCATCGCGCTGGTCGGCCACCCGCACCCGCTGTTCGGCGGCGCCAACACCAACAAGGTGGCGCATTCGCTGGCGCGCACCTTCGTCGCCATGGGCTACTGCGCGCTGCGCCCGAACTTCCGCGGCGTCGGCCACAGCGAGGGCACGCACGACGAGGGCCGCGGCGAGGCCGAGGACATGCTGGCCGTGCTCGAGGAAGCGAAGCGGCGCTGCGGCGACCTGCCGGTGGTGCTGGCCGGCTTCTCGTTCGGCGCCTACGTGCAGACGCGCGTCGCCAAGCGCCTGGCCGACGCCGGCCATCCGGCGCAGCGGCTGGTGCTGGTCGGCACCGCCGCCGGCTTCGTCGAGGGCACGCGCAGCTACGTGACCGAGGCCGTGCCCGCCGACACCATCGTCATCCACGGCTCGGCCGACGAGACGGTGCCGCTGGCCAACGTGCTGAAGTGGGCCGAGCCGCTCGAGCTGCCGGTGGTCGTCGTTCCCGGCGCCGACCATTTCTTCCACCGCCGGCTGCACGTCATCCGCGACATCATCAACCGCAGCTGGCGGCACTGAGGAGCGCCGCGCCGCCGTGGACCCGACCGCCCCGCCCGCCGCGCCGCTTTTCGTCTCCGGCCTGCGCAAGTCCTACGCCGGCCAAGAGGTCGTCGCCGGGCTGTCGTTCGCGGTGCCGCCGGGCACCTGCTTCGGCCTGCTCGGCCCGAACGGTGCCGGCAAGACGACGACGCTGCGCTGCTGCCTCGGCCTGACCGTGCCCGACGCCGGCGACATCCGGCTGGCCGGGCGACCGGTGCCGGCCGACGCCGCCGAGGCGCGCCGCCGCGTCGGCGTCGTCGCGCAGAGCGACGCGCTCGACCCGGACTTCACGGTGGCCGAGAACCTGCTCGTCTACGGCCGCTACTTCGGCCTGCCGGAAGCGACGATCCGCGCCCGCATCCCCGAGCTGCTCGACTTCGCCGGGCTCGCCGGCAAGGCCGACGCGCGCGTGCCGGCGCTGTCGGGCGGCATGAAGCGGCGGCTGACGCTGGCCCGGGCGCTGGTGAACGACCCCGACATCGTCTTCCTCGACGAGCCGACCACCGGCCTCGATCCGCAGGCGCGGCACCTGATCTGGGAACGGCTGAAGGCGCTCCTGGCGCGCGGCAAGACGATCGTGCTGACCACGCACTTCATGGACGAGGCCGAGCGCCTGTGCTCGCGGCTGATGGTCATCGACCACGGCCGCGCGGTCGCCGAAGGTGCGCCGCGCACGCTGATCCGGCGCGAGATCGAGCCGGCGGTGGTCGAGGTCTTCGCCGAGTTCGTTGACCCCGGCGACGCGCCACCGGTACCGGAATGGGCAAGAGCGCACGCCAATCTCGGCGAACGCGTCGAGATCGTCGGCGAAACCGCGTTCTTCTACTGCCGCGATGCTGCGCCGCTGCTGGCCGCGCTGGGCGAGGTGCCGGGACTGGCCTACGTGCACCGCGCGGCCAACCTCGAAGACGTCTTCCTCAAGCTCACCGGCCGCGAGCTGCGCGACTGAGTCCCGTCCCATGGCCCGCCACTACAGCCTGTCCTTCCCCCGCCCGAGCCGCCTGTGGTGGCCGGTCTGGCGGCGCAACGCGCTGGTCTGGAAGAAGCTCGCGTGGACCTCGGTCCTCGGCAACCTCGCCGACCCGCTGATCTACATGCTCGGCCTCGGCTACGGGCTGGGCGCGCTGCTGCCGGCGGTCGACGGCGTGCCCTACATCATCTTCCTCGCCGCCGGCACCGTCTGCGCCAGCACGATGAACACCGCGACCTTCGAGGCGCTGTACTCGGCCTTCTCGCGCATGCACGTGCAGAAGACCTGGGAGGCGATCCTGAACACGCCGGCACGGCTCGACGACGTGCTCTTCGGCGAACTGCTGTGGGCGGCGACGAAAAGCCTGCTGTCCGGCAGCGCAATCCTGCTGGTGCTGCTCGCGCTCGGCCTGATCGGCTCGCCGCTGGCGCTGTGGGTGCTGCCGGTGATCGTGCTCACCGGCCTCGTCTTCGCCGCGCTCGGGCTGATCGTGAACGCGCTGGCGCCGTCCTACGACTTCTTCATGTACTACTTCACGCTGCTGGTCACGCCGATGCTGCTGCTGTCCGGCGTCTTCTTCCCGACCAGCCAGCTGCCGCCGGCGCTGCAGGCCGTTGCCGGCGGCCTGCCGCTGGCGCATGCGGTGGCGCTGGCGCGGCCGCTGCTGCAGGGGCAGTGGCCGGCGGACAGCGGCACGCATCTGCTGGCGCTGCTGGCGACCGGCACGGCGGCGTTCTGGATCGCGACGGTGCTGACCCGCCGCCGGCTGTTGCGTTAGGGCGTCTTCACATTCAATTCGTGGAGCGCGTTGCCCCGAGCCGGTGGTGAACGCGAGGCGTGCGGGCAAGCCGAGCAACGCCCCGAAGGAAGTCCCCTTGGGGGACGAAGCGGGCGTCACCGGCTCGGGGCAACCCTCCGCGACGCGGCAACCGCGCAGGCTTCGGCGGCGGCGAGGATCTTCCGGCGCGCTGCGCAGCGGTGCATCGCGCCGGCGCCCCCGCGCAGGAGGGGCCGACACCCGTCGCTCAGGCGACGCGGAAGCGCGCCACCTCGTCCTGCAGGGCGCGCGCCAGTTGCTCCAGCTGCGCCACCGTGGCGTGGTTCTCGCCAACCGCCGCCGAGTTCTGCTCGGCCATCTGGGCAATGGTCTCGACGTTGCGGGCGATGTCGGCGCTGGCCGAGCTCTGCTCCGCCAGCGCCTCGGAGATCTCGCGCACCACCTCGACCACCCGCGTCGCACCGGCGCTGATCTCGGCCATCGACTCGCCGGCGCGGCTGCTCAGCTCGACGCCGCGCGCCACGCGCTCGACGCCGAGCTTCATGTTGTCGACCGCGGCCCGTGTCTCGCCCTGGATCGACGCGATCATCGCGCCGATCTCCTGCGTCGACTGCGTGGTGCGCTCGGCCAGCTTGCGCACCTCGTCGGCGACCACCGCGAAGCCGCGCCCCTGCTCGCCGGCGCGCGCCGCCTCGATGGCGGCGTTGAGCGCCAGCAGGTTGGTCTGGTCGGCGATCTCCTTGATCACACCGACGATCATCGAGATTTCGTCGGAACGCCGACCGAGCCCCTCGACCGACTGCGCCGAGGCGCTCACCGCCGTGGAGATTTCCCGCATTTCGGCGACCACCGTCTGCACCAGTTCGCCGCCCTGCGCCGACAGCTCGCCGGAGCGGCGGGAAATCTCGCGCGCATCGTGCGCGTTGCGCGTGATGTGGTCGATGCCGACCGTCGTTTCCTCGACCGCCGCCGCCATGCTCGATGCCGCCTGGCTCTGGCTGTCGCTGGAAACCGCGATCTGCGCAGACGACTGCGAAGTGCGGCGGGCGGCGTCCAACACCCGATCGGCGTTACCGCGTACGTTGCGCACCGTCTCGTTCACCGCGGCGGCCATCCGGTTGAAGCTCTCGGCAACCTGCAGCAGTTCGTCACGGGTACGCACGTCGATCCGCGCAGTGAGGTCGCCGGCGGCGATGCGGCCGGCGTTGTCGCTGAGCAGGCTGACGTTCTCGACGATCGCGTAGTACATCCCCCCCGCCAGGTAGACGGTCAGCAGCAGGACGATGGCAATCACTGCGATGTTGAGGCGCAGGTTGCCGTTGAGCCGGTCGATGCGCTCCTGCACCAGCGTCGTCAGCGTCGGCAGCATGGTCTCGTAGAGCTGCCGGTAGCCGGCATCGATAGTCCGTGTCGCCTGTTGGAAATAGTCCTGCGACGCGATTGTGAAGCGCTCGCCGAGGATGTCGTCGCGGACGGCAGCGCCGAGTTGACGCACCGCCGCGGCCAGTTCGTCGGCCGAAGTCTTCAGTGCCGGCGCCACCGCCGGATTGGTACGCGCGGTCTTGTCGAGGTTGAGTTCGTAGTCGCCCCGCGTCTTCTCGAGCTCGGCCAGGAAGACGTTGAGCGCGATTGCCTGCTTCGGCTCGAGCTGCTTTGCGGCAAGCACGCCGGTGCCCATCGCCCGCATCCGCCCGAGCGTTTCGAGCATCGTCGGCAGCTTGAACACCGCCGTATCGATCAGGTAGAACGAGCCGGCCTCGGGATCCAGCGTCAGTTCGAACTCGTCCGATACCTGGGTGAGGAAGCGCAGCATCCGCCCGATCGCCGCCGTGTGCGCGGCGACGTTGGCGGACACGTCGAGCTTGAGGCCCTCGCTTTCGATGCGCGACCAGTCGGCGCGGATTCCCCGCCACGTGTCGCCGTTCCGCAGTGTGTCGGGCAAGAGCGGCTCGACGCGCTGCAGCAGCTGCGCCACCTCGCGCGCCTTCTCCTCGCGCTGCGCCGCGAGGCCGGCGTTGCCGCCGACGACGGCGGCCGACAGGCCGCGGTGCTGCTGCGTCATCTGGATTGTCTGCAGCAGCGGCTTGACGACGACGATCGCGGCGAGTTCGTGCTGCGAGCTGACCACCGTGGCATTCAAGGCACGGTACAGCGACACCACCAGCAAGCCGATCGACAGCGACAGCACCAGCAGCATCAATGCGAACTTGCCGGTAAAGCGCAGCCGGTTCATCAGGCCGATCGCAGGAAGAAAAAAAGTCTTCATCGCGGCAACCCTTTCGTTCTTGTGGATTGCCCGCCGGATCTCCGCGCTCGTCGCCGCCCGATCCGGTCGGCGGCCACTATATGGCCGGTCAGCCCGCGGAAAGTTCCGCCAGCAGCGGCTCCAGTTCCTGCCGGCCGAGCGGACTGGCCATCGCGATCAACGTCAGCCCCGGGCGCAAGCGATAGTCGGCGCCCGGATTGAACACCCAGTCGTGCGCCTCGCGCACCGCGAGCAGCACGTACTCCGGACTGGACAGTTCGAGTTCGCCCAGCGCGGTCTCGGGAAACGCCTCCGGCACCGGCACCTCCTCGACGCGCAGCCGGTTTTCCGACTTCAGCATCTCGTCCAGGAAGTTGACCACCTGCGGCCTGACCATCGCCGACGCGATGCGCATGCCGCCGGTGAAGTCGGGCGAGACGATGGCGTCGGCACCGGCCTTCTTCATCTTCTGGATGTTGCGCACCTCCTGGCAGCGGGCGACGACGCGCAGCGCCGGGTTCAGCTGCTTGGCGGTGATGACGATCATCAGGTTGCGCGAATCGTCGCCGGTGACCGCGAAGACGCCCTTGGCCGCGTCGATGTTGGCCGCCAGCAGGTGGTCGTCGTCGCTGGCGTCGCCGTGCAGCCAGAGCAGCCCGGGGAAGCGCTCCTGGTTGTCGGCGAAGCGCGCCTCCTCGACGTCGATGGCGACGAAATGGCGGTTGGTGTTCATCAGTTCGGTGGCCACGTTGCGCCCGACGCGGCCGAAGCCGCAGACGATGTAGTGGCCCTGCAGCTTGCGCATCTGCTTTTCCATGCGCCGTCTCCTGAGGGTTTCGTCGAGGTCGTTTTCGAGGAAGAAAACGCTGAGGCTGGTGAACAGGAAGGTGATCGTACCGAAGCCGAGCAGCGCGACCAGGCCGGCGAGCAGCCGCATGCCGAAGCTGTCGAGCGGCACGATCTCGCCGTAGCCGACCGTGGTCACCGTGATCAGCGTCATGTGGAAGGCGTCGGACCAGCTCGCCCGGCCGTCGGCGAAATAGTGGAAGGCGACGGTGGCAAGCACCATCCCCAGCACCAGCGCGCCGCTCGCCGCATAGATGCGGACGAGGATGCGCGGCAGCTGCCGCGAGCGGCGCCCGGACGGCCGGAAGGATGTGGCGCCCGACGCCGGCGCTCGACGCCTCAGTTTCGGCATGGTCTGCTCATGTCGCCCCCTTTCCGGACATCATATCCCCCGCGGCCGATCGTCGCACCTGACAGCGGGCGGTTGATCTCGCCGGCCGTCGGCAGGACAATTCGGATTTTCCGGCCCGATCCCATGTCCGCCGCCGCCCTCCTCGTATTCACCAACTGCCCCGACCCGGCCAGCGCCGAAGCGCTCGCCGCGGCGCTGGTCGAACTGCGCCTGGCCGCCTGCGCCAACGTGCTGGCGCCGTGCCGCTCGGTCTATCGCTGGCAGGGCCAGGTCGAGCAGGCGGACGAGGTGCCGCTGCTGGTGAAGACGACCGCCGCGCGCTACGCCGCGCTGGAAGCGGAAATCCGCGCCCGCCACCCCTATGAACTTCCGGAGATCGTCGCCGTTCCAATTGCTGCGGGCCTGCCGGCCTACCTGCAGTGGCTCGCGGACGAGACCCGGCCGGACTGAACCCAAGAAACCGACGATGCTGCGCACCCTCTTTGCCCTCCTCCTGTGCCTTTCCGCGCTCGCGCACGGCGAGGAATTCCTCGACCCGCTGGTCGCCTTCAAGCCGACGGCGAAGGCGGTGGACGGCCAGACCGCCGAGGTGCGCTTCGCGATCGCCAAGGGCTACTACCTCTACCGCGACAAGTTCCGCTTCAAGGCCGAGCCGGAATCGACGGCGCTCGGCAGCGCGCAGTACGCGCCGGGCAAGATGAAGAAGGACGACCTGTTCGGCGACGTCGAGGTCTATTTCAAGGAGGCGGTGATCCGCGTGCCGGTCGAGCGCAACAGCTCCGGCCCGCTGCCGCTGACGCTGAAGGTCACCTCGCAGGGCTGCGCCGACGGCGGCATCTGCTACCCGCCGCAGGTGCAGACGGTGAGCCTGACGCTGCCCGACCCGGCGACGACACCGGCGGCACCGCCGCTGAACGCCGCCGCCACCGGCGACGAGAGCGGGCAGATCGCGCAGCTCCTGAAGGACGCCGGCTTCTGGGCGATCGTCGCCAGCTTCTTCGGCTTCGGCCTGCTGCTGTCCTTGACCCCCTGCGTCTTCCCGATGATCCCGATCCTTTCCGGCATCATCGTCGGCTCCGGGCACCAGGTCTCGCATGCCCGCGCCTTCGCGCTGTCGCTGGCCTACGTGCTGGGCATGGCGGTCACCTACGCCGCCGCCGGCGTCGCCGCCGGCATGACCGGCACGCTGCTGTCGGCGGCGCTGCAGAACGCCTGGGTGCTCGGCAGCTTCGCACTGGTCTTCGTCGTGCTGTCGTTCTCGATGTTCGGCTTCTACGAGCTGCAGCTGCCGACCTTCCTGCAGAGCAGGATGTCGGAGGAGGCGGCGCACCTCAAGGGCGGCTCGCTGCCCGGCGTCACCGCGATGGGCGCGCTGTCGGCGCTGATCGTCGGTCCCTGCGTCGCCGCGCCGCTCGCCGGCGCCCTGCTCTACATCGGCCAGACCGGCGACGCTGTGCTCGGCGGGATCGCGCTGTTCGTGATGGCGCTCGGCATGGGCGCACCGCTGCTGGTCGTCGGCGCCACCGCGAAGAGCGCGCTGCCGAAGTCGGGGCCGTGGATGGAGGCGGTGAAGAAGGCCTTCGGCGTACTGCTGCTCGCCACCGCCGTGTGGATGGTGTCGCCGGTGCTCCCGGTCGCCGTGCAGATGCTGGCCTGGGCCTTGCTGCTGATCGTGCCGGCGATCTACATGCACGCCCTCGACCCGCTGCCGGCGCACGCCACCGGCTGGCACCGGCTGTGGAAGGGCGTCGGCATCGCGATGGTGGTCGCCGGCGCGGCGATGCTGGTCGGCGCGCTGTCCGGCGCCAAGGATCCGCTGCAGCCGCTCGGCAACTTCCGCGGCGCGGCGGCGCCGGCGGAGGCGAAACACCTGACCTTCGCGCGCGTGCGGACGCTCGCCGAACTCGACGAGCGCCTGCGCACCGCCGGCCGGCCCGTGATGCTCGACTTCTACGCCGACTGGTGCGTCTCGTGCAAGGAGATGGAGCGCTTCACGTTCTCCGATGCGCGCGTGCAGCAGCGGCTCGCCGACACGCTGCTGCTGCAGGTCGACGTCACCGCCAACTCGGACGAGGACAAGGCGCTGCTGAAGCGCTTCAACCTGTTCGGGCCGCCCGGGATCATCTTCTTCGACCGCGGCGGCCGCGAGATCGACGGCCTGCGCGTGGTCGGCTTCCAGAACGCCGACGCCTTCCTGAAAACGCTCGCCCGCGCCGGCTGAGCGGTGCCGGCGGTACGGCCGCTCAGGCCGCGCCGGCGAGCTGGACTTCCTGCAGCAGATCCTCGACCAGGTCGTCGAGATCGGCGTCGGCCAGCCCGAAGAACGCGCCGACGCGGCTGCGCGCGGCCAGCCACTGCCCTTCCTCGCGCGTGCGCAGGTGCAGGCCGGCGACGTGGTCGGCGACGGCGCTGATCGCGATCAGCGTGCACACCTCGTCGGCGAGGCTCGCGGGTGCCTGCGGGTCGAGCACCTCGTAGTGGTGATGGGCGCGGATCGCCTCGCAGAGGACCTCGGAGAGGCCCCAGGTGCGCCCGAGCAGGTAGCCGACGACGGCATGGTTGGTGCCATGCCGGGCCTCCTCGACGGCGAGCAGCGCCAGCCCGCTCTCGGCATTGGCCGCCTGCAGCGTCTGCCGGTAGTCGGGGAAACGGCGCAGCAGCAGCGGGATGCCGCAGTCGTGGAAGAGGCCGAAGCAGTAGGCGGTTTCGCGCGTCGTGCCGGACAGGCGGCCGGCCAGCGCGGCGCAGATCTCGGCGCTGCAGGCGGCGCTGTCCCAGTAGCGGTCGAGGCGCAGGCCGCCGTCGCTGCTCAGCGACTTCTTCAGCAGCTCGCCGACGACCAGGTCGAAAATCCGGCCGAAGCCGAGGACGCGCAGCGCGTCGTCGATCGACGCCACCTCGCGCCCGGGACGGAACGCCGCCGAATTGACCAGGCGCATCACCGCACCGGCGAGTCCGACGTCGCGGCTGATCAGGCGGGCGATCTTGCCGGCGCTGCCGTTCTCCTTGCGCAGTTCGGCCTGCAGTTCGCTGACCACGGCGGGACAGGGGGGGACGTCGAAACGCCTGATCAGCGTCTCCAGTTCGGCGGCGGCAACGGTGGTCATCATTCGGCTCGGTAGCGCGGACAGCGGCGGGAACCGCGAACGTACCATGCCGCATGGCCGCCGCCAAATATGCCGAAAGTCATAGGCGCGACGGCTACAGGCCGGTGATGATCAGCATCTCCGCCTCGTGCGCGGCGACCGGGCGCGAATAGAGGAAGCCCTGGCTGAACTCGACTCCCATGGCGGCCAGGATCTCCGCCTGCACCGCCTGCTCGACGCCCTCGCAGACGATGTCCAGCCCGAGCTGGTGTGCGAGGTGCACGATGGTCTCGACGAAATGCCGGTCGGTCGGGTTCGCATGCAGGTTGGTGACGAAGGAGCGGTCCACCTTGAGCGTGTCGATCGGCAAGCGGTGCAGGTAGCTGAGCGACGAGTAGCCGGTGCCGAAGTCGTCGAGCAGCAGACGGATGCCCATCTCGCGCAGGCGGCCGAGCACCTCGATCGCCCGCCCCTCGTTGCCCATCATCGCGCTCTCGGTGATCTCCAGCTTGAGCAGCGTCGGCGGCAGCCCGCTCGCGGCGAGCGCGGCGGCGATGTCGTCGAGCAGCTCGGGATGCGCCAGCTGGCGCGCCGAGAGGTTGACGCTGACCGACAGCGGCGGCCGCCCGGCGAAGCGCTGCTGCCAGGCGCGCGCCTGCCGGCACGCCTCCTGCAGCATCCAGCGGCCGAGCGGGACGATCAGTCCGGTCTCCTCGGCGACCGGGATGAACTCGACCGGCGAGATCAGCCCCTTGCTCGGGTGGCGCCAGCGCGCCAGCGCCTCGAAGCCCGCCAGGCGGCGGTCGGCGAGCGCGACGATCGGCTGGAAGTAGGCCTCGAACTCGCCGCGCTCGACGGCGTGACGGAGGTCGAGCTCGAGCTCGAGCCGATGCACCGCCTGGTCGTGCAGCTGCTGCTCGAACAGCACGTAGCTGCCGCCACCGTGCGCCTTCGCCTGCACCATCGACAGGTTGGCGTCGCGCAGCACATCGTCGGGCGTGCGCTGCGTGTCGCCGCAGAAGACAATGCCGAAGGAGACGGTGACGAAGACCTCGTAGCCGTCGAGATGGAAGGGCATCACCAGTTTCTGCTGGATGCGGTTGACGACCAGCAGCGTCGCGCTGACGTCGCGGATGTCCTCGAGCAGGATGCCGAATTCGTCGCCAGCCAGCCGTGCGACCATGTCGGTCGGCCGCACGGCGTCGCGCAGCGCGCCGGCGACGCTCATCAGCAGCAGGTCGCCCATGCGGTGACCGAGGCTGTGGTTGACCACCTTGAAGCGGTCGATGCCGCAGTGGAGCACGGCGAACATCAGCTCCTTGCGCCGCTCGCGTCGGCGCAGCGTGTGCTCGAGGCGGTCGAGGAAGAGGCGGCGGTTGGGCAGGCCGGTCAGGCCGTCGACGAAGCCGTCGGGGATGTGCGCGTCCTCGCTGTTCAGGTGCACCGCGGTCTCGTGCGCCGAGGCGTAGTAGAGGCGCCGCTCGGGATCGAAGCTGAGGTTCCAGACGACGCCGAGGCAGGAGCCGTCGCGCCGGCGGCAGCGCGCCGGGAAGCGCAGCGTCGGGTTGTCGGGACCGAGCGCCGCGATCCGTTCGCGGCCGGCCGGCTGGTCGTCGGCGTGCAGCAGGTCGAGGAAGTTCTCCGGCGGCGCCGCGCCGTCGCCGTAGCCGAGCGTCGCCAGCCAGGCGTCGCTGATCAGGTGCAGGCGCAGGTCCTCGCCGAAGACCAGCAGGAAGGTATCCGGCAGCTTGAAGAAGAAACTTTCGAACGGAGTGTCGCCGCGCCGGACCCGGTACATGCCTTGGACCTTACTGGTCGTGGTTGTCGTTCCCGACGGCGCGCCGGCGGGGGCCGGCGCGAAGCCTGGCGGCCTCCCTGTGTCCGGCGATATACCGGAATCATACCACCGGCGTTGCCGGCGACGAAGGAAGGCGGCGCGCCGCCGCAGCGCTCACTCGTCCTCGTCGTGCGCCTGGTACTGCGCGGTCAGCTGCTGCTGCACGTTCGGCGGCACCTGCGCATAGTGGCTGAAGGCCAGGCTGTAGCTGCCCTGGCCGCCGGTCAGCGACTTCAGCCGCGACTGGTAGTCATTGAGCTCGGCGAGCGGCACCTGGCCGCTGATCGCCGTCATGCCGCCGCGCTGGCCGGTGCCGGTGACGTGGCCGCGCTTGCCGGAGAGGTCGCCGGTAAGGTCGCCGATCGCCGCCTCCGGCGCCAGGATCTCGATGTCGACGATCGGCTCGAGGACGATCGGCCGCGCATTCTTCACGACCTCCATCGTCGCCTTGCGGCCGGCGGTGTAGAACGCGATTTCCTTGCCGTCGACCGAATGCGTCTTGCCGTCGAACACGGTGACGCGCACGTCCTCGACCGGGAAGCCGGCGATGACGCCATCGGTCAGCGCCTGGCGCACGCCCTTCTCGACCGCCGGCATGAAGGTGCCGGGTATCGCGCCGCCCTTGACGATGTCGACGAACTCGAAGCCGGCGCCGCGCGCGAGCGGCTCGATCTTCAGCGCGACCTCGCCGAACTGGCCGGCGCCGCCGCTCTGCTTCTTGTGCCGGTAGGTGGTTTCGGCGCTGCCGGTGATCGTCTCGCGGTAGGGGATGCGCGGCGGCTTGGTGTCGAGCTCGAGCTTGTACTGCTGCAGCATCTTGGCGAGCTTGGCCTTCAGGTGCCGGTCGCCGAGGCCGCGGATCACCGTCTCGTTGGTCGTCGGGTGGCGCTCGACCTGGAAGCTCGGGTCCTCCATCGCCAGCTTGCCGAGGATGTCGAAGAGGCGCTGCTCGTCACCCTTCTTCTTCGTCTCGACGGCGAGGCCGGCCATCGGCAGCGGGAACTCGAGCGCCTTCAGGTGGATGTGGTCCTCGTCGTGAGAGTCGTGCAGCACGCTGTCGAATTCGATCTCCTCGACCTTGGCGACGGCGCCGATCTCGCCCGGCAACAGCTCGTTCACCTCGATGGTTTCGGCCCCCTGCAGCCGGTACAGGTGCGCCACCTTGAACGGCTTCTTGCCGTCGCCGACGAACAGCTGCTGGTCCTTTTTCACTGTGCCCTGATGCACGCGGAAGACACCGATCTTGCCCATGTAGGGGTCGATGACGACCTTGAAGACGTGCGCCAGCACGTGCTTTGCCGGGTCGGGTTCGGCATGGAAGGCTTCCGCCGGGCCGCCGGCTTCGCCACGCCAGAACGGCGGCGGATTGCCTTCGGCCGGGTTCGGCGCGAGCTTCGCCAGCACATCGAGCAGCTCGCGCACGCCGGCGCCGGTCTTCGCCGAGACGAACAGGATCGGGATCAGGTGGCCGGCGCGCAGCGCCTTCTCGAACGGCGCGTGCAGCGCCTCGGGGCTGGGATCGGTGCCGTCCTCCAGGTACTGCGCGAGCAGCTCCTCGTCTTCCTCGACGATCTGGTCGATCAGTGCCCGGTGCGCTGCGGCGACCGACGCGAAATCGGCGTCGCCGGTGTCGTGGCCGAGCACCTCGACGACGTCGTTACGATCGTGCGCCGGCAGGTCGAGCAGCATGCATTCCTTGCCGAATCGCTCGCGGAGCTCGCCGACCAGCTTCGGCAGATCGAGGTTGTCGCAGTCGATCTTGTTGATCACGATCATCCGGCACAGGCCGCGCTCGCCGGCCCACTTCATCATGCGCTCGGTGCTGAGCTCGATGCCGGTCTGCGCATTGATCACCACCAGCGCGGTATCGACCGCGGCGAGCGCGCCGACCGCCTGGCCGGCGAAGTCGGGATAGCCCGGGGTATCGGCGAAATGGATGCGCACGCCCTGCCAGTCGAAGCTGCCGAGCGCGCTGGTGAGCGAGTGGCCGAACTCCTTCTCGAGCGGATCGGCGTCGCAGACGGTGCTGCCCTTGTCGACGCTGCCCTTGCCGGCGATGGCGCCGCTCGCCGCGAGCAGCGCCTCGGCGAGCGTCGTCTTGCCGGCGGCGCCGTGGCCGACGAGGGCGATGGAACGGATGTTTTCGGGTCTCAGGCTGGCCATGCTCTTCTCCCTGCGATGCAAACGATCGATCGGTTGCTCAGCCGCGACCGGCGCCGGCTTCCGGCCGCCGCGGCTGGCAGGCTGCGCCGACACCACGCGCAGCCCGGTGGAATTCCCTGAACCGATTCTACTCCCGCCCCCGCACCGGTGTGTGCGGGCGCGGCGTGCTAGAATTTTCGGACCTTCACCGAACGCCTTCCGCCCTATGTTCTCCGGTATCGTCGCGGCCGTCGGCCGCATCTCGCACCTCACCGCCCGCGAAGCCGGCGTCCGCCTGACCATCGAGGCCGGCGCCCTCGGCCTCGAAGACGTCGCGCTCGGCGACTCGATTGCCTGCAACGGCGTCTGCCTGACCGTCGTCGACAAGGACGCTGCGCACTTCCGCGTCGACGTCTCGCCGGAAACGCTGTCGTGCACGGTCGGCCTCGACGCGCCGGGCAAGATCAACCTGGAGAAGGCGTTGCGGCTGGCCGACCGCCTCGGCGGCCACCTCGTCTCCGGCCACGTCGACGGCGTCGGCGAGGTGCTGCGCTTCGACCCGGTCGGCGACAACCGCCTGCTCGAAATCCGCGCGCCGCAGGCACTGGCGCGCTACATCGCGAAGAAGGGCTCGATCACGGTGAACGGCATCAGCCTGACCACCAACGAGGTGAACGGCACCGACTTCACGATCAACCTGATTCCGCACACGCTGCAGAACACGACGCTGCACCTGCTGGCACCGGGCAGCCGGGTCAACCTCGAGGTGGACCTGATCGCGCGCTACTGCGAGCGGCTGCTGAGCGAAGGGGTCGCCCGCTAAGACACGGCCAGGGACGCCACCCAAAGAAAAACCGGGGCATGGCCCCGGTTTTTTCATGCCGACGCAACGGCCGCGCTCAGGACTTGAAGCGACTCATGTCGTTCTGCAGCGCCTGCGCCAGCGCCGCCATCTGCCGCGCACCGTCGGCCGCCTTCTGCAGCGCGCTGCGGCTTTCCTCCGCCAACGCGGCGATCGTCTCGACGTTGCCGGCAATCATCGTGCTCGTCTTGCTCTGCTCGTCGGTCGCGTCGTTGATCGCGACCATGCCGCGCGCCGCATCCTCGGCGGCCTGACGGGCCTCGGCGAGCACCTCGGCGACCTCGCTCATCGACGCGCGGCTGGACTGCAGCACCGCGAGGCCGGTATCGATCGCCTGCTGCACCGAGCCCGAGCTCGCCGCCAGCGCGGTGGTGATGCTGTCGATCTCGGCCGCCGAATCGCCCGACTTCTCGGCCAGCTTCCTGACCTCGTCGGCGACCACCGCAAAGCCGCGGCCGGCCTCGCCGGCCCGCGCCGCCTCGATCGCCGCATTCAGCGCCAGCAGGTTGGTCTGGTTGGCGATGTCCTTCACTTCCTGCGTGATGTTCGAGATCGACTGCGTACGCTCGAGGAACTCACGCACCTGCTCGGTGATCTGCGCTACCGCCGACTCGACCTCGTGCAGGCGGCCGGCGAGTTCCTGCAGGCTGCTGTTGCCATGCTCGGTCGCGGCACAACTGCGTTCGGACAGCGACTTCACTTCCTCGCTGTTCTTGGCGACGGCGGCGACGCTCGCCGCCATCTCGTCCACCGCCGAGGCCACCGTCGCCGTCTGGTCGCTCTGCCGCGCCGAGGTTTCGGCGAGGCGCGACGATTCGGCGGCCAGCGTGCCGGCCTGCGTCGCGACGCGCGTCGCCGAATCGCGGATCGACGCGATCAGCGGCTGCAGCTTGCCCATCATGCTGTTGAAGGCGCTCGCGGCCTGGCCGATCTCGTCGTCGCCAGTGACCGGCAGGCGGCGGGTCAGGTCGCCTTCGCCCTGCGCGATGTCCTGCAGGCTGGCGGTCATGCCGCGCATCGGCTTGGCCACCGACGTGCGCACGTAGAAAGTCATCACCAGGATGACCAGCACCGTCAGCACGACCGCGGCGGCGACGACCTTCAGCGTCGACGCGCGCACCTCCTGATTGACGCGATCGAGGCTGATTTCCATGCTCACCGCGCCCAGCGTGTCGTTCTCGTTGACCGAATGACACTCGAGGCAGTCCTTGCCGAGGTATTTCTTCACCGCCAGCGAGGGGATCACCATCTTCAGGTACTCGACGCCGTCGCGCTTGACCACGGCCGATACGGTGCTCTTCGTCTTCATCGACTGCTGCTCGAGCTCGTCGGCCTTCTCGGCGTTCGGATCGTCGCTCTCGCCCATCTCATCGGTCACCAGCGCGCCGCGGATCACGCGCAGGTGCTTGACGCCCAGGGATTCCTGCACCTGCTCGTAGTAGAGCTGGCGCTTCTCCATCGTCTTGGTCACCTTCATGAACAGCAGCTGCGCCATCGTCAGCTGGTTGACGCTGACCGCAAGGTCGTTCGACAGCTGCCGGGCGACGTACTGTTGTTCTTTTACCACCCAGGTGATCATCGCCGACCAGGCCAGCGCCAGCATGACCACGATGACCAGCACCAGGCGTGTTGCAACGGACAAGTTATTAAATTTTTTCATAGCTTTACGCTGGGGCAAGGACTAGTAGATTGTTTGAAAACCAGTGTAGCGTATCTCGGCGTGGCATGCGGTGTTGGCACGGATATCCACGGAAAGTTTGCGAAACGGGCCACCCGAATAATAACCTTAATTTTACTAAGGTCTTTACAGCCCTTTGCAACTTCGTTAAATTGCCGCCGGCGTAGCCTCGCCGCCAGCGGCTCCGGTCGAAGCGGGGCGCACAAGAACCGAAAAAGGTGATGAAGATGAAGAACGGGCGTATTGCAATCATTACTGCGGCCATGCTGGGCACGGTGTTTTCGGCAACGGCCTTCGCCGCCGCCGACGACGCGGCCGCGAAGAAATACATGAAGAAGCACGACTGCTTCAAGTGCCACGCGGAAGACAAGACCAAGAAGGGCCCCTCGTACAAGAAGATCGCCGACAAGTACAAGGACAAGGCCGACGCCGACGCGAAGATGTACGAGCACATGACGTCGAGCAAGAAGGTCAAGCTCGAGGACGGCACCGAGGAAGAGCACAAGGCCCTCGACAAGTCCGAGGACAAGGACATCAAGAACATCATCACCTGGATCCGCGAGCGCTGACCCGCTCGCCGAAGTAGTCGGGGGATGCCGCGTCGGACCGGCATCCGATAAACAGCAGCAACAGGGGAAGGGAAATCGCGTGAACAGACTGCGAGTCATTGTCGCAGCCGTCGGGCTTTGTGCCGGGCTGCTGATCGGGGGGGCGCCGGCCGTCGCGGCCGACGCCAAGGGCGGCGAGGCCAAGCCGCCGGCCAAGGATCTGGTGCTCAGGGGCGACGCCAAGTGCACCAGCTGCCACGACGAGGCCGATGCACCGGAACAGCTGGCGATCGGCAAGACCAAGCACGGTACCCGCGCCGACCAGCGCACGCCGAGCTGCACCAACTGCCACGGCGACAGCGTCAAGCACGAGAAGGAAGCCGGACGCGGCAGCGGCAAGGGCCCGGCGCCGGATGTCGCCTTCGGCAAGAAGTCGAAGAACACCGCGGAAGAACGCAACCAGCAGTGCCTCAACTGCCACCAGGGCGGCAAGCGCATCCACTGGCAGTCCGGCGTGCACGCCAACCGCGACGTCACCTGCGCCTCCTGCCACAAGATCCACGACGGCCACGACAAGGTACGCGGCAAGGACACGCAGACCGAGGTCTGCTTCACCTGCCACAAGGAGCAGCGCAACCAGGCCACGCGCCCGTCGCACCACCCGGTGATCGAAGGCAAGATGACCTGCTCCTCGTGCCACGACGTGCATAGCGACAACCCGAAGATGATGGTCCGCGGCTCGACCAACGACACCTGCTACACCTGCCACATGGAGAAGCGCGGGCCGTTCGTGCACAGCCACCAGCCGGTGACCGAGGACTGCGGCATCTGCCACAACCCGCACGGGACGACCGCCGCGAACCTGCTGAAATCTCGCCCGCCCTTCCTTTGTCAGTCGTGCCACGACGGCTCCGGCCACCACGGCCAGTCGGCGGCCTTGCCGGCGAACCGCGCCGCCATTGGTACCAGCACTCTCGGAACGGTTGCGCGCGGCTGCCTGAACTGCCACACGAACATCCATGGCAGCAACAGCACGCAAGACGCTACGGCCGGCACACGGTTCACGCGCTGATCGGGGGGAAAATCATGAACGAGAAAAACAAGGTGGGATTCCAGCACACGCTGCTGGCAACCGCGATGCTGTGCGCCTTCGGCGGCGCCCAGGCGGGCGACGAGGAAGTCGCCGCGCTGAGCAAGCCGGACAGCAGCATCTCCGTCGGCGTCGGCAACTGGTCCTCGGAGCGCGCGCAGCAGGGAACGTACGACGGCATGCGCGACAACGGCGCCTACGGGCTGGTCGACATTGACATTGCGCGCCGTAACGACGCCGACGGTACCTGGCTGAACGTCGTCGGCCGCAACCTCGGCCTCGACCCGCGGGATATCAGCATCGACTACAGCCGCCAGGGCGATATCGGGATCGGCTTCGATTACAGCCGGATCGTCCGCGAGAATCCGCTGGACTTCAATTCGGGCCTGCAAGGAAAGAGCGACGAAGTTCAGCGCCTGACGAACGTGACGCCCGGACGGGGAACCGACCTGAACCTCAAGATCAAGCGCGACGCGACCGGCGTGCGCTTCTTCAAGAACCTGATGCCGGGCCTGGACTTCAACGCCAGCTTCAAGAACGAGGAGAAGAACGGCGAGCGGAACTGGGGGGTGCGCACGACGACGACCAACGCCGCCTCCTTCATGACCGAGCCGATCGACAGCACCACCCGCCAACTCGATGCGCGCCTCGACTACGCGAAGGACAAGCTGCAGTTGAGCGCCGGCTATTATGGAAGCTGGTACACGAACCACAACGACCTGGTCACGCTGACCGCCTTCTCGAACGTCGGCGTCGCGAACACGACGTATCTATCCCTGCCGCTCGACAATCACGCGCATCAGGTCTACGTCGAGGGCGGCTACCAGTTCACGCCGACCACCCGCGGCACGTTCAAGGCATCCTACGGCCGCGCCGAACAGGACGATACGCTGCCGACCCGCAGAATCGCCGGGCTTTCGGCGGCAGTCTCTCCGTATTCGCTGGACGGCCGGATCGACACCACGCGCGCGCAGCTGGGGCTGACCTCGCGGCCGATCAAGGATCTGTCGCTGGTGGCCAACCTGCGCTACGACGACCTCGACGAAAAGACGCCGCAAGCCGTGATCACGGCGGGCGGGGTCAAGGTCACGCCGCAGGACTACCGCACCCTCGCCGGCAAGCTGGAGGGAACGTACCGCCTGCCCTATGGCTACAGCGTGACGGCCGGCGTGGACCACAAGGACCAGAAGCGCAGCATTCCGTTTGGCAGCCTCAGCAACGAGGGCTACGACGGACAGCGGGCGGTTCCGATGCGCAAGCGCGTCGAGGAGACGACCTACCGGCTCGAGGGCCGCAAGAGCATGTCCGAGACGATCAACGGCACCGTGTCGTACTCGCGCAGCGATCGCGACGGTTCGTCGTACAACGTCATCGACAACGTTTCCCCTCCTACTGCGGGGAACGTAGCATCTACAAACGCCCGCAACTTCGTCAATCCGATGCACATTTCCGACCGCGTCCGCGACAAGTGGCGGCTGGCGCTCGACTGGTCGCCGGCGGAAAAGTTCTCGACGCAGTTCGCGGTTGACGTCGCCAACGACGACTACTCGACCAAGGCGCGCCGTCCGTATGGCCTGATCGACGGCTCCGCGGTGATCTATACGATCGACGCCGACTACAAGCTGACGGACGAATGGTCGCTGACCGCGTGGTATTCGCACGACGACACCAAGGCGAAGTACCGCCTCGGCTCCGACCTGAACCTGGCAGCCGCCACCACCAAGACCGCCGACCTGCGCGAGCGCGGCGACAGCGTGGGTCTGGGGGTCCGCGGCGAGGTCACTTCGCGCTTCTCGATCGGCGCCGACTACCAGTGGTCGAAGACCAAGAGCGAGTATCCGCAGGAAACCGGCACCGGTGCGTTGGCAGCGACGGTGCCTCTCCCGGATATCAAGAACCGCTTGACCCGCCTGAGCCTGTTCGGGAAATACAAGCTCGACAAGGTCTCCGAAGTACGCTTCGACTACATCTTCGAGCGCTGGAAGACCGACGACTGGACCTGGCAGTTCTCGGACGGCTCACCCTTCGTCTATGGCGTGAATACCGACGGCACGCGCGTGACCTTCGACGATCACCAGACCTCGCACTTCGTCGGCGCCCGATATATCTATCGATTCCAGTAACCGACAGCGATGCAGGGGAGAAGGGCGGCGCAAGCCGCCCTTCTCCATTCCGGCGGCCGCTTTCCGTCGCCGCGCGCGCCAGGCTCGCTCCGCGGGCCGATTCACACCAGCCGGCCAACATGCGAAAATGCCGCCTTGTTCAGCCAACGGCGGCCGGCTTCCCTCCATTTTCCCGCGAAGCGGCCCGGCTACGGCGAGCCCCCGAACCCTCTCCGCGACCCGCGCCCGAACCACGCCGTCGCGTTCACCGGAGCACAGCATGGCACCCACCCTGGCGGGAATCTCCCCGATCGAGGACATCCTCGCCGAGATCAAGGCGGGGAAGATGGTCATCCTCGTCGACGAGGAAGACCGCGAAAACGAAGGCGACCTCGTCATGGCCGCCGAGCACGTCACGCCCGAAGCGATCAACTTCATGGCCAAGTGGGGCCGCGGGCTGATCTGCCTGACGCTCTCCGAGCAGCGCTGCCGGCAGCTCAACCTGCCGCTGATGGTGCGCGACAACAAGACGCCGCACGGCACCGCCTTCACCGTCTCGATCGAGGCCGCCGAGGGCGTCACCACCGGCATCTCGGCCGCCGACCGCGCGCGCACGGTGCAGGCGGCGGTGGCGAGGAACGCGACGCAGCACGACATCGTCCAGCCCGGCCACATCTTCCCGCTGATGGCGCAGAACGGCGGCGTGCTGGTGCGCGCCGGCCACACCGAGGCCGGCTGCGACCTCGCTGCGCTGACCGGGCACGAGCCGGCGGCGGTGATCTGCGAGATCATGAACGACGACGGCACGATGGCCCGGCTGCCCGAGCTGATCGCCTTCGGCCGCCAGCACGGCCTGAAGATCGGCACCATCGCCGACCTGATCCACTACCGCGCCAAGTCGGAAACGCTGGTCGAGCGCGTCGTTTCCAAGCCGGTCGCCACCGCGCACGGCGAGTTCATGCTGCACGCCTTCGCCGACCGCGTCGGCGGCACCACGCACCTGGCGTTGACCAAGGGCGAGATCCGCGCCGACGTCGAGACGCTGGTGCGCGTGCACGAGCCGCTGTCGGTGCTCGACTTCCTCGACCCCGGCAGCCGCCGCGTCGCGTTCACCCTCGACCAGGCGCAGGAGGCGCTGGCCAGGCACGGCCACGGCGTGATCGTGCTGCTGCACCGGCCGGAAACCGGCGCCGACCTGCTCGCGCGGCTGACCGCCGAGCCCGATGCCGGCCGCCCCACCGTCAAATGGGATCCGCGCATCTACGGCATCGGCGCGCAGATCCTCAAGAACCTCGGCGTCGGCCGCATGAAACTCTTGGCCAGCCCGCGCAAGATGCCGTCGATGACCGGCTTCGACCTCGAAGTCACCGGCTACGCCGCCTCTCCCTCGGAACTCTGACATGCCCCGCTACGACGACATCTACGAACTCGCCCAGAATCTCAACGGCGCCGGCCTCCGCGTCGGCGTGGTGATGGCCCGCTTCAACCTCGACATCTGCGAGGGGCTGCTCTCCTCGTGCACTGCCGAACTGAAGAAGCTCGGCGTCGCCCCGTCCGACATCACCATCGCCACCGTTCCCGGCGCGCTGGAAATCCCGCTGGTGCTGCAGACGATGGCGCAGAGCGGCACCTTCGACGCGCTGGTCGCGCTCGGCGCGGTGATCCGCGGCGAGACCTACCACTTCGAGGTGGTGTCCAACGATTCCTGCCGCGCGGTAATGGAGGTGCAGCTCGACACCGGCATCCCGGTCGCCAACGGCATCCTCACCTGCGAGAACGACGACCAGGCGCTCGCCCGCATGCAGCAGAAGGGCGCCGACTGCGCCCAGGCAGCGGTCGAGATGGCCAACCTGCTGCGCGCACTGACGGAGTGAACATGAGCGAAAACAACGAAAAAGGCGCCGCCAAGCACAAAGGCGCCAGCGGCAAGAGTGCCGGCACCAGCAAGTCGCCGCGCCGCCGCGCCCGCGAGTTCGCGCTGCAGGGCCTCTACCAGTGGCGCGTCGGCGGTGCCGACGAAGCGGCGATCGAAGCGCACCTGCAGGACGTCGCCGGCTTCGACAAGGCCGACCGCAACTTCTTCCTCGGCCTGCTGCGCGGCTCGCTGAAGCTGCAGGAGCCGTTGCGCGAGGCGCTGCAACCCTACCTCGACCGCAAGTTCGACGAGCTGTCGCCGATCGAGGCCTGCATCCTGATGGTCGGCGCCTACGAACTGCAGGCGCACCCGGAAACGCCCTACCGCGTGGTGATCAACGAGGCGATCGAGCTGGCCAAGTCCTACGGCGGCACCGACGGCCACAAGTACGTGAACGGCGTGCTCGACAAGCTGGCGGCGAAACTGCGCCCGGTCGAGGTCGAAGCCCGCCAGCGCGGCAAATAAGCAAGCGCCGACGTGCCCTCCGAGTTTGAGCTGATCGCACGCCATTTCACGCGCGCCACGCCGTCGGCGGTGCTCGGCCCGGGCGACGACTGCGCACTGGTCCGCCCTGCGCCGGGGATGGAGCTGGCGATCACCACCGACATGCTGGTCGAGGGCACGCACTTCCTGCCCGGCACCGACCCCGGCCAGCTCGGCTGGAAGACGCTGGCGGTCAACCTCTCCGATCTCGCCGCGATGGGCGCCGCGCCGCGCTGGGTGCTGCTCGCCGGCGCGCTGCCGGCGGCCGACGATGCCTGGATCGCCGCCTTTGCCGGCGGCTTCTTCAGCTGCGCCCAACGCTACGGCGCCGACGTGATCGGCGGCGACACGACGCGCGGCCCGCGCAACCTGTGCGTCACCGCGATCGGCGAGCTGCCGGCCGGCGCCGCGCTGCGCCGCGACGGTGCACAGGCCGACGACGACGTCTGGGTCTCCGGCCAGCCGGGCCTCGCCGCCCTCGGGCTGGCCCACCTGCAGGGCCGGACGACGCTGCCCGCGGCGCTGGTGCAACGCTGCGTCGCGGCGCTGCAGCGGCCGCTGCCGCGCATCGAGCTGGGACTGAAGCTGCGCGGCCTGGCGAGCGCCGCGATCGACGTCTCCGATGGTCTCGTCGCCGACCTCGGCCACATCCTCGAGCGCTCCGGCCTCGCCGCCGACCTGTACGAAGGCCAGTTCCCGCTGCTGCCGCCCGCTGCCGAGCCGAAGCTCGCCCGCGAATGCCAGCTCGCCGGCGGCGACGACTACGAACTGTGCTTCACGACGCCGCCCGCCGCCCGCCAGCGGGTGGTGATGCTCGCCGCCGAACTCGACCTGCCGCTGTGGCGCATCGGCCGTACCGTCGCCAGCGGCGAGCGACCGGTCGCCGATGTCCGCCTGCTCGACGCCGACGGCCAGCCGCTGCCCGTCACCCACAAGGGATTCGATCACTTTGCTTAAGAAATCGACGCCGCCGCCGCCGTCCTTCCTGTTCCGCCACCCGGCGCACCTGATCGCCTGCGGCTTCGGCAGCGGCCTCTCGCCATGGGCGCCGGGCACCATCGGCACGCTCTTCGCGCTCTTTTCGTACCCGCTGCTCCGGCCGTGGTTCGACGACCTCGGCTTCGCGCTGTTCCTCGTCACCTGCTACCTGTTCGGCATCGTCGCCTGCAACACCACCGGCAAGGCGCTGGGCGAGGCCGACCACGGCAGCATCGTCTGGGACGAGGTGGTGCCCTTCTGGTTCGTCCTCTTCCTGGCACCGGCAGGCTGGCTGTGGTGGATCGTCGCCTTCTTCCTGTTCCGCTTCTTCGACATCGTCAAGCCGCCGCCGGCGTGCAATTTCGACCGCATCAAGAACGGCTTCGGCGTCATGACCGACGACGTCTTCGCCGCCGCCTACACCGTGCTGTGCCTGGCGCTGCTGAAGTTCATCCTGACCTGATGGACGGAGAACTCGACCGCCTCGCCGCCGCCGTCGGTGCCCGCCTGCTGGAGCGCGGCGAAGTCCTCGCCACCGCCGAATCCTGCACCGGCGGCTGGGTGTCGCAGTGCGTGACGACCATCGCCGGCAGCTCGGCCTGGTTCGATCGCGGCTTCGTCACCTACTCGAACGAGGCCAAGGTCGACATGCTCGGGGTGAGCCGGAAGACGCTGGTCCGCCATGGCGCGGTCAGCGAACCGGCGGCGATCGAAATGGCCCAGGGCGCGCTGCGGCACAGCCGGGCGCAGTGGGCGCTCGCCATCTCCGGCGTCGCCGGTCCCAGCGGCGGCTCGCCGGAAAAGCCGGTCGGCACCGTGTGCTTCGCCTGGGCCGGACCGGACGATCTGACCGCCAGCGAGACCTGCCACTTCCCCGGCGACCGCGCAGCAGTGCGCCGCGCTTCGGTCGCGCATGCGCTGCGCGGCCTGCTGGCACGCTTCGCGCCGATGCGTGCCTGAAGCGCTCGACAAGCACGAAATACTGTATATACTTACACTGTATGCAATCACAGTAAGCGCTGCATGGGGGCGTTTCGGCGCCGTGCGATAATCCGCGCAACCTCTGACAAGGACGAGAAATGGACGACAACAAGGCAAAGGCACTGGCCGCCGCACTGGCGCAAATCGAGAAGCAGTTCGGCAAGGGCTCGATCATGAAGATGGGCGAGGGCAGCGTCGAGCACGACATCCAGGTCGTCTCCACCGGCTCGCTCGGCCTCGACATCGCGCTCGGCATCGGCGGCCTGCCGCGCGGCCGCGTCGTCGAGATCTACGGCCCGGAATCGTCGGGCAAGACGACGCTGACGCTGCAGGTCGTCGCCGAAATGCAGAAGATGGGCGGCACCGCCGCCTTCATCGACGCCGAGCACGCGCTCGACCCGTCCTACGCGCAGAAGCTCGGCGTGAACCTGAACGACCTGCTGATCTCGCAGCCGGACACCGGCGAGCAGGCGCTGGAAATCGCCGACATGCTGGTCCGCTCGGGCGGCGTCGACGTGATCGTCATCGACTCGGTCGCCGCGCTCACCCCGCGCGCCGAGATCGAGGGCGAGATGGGCGACCAGATGGTCGGCCTGCACGCCCGCCTGATGAGCCAGGCGCTGCGCAAGCTCACCGCCAACATCAAGAAGACGAACACGCTGGTGATCTTCATCAACCAGATCCGGATGAAGATCGGCGTCATGTTCGGCTCGCCGGAGACCACCACCGGCGGCAACGCGCTCAAGTTCTACGCCTCGGTGCGCCTCGACATCCGCCGCATCGGCTCGATCAAGAAGGGCGACGAGGTGATCGGCAACGAAACCAAGGTCAAGGTGGTCAAGAACAAGGTCTCGCCGCCGTTCAAGGAGGCGATCTTCGACATCCTCTACGGCGAGGGCACCTCACGCGAGGGCGAGATCATCGAGCTCGGCGTCGCCCACAAGCTGGTCGACAAGTCCGGCGCCTGGTATGCCTACAAGGGCGAGAAGATCGGCCAGGGCAAGGACAACGCGCGCGAATTCCTGAAGGCCAACCCGGCGATCGCGCAGGAAATCGAAGCCCGCGTCCGCGAAGCCGTCGGCGTCGCCTCGCCGCGCCCGCTGGAGGCCGCCGAGGCCTGAGCGATGGACGAGCTGCGCCAGCGCGCGCTGCGCCTGCTGGCGCGGCGAGACCATGCGCGCGCCGAGCTCAGGAAGAAGCTGGCGCCGCACGCCGAATCCGAGGAAGCCCTCGACGCGCTGCTCGACGAGCTGGCCGGGCGCCGCCTGCTGTCCGACGCGCGCTACGCCGAGATGCGCGTCGCCGGCCGCAGCGCCCGCTACGGCAATGCCCGGCTGGCGCAGGAGCTGAAGCAGCAGGGCGTCGCCGGCGAAGTCGCCGACGAGGCGCTGGCCGCCGCCGGCGACGAGCTGGCGCGCGCGCAGGCGATTTGGCGGCGGAAGTTCGGTACACTCCCGGCTGATGCCGCCGAGCGGGCCAAGCAGACCCGCTACCTGATGCACCGGGGATTCGCCGGCGGCGTGATCCGCCGCGTGCTGCGCGGCGAAGGCAACGAACAGGAAGAAGAATAGCCATGCCGGACCAGCCGAAGAGCAAGCTCAGCGCCCACAACCTGAACAAGCGCTACAAGAAGCGCACCGTCGTGCACGACGTCTCCTTCGAGGTCGGCAGCGGCGAGGTGGTCGGCCTGCTCGGCCCGAACGGCGCCGGCAAGACCACCACCTTCTACATGATCGTCGGCCTGGTCGCTTCCGACGGCGGCGACGTCTACATCGACGACACCAAGATCACCCATCTCCCGATCCACCGCCGCGCGCAGATGGGCGTCTCCTACCTGCCGCAGGAGGCCTCGGTGTTCCGCAAGCTGAGCGTCACCGAGAACATCCAGGCCGTGCTTGAGCTGCAGGACCTGCCCAAGGAAGAAATCCTGCGCCGGCTGGAGGACCTGCTCGAAGAACTGCACATCACGCACATCCGCAACAACTCGGCCGCCTCGCTGTCCGGCGGCGAGCGCCGCCGCGTCGAGATCGCCCGCGCGCTGGCGACGCAGCCGCGCTTCATCCTGCTCGACGAGCCCTTCGCCGGCGTCGACCCGATCGCCGTGCTGGAAATCCAGAAGATCATCCGCTTCCTGAAGGAACGCAACATCGGCGTGCTGATCACCGACCACAACGTGCGCGAGACGCTGGGCATCTGCGACCGGGCCTACATCATCAACGAAGGCTCGGTACTTGCTTCGGGCCACCCGGACGAAATCATCTATAATGAAGACGTCCGAAAAGTCTATCTGGGCGAGAACTTCCGCCTCTGATCCGAAAACAGAAACAGCAACTCCGGCCGTCCCGCGCCGCGCATGAGACCCGCTCTCCAGCTCAAGCTCTCGCAGCACCTTGCGTTGACCCCGCAACTGCAGCAGTCGATCCGGCTGCTGCAGCTGTCGACGCTTGAGCTCAATCAGGAGCTGGAAAAGTTCCTGCTCGAGAACCCGCTGCTCGAGCGAGAGGATGAGGACAATTTCGTCCCGGCACCGTCGTCGAGCAGCACCAGCGAACGCGAGCCGGCCGCTGAGGCCGGCGGCGAAGGCGAGGCCGGCAGCAGCGACGAGGTTCGCCCGAACACCGACGACGAAGGCTGGCCCGGCGACGGCAGTCCGGGAACCGGCTCGTCCGGCAGCGGCGGCAGCGACGAGGACGGCGATTACCAGGACATCCAGGCGGCGACCACCTCGCTCTCCGACCACCTGATCTGGCAGCTCGGCCTGACGCCGCTGCCCGACCGCGACCGCATGCTGGTGCGCGTGCTGATCGAGGCCCTCGACGAGGACGGCTACCTGTCGCAGACGCTCGACGAACTGGCCGAGATCATGCCGCCCGAACTGGAGATCGAGCCCGAGGAACTGCAGATCGCGCTGAAGCACCTGCAGCACTTCGACCCGACCGGCGTCGGCGCGCGCAACGCGCAGGAATGCCTGTCGCTGCAGCTGACGGCGCTCCCCGCCGATCCCGTGCGCGACCTGGCGCTGGTCATCGTCCGCCAGCATCTGGAATTGCTCGCCGCCCGCGACTTCGCCCGCATCAAGAAGCTGGCCGGCTGCGACGACGACCTGCTGCGCGCCGCGCACGCACTGATCAAGGGCCTCAACCCGCGCCCCGGCGCCCAGTTCGCGCCGCTCGACGCACGCTACATCATCCCCGACGTGATCGTGAAGAAGGTGCGCAACCAGTGGCGGGCGAGCATCAACCCCGACGCCTACCCGCGCCTGCGCATCAACCGCCTCTACGCCGAGGTGCTCGCCGGCCAGCGCGGCTCGGGACTCTCCGGCCAGCTGCAGGAAGCGCGCTGGCTGATCAAGAACGTGCAGCAGCGCTTCGACACCATCCAGCGCGTGTCGCAGACGATCGTTGACCGCCAGCGCCAGTTCTTCGAACATGGCGAGGTAGCGATGCGGCCGCTGGTGCTGCGCGAGATTGCCGACATCCTCGGCCTGCACGAATCGACCGTATCGCGGGTAACGACGCAGAAATACATGGCCACCCCGCGCGGCATCTTCGAACTGAAATACTTCTTCGGCAGCCATGTCGCCACCGATACCGGCGGCGCCTGCTCGGCCACCGCGATCCGTGCGCTGATCAAGCAGCTGGTGGGTGCCGAAGATGCGAAAAAACCGCTATCTGACAGCCAGATAGCGGAAATCCTTGGCCAGCAGGGGATTGTCGTGGCGCGACGAACGATTGCAAAATATCGTGAAGCGCTGAACATCCCGCCGGTCAATCTACGCAAGAGCCTGTGAAAGGAGTCTCACCATGAACCTGCAGATCAGTGGACACCACCTCGAAGTGACGCCGGCGATCCGCGACTATGTGACGGGCAAACTCGAGCGCGTCACGCGCCACTTCGACCACGTGATCGACGTGAACGTGATCCTCACCGTGGAGAAGCTGAAGCAGAAGGCCGAAGTCACGGTGCACGTCCGTGGCAAGGACATCTTCGTCGAGGCCGACGACGGCGACCTGTACGCAGCGATCGACATCCTGGTCGACAAGCTCGACCGCCAGGTCCAGAAGTACAAGCAGAAGGTCCAGGATCATCATCGCAGCGACAAGGCAGCCGCCCGCACGCTGGCCGAATGAGATAATCGACGCTTCGCGGCCGTCGCCGGAAATCCGCTCCCCGCGACGGCCCTCCCGCAACCTTCCTTCCCGCCGCCTGAAAGCTCTCCCGCAGCATGAGCCTCATCGCCAACCTCCTGCCCGTCGAGAACATCCTTCTCGACCTCGATGCCGGCAGCAAGAAACGGGTCTTCGAGCAGGCCGGCCTGATTTTCGAGAACCACCACGGCATCGCCCGGGCGACCGTCTTCGACAGCCTGTTCGCGCGCGAAAAGCTCGGCTCGACCGGACTCGGCCAGGGCGTCGCCATCCCGCACGGCCGCATCAAGGGGCTGAAGGACGCCCGCGGCGCCTTCCTGCGCCTGACCACGCCGGTGCCCTTCGATTCGCCGGACGGCAAGCCGGTGTCGCTGCTGTTCGTGCTGCTCGTTCCGGAGCAGGCCAACGAACTGCACCTGCAGATTCTTTCCGAGCTCGCCCAGCGCTTCTCCGACCGCGAGTTCCGCGACGCGCTGCTGGCCGCCCCCGACGCCGAAGCCGCCCGCCGGTTGTTCGTCAGCTGAGATTCCCGCCATGCGCCAGTTCAGCATCGCCCAGCTCTACGAGGACCACCGCGAGACGCTGCAGCTGAACTGGATCGCCGCGATCGGCACCGACCGCCAGCTCGAGCTGAAGGAATCCGGCAACTACGGCGCCGACATCGTCGGCCACCTCAACCTGATCCATTCCGAGCGCCTGCAGGTGATCGGCCAGGCCGAATACGACTGGGCCAACCGCGTCAGCCCGAAGCGCCTCACGACGCAGATCTCCGAGCTGATCGCCGACAACCCGCCGGGCATCATCTGCGCCGACGGCCTGGAAGTCCTGCCGATCGTGCAGGAGGCCTGCGAGGACAGCGGCACGCCGCTGTTCACCAGCCCCAAGCCGTGCTCGGCGGTGATCGACCTGCTGCGCATCTACCTCGCCCGCCGGCTGGCCGACACCACCTCGATCCACGGCGTGTTCATGGACGTCCTCGGCATGGGCGTGCTGATCACCGGCGACTCCGGCGTCGGCAAGTCGGAACTCGCGCTCGAGCTGATCTCGCGCGGCCACGGCCTGGTCGCCGACGACGTCGTCGAGCTCGCCCGGCTGGCGCCGACGACGATCGAGGGCCGCTGCCCGGGCATGCTGCGCGACTACCTGGAAGTGCGCGGCCTCGGCCTCCTGAACATCCGCACCATCTTCGGCGAGACCGCGTCGCGGCGGAAGATGAAGCTGAAGCTGATCGTGCACCTGCAGAAACCGCTCGCCGGCGTCGACGCGCCGCGCCTGCCGCTCGACGCGCAGACGCAGGAAATCCTCGGCGTGCCGATCCGCAAGGTGATCGTGCCGGTCGCCGCCGGCCGCAACCTGGCGGTGCTGCTGGAGGCCGCGGTGCGCAACACCATCCTCCAGCTGCGCGGCATCGACAGCATGCAGGAATTCGTCAACCGCCAGCAGCGCGCGCTGCTTGACGATGACATTTGAATTGCGCCTATAATCCTCCGGCCGTACCACCCCCACTCAGGAGGAAATACCGATGAAACTCGCAATCGCCCTGGTTTCGCTCGCCCTCGCCGCCGGCACCGCTTTCGCCGAAGAGAAGAAGGCCGACGCGCCGAAGAAGGAACCGTCCGCCGCGCAGAAGGCACAGCAGGCCAAGATGAAGGACTGCAACGCGCAGGCCGCCGGCAAGACCGGCGACGAGCGCAAGGCCTTCATGAAGCAATGCCTGTCCGGCGGCCACGCCGCCGACTCGGGTTGCGCCGCCCAGGCCGCCGACAAGAAGCTGGCCGGCGCCGCCAAGACCAGCTTCATGAAGAAGTGCGAAGCCGACGCGCCGGCCGCCACCAAGTAATCGCCGGAATCCCCGGGCGGAAAAATGCCGGCTTGATTGTGAGCCGGCATTTTTTTTGACAGAATCACCCGGCCCTCCGTCACCTGCGGACCATTTCCATGCGCGCATCGGCTTCCCGGCTCGTCCTTTCCCTGCTGCTGGCGGCACTGACGCCGCCGGCGCTGGCCGCCTTCAGCTTCTCCGAGGACGAGGAAAGGCAGAAAGCGGCCGACGGCGCGAAGCAGGGCGGCGCCCCCGCCGTCTCCGCCGCCTGCCGCGATTCGCTGAAGAACCGCAAGGTGATGGTCGTCGTCGGCCAGCGCAGCGCGCGCGGCACCGACGCCCACCAGGGCACCTACGGACCGCACTTCCAGGCGATCAACAAGCGGCTGAAGAAATTCGGCTTCAATACCTATACTCAGGAAGAAATCACCGCCCAGATCGCGCAGGCGGAAATCGACGCCTATTTCCGCAACGATCCGGACGCGGCGATCAACGCCTCGAAGAAGATGGGCGCCGACTTCATTCTGCGCGGCCTCATCTCCAGCCGGTCGGCGGTCAATCCGGTGCTGCGCATCCCCGAGGTCTACGTGAGCATGGGCTTCACGCTGACTGCCGCCGACGGGCGGACGATTTCCGACGCCTCCGCCAGCGCCGACTCGTATTCCGGCAGCGACACGCTGGGTATGGCGCTGACGCTGGTGAACGAGCAGGCCGACGGCGTCGTCGCCCGCCTGGTCAACGATTATTGCCGGCATGCCGCCCCGGCCGCGAAGGGCAAGGGCCGCTAAGCCACACGAGGAGACTCCGATGAAACGCTTCGTTCCCCTGCTTGCCGCCGGCCTGCTCGCCGGCACCGCCGTCGCCCAACCGACCTTCGAGAGCCCGTCGCCGACGGCCGGCAGCGGCACCTCGGAAACCGCCAACCAGATGGCGGACAAGGCGATGTACAAGCCGGTCGAGTACGCCAACGCCGGCAAGCCCGGCCCGGCGCTGGTGGTCATTCCCGGCGAGGTGAAGAGCAACAACGCCACCTTCACGCAGAAGTTCGGCCCGAACAACATCGCCGACTATGCCGAGCTCGAACTGGGCAAGGCCAACTTCAAGATCCTCGAACGCGCGGACCTCGGCCCGCTGCTCAACGAATTCCAGCTCGCCTACACGATGGGCGACCCGCAGGCGGCGCGCAAGATCCTGCAGAAGGGCAAGTTCAAGACGACCAAGTGGGTCGTCAAGTTCGACGTGCTCAAGGCCGAGCAGGTCGCGCAGGCCGAGTCCGGCTTCGACGGCCGCGCCGTCGGTGCGCTGATCGGCATCTTCGGCCGCGGCAGCGGCGGCGCCGCCGGCAACGTCGTCGCCAGCTCGGTGCAGACCGGCGAATCGACCGGCGTCTGGATCATCGGCATGCGCTACAAGATCATCGACGCCAACACCACCGAGCAGGTGGCGACCGGCTACGCCGAGGAGAAGATGGAGCTCGGCGCCAAGTCGAACTCGGTGCTCGGCCTCTCCTCCGGCGCCGCCGGCGGGCTGACGCTCGATTCGCTGGTGCAGCGCCTGGTGCAGAAGACGGTCTGGGAAATCGACAGCAAGCACAAGTGATCCGTCGCCATCGACGGGAAGGAACGACGCCATGGCAGGCCTACCGCAGCAGCTGGGCAAGTACGAGATCCGCAGGGAACTGGGGCGCGGCGCGATGGGCGTCGTCTACGAGGGCTGGGACGCCGGCATCGGCCGCCGCGTCGCGCTGAAGACGGTCCGCCGCGACCAGCTCGAAAGCAGCGAGGCCGGCGAACTGCTGTCGCGCTTCAAGCGCGAGGCGCAGGCCGCCGGCCGCCTCAACCACCCCGGCGTCGTTGCCGTCTACGACGCGGGCACCGCCTTCATCGCGATGGAGTTCGTCGAAGGCCGCGAGCTGAAGGACATCTTCGACAAGAACGAGCGCCTGCCGCTGCCGGACGTCGTGCGCCTGATGTGCCAGCTGCTCGACGCGATCGGCCACGCCCACGCAAACGGCATCGTGCACCGCGACATCAAGCCGGCCAACGTCTTCCTGCTCGCCGACGGCCGCGTCAAGGTCGGCGATTTCGGCATCGCCCGCCTCGAATCGTCGAACCTGACGCAGGCCGGTTCGGTGCTCGGCACGCCGGCCTACATGTCGCCGGAGCAGTTCATGGGGCAGACCGTCGACGGCCGCTCCGACCTGTTCTCCGCCGGCGTCATCCTGTACCAGTTCCTGACCGGCGAAAAACCGTTCACCGGCCAGCTGACGACGATCATGCACAAGGTGCTGAAGGAGGACCCGGTCGCCCCGTCCGAGCTGAACGTGCAGGTGCCGCCGGCCTTCGACGCGGTGGTGAAGAAGGCGCTGGCGAAGCGCCCGGACGAACGCTTCCAGGACGCCGAGGCCTTCATCGCCGCGCTGCGCACGGTCGGTGCCCGGGCCGCCGCCGACAGCGACGCGACCCTGGTCGGCAGCGACGGCGAAGCGACCCTGGCCGTCTCGGCCGAGGCTACGCTCGCCGCCCGGCCGCAACCGGCGGCTGCCGCCCCGGCCCGCCCGGCGGCGCCGGCCCCAGCCCCCGTCGCCGCTGCCGGAAAGCGCTCGCCGGCGCTCGCGCTGGCCATCGCCGGCGGCCTCGCCGCAGTCGGCCTCGGCACCGGTGCCTGGCTGCTGCTCGGCAAGTCCCCGGCACCAGCGGCGCCCGCCGTCGCCAGCAGCGCCGCGCCGGTGGCCCCCGCCGCGCCGGCCGCGGTGCCGGCCGCGGCGACGACCAACGACATGGTGATCACCGCCGTCGGCTACGCCGACGCCAGCGACCCGCGCTTCGCCGCCGACCCCGGCCTGCTCAAGACCGAGCTGCGCGAGGACGCGCGCCGCCGCCTGGTCGAGAAGGCGCTCTCGCTGTACGTGCAGAAGCAGTCGCTGGCCGACCACTACGAACTGCTGCGCAGCAAGTTGCTGCCGCGTAGCGGCGACTTCATCGCCGCGGTGATCCAGGAGGACCCGCCGCAGACCGGCAAGGACGGCATCGCCTCGGTGACCACGCGCGCCCGCGTGAACGTGCGCGAGGTGCAGAAGTCGCTGAACCAGATGTCGCGCGACGAGCGCGTCGAGTTCATCCGCAACAACGGCGACCCGAAGATCTCGGTGGCGATCACCACGCGCAGCGAGGACGGTGCCACGGCGCGGTCGCCGGTCGCCGAGAACCTGCTCAAGGAACGCATCCAGTCCTTCGGCTTCCGCACCTGGAGCGACGAGGGACAGAAGGACGCCGACTTCGCCGTCAGCGGCGAGGCCAGGTTCAAGAAGCTGTCGGCCAAGCTCGCCGCGTCCGGGATCACCGTCGAGAAGACGGTGCTCACGTCGTGGACGGTGAAAGCGGTGGACAAGGCGAGCGGCGAGGAAATCTACTTCAACACGCAGATTCCCGAGCAGATGAGCTGGGCGACCGAGGACCAGGCGCTGCGCGACATCGGCAAGCTGGTCGGCGACGAGTTCTCGAAGGGCTTCTTCCTGTCGCACTTCCGCTTCGTCGGGCAAACCGTCCGCCTGCGCCTCGCCGGCGTCGGCAAGGAGACGGCGGCGCAGCTGCAGCGCGAGATCAGCGGCCTGCTCAACGTGCTCGACCTGAAGCCCGCCGGCGACCAGCTGCTCGACGTGCAGCTGGCCGGCAGCGGCAACCTCGCCGACCAGGTGGCGACGACCATCGTGCAGCCGCTCAACGCCAAGCTCGGCCGCCGCTGCTTCGCCGCCACCGGCAACGGCGGCGAGGTCGGCCTCGCGCTCGACCCCGGCTGCGCCGACGCGGCGACGCTGGCGCGCCTCGACACGCTGCCGCCGGCGGCGCTCTACGACGCGCCGGAAGCACGGCGCAAGGCGATCGTGAAGAATCCGGAAACGCTGCGGAAGCTGGCGATCTGACCCGCACAAGCGCAGCGGGCGGCGGGGATCGCTCCCGGCCGCCCGCCTGGGCAGCGCAATCCTCAGAGGTGCTCGAACTCGGCGATGTCGGCGCCGTCGCTGGCCGCCGACGCGGCGAAGGAAATCCGGCCACTGCCGCGCAGCACCAATTCCTCGCGGCGCAGGAAGAACTCCGGCTCGCCGGCAAAGGTGACATAGGTGCCGTTGGTCGACACGTCGGTCAGCACGAACTTCTCGCCGCGCCGCTCGATCTTGCCGTGGTTGCGCGACGCGCGCCGGTCGCGGATGACCAGCTCGCAGCCGGCATCGCGGCCGAGCGAGAGGCTGGCGTTCTTGTCGTCGAGAACGATCACCTGGCCGGCATAGCGCAGGCACAGGCGCGGGCCGCCACCCTTGGCGCTGTCGCGGAGCGATGGCGCCAGCGTCGTCAGCTCGTCGCCGTCGTGCCACAACACCTCGAACACGTGCAGGCCCTCCACCTTGCCCTTCACCGACATCTGCTCGAGGTCGCGCGTCGACAGCTGCAGCAGCTCGGGCAGGCGCGCCACCGTCTCGCCGCTGGTCAGCGCCTGGCCGGCCTTGGCCAGCCCGGCGAGGCGGGCGGCGGTGTTCACGGTGTCGCCGAAGTAGTCGCCCTTCTCCTCGATCACCGGACCGTGCTGGAAGCCGAGCCGGATCGCCAGCTTGACGCCGGACACCGGCGGCAGGTCGGTGACCCGCTGCTGCATGTCGCTGGCAGCGTGGAAGGCGTCCTCGGCCGATTCGAACACCGCCATCACCTCGTCACCGATCGTCTTCACGATGCGGCCGCGGAAGCCTTCGACCGAGCGCTCCATGCGCTTGATGCAGCGGTCGACGGCATGCAACGCCTCGGTGTCGCCCAGTTTCTCGTACAGACGCGTACTGCCGGAAACGTCCGCGAACAGGATAGAAAGCTCCCGCTCCTTGCCACTCATCCAGTCATCCCCTCGTCGTACCGACCGCCGGCACAGCCCGGCGATTCTATCAAGATTCAGTCACTTAACCGGTCTTCATGCAGCCTAGCCGGCGCTTTCGGACATTGCCACCGGAATCGGAAACGGCTCCGGCAAGCTCAGCTCGACGCCGAACTGCGGGCCGTCGAAGGCGGTGTCGCCCTCGTCCACCGCGTCGCCGAGCTTCAGCCCGCGGAAGTCGAACAGATTGTTGTCAGCCAGATGCGACGGGACGACGTTCTGCAGCGCGGTGAACACCGCCTCGGTGCGCCCCGGGTAGCGGCGGTCCCAGTCGGCCATCATCTCGCGGATTTTCTTCCTTTGCATGTTCTCCTGCGAACCGCACAGGTTGCACGGGATGATCGGAAACTCCATGCCACGCGCGAAGCGGGCGATGTCGGCCTCGGCGCAGTAGGCGAGCGGACGGATGACGACGTGCGCGCCGTCGTCGGTGACCAGCTTCGGCGGCATCGCCTTCATCTTGCCGCCGAAGAAGAGATTCAGGAACAGCGTGTGCACCATGTCGTCGCGGTGGTGACCGAGCGCGATCTTGTTGGCGCCGAGCTCCTTCGCCGTGCGGTAGATGATGCCGCGGCGCAGCCGCGAGCACAGCGAGCAGGTGGTCTTGCCCTCGGGGATCTTCTCCTTGACCACCGAGTAGGTATCGGCCTCGACGATGCGGAAGTCGACGCCGATCTTCCGGAAATACCCCGGCAGCACCTCCTCGGGAAAGCCCGGCTGTTTCTGGTCGAGGTTCATCGCGACCAGCCTGAACTTCACCGGCGCCCGCTCCTGCAGCGCCATCAGGATCGAGAGCAGCGTGTACGAGTCCTTGCCGCCGGAGACGCAGACGAGCACGGTGTCGCCGTCCTCGATCATCCGGTAGTCGGCGATCGCCTTGCCGACATTGCCGGTCAGGCGCTTGAAGAGTTTCTGCAGGTTGTTCGACGTTTCCACGGTTCCACTTCTACAAATAGGCGGTGCGACCGCCATCGACGTTGATCACTTGCCCCGTGACGTAGGGGGCGGCGAGCAGGTAGGCCACCGCGCCGGCGATGTCCTCGGGCCGGCCTGCCCGCTGCAGCAGCGTGTGGCGGACGATGTCGACGCGCGCCGCGTCGTCGAACTGGCCGTCGTCCGGCCACAGGATCGGCCCCGGCGCCACCGCGTTGACGCGTACCTCCGGCGCCAGCTCGACGGCGAGCGCGCGCGTCAGCGTCAGCAGCGCGCCCTTCGCCGCGCTGTACAGCGGATAGCCCCTGAGCGGCCGCTCGGCGTGCACGTCGGTGATGTTCACGATCGCGCCGCCGTGCTCGCGTAGCGCCGATGCAGCCGCCTGCGAGAGGAACAGCGGCGCCTTGAAGTTGCTGCCGACGAGGTCGTCCCAGGCCGCCTCGTCGATCGTGCCGAGCGCCGTCGGAAAAAAGCTGGAGGCGTTGTTCACCAGCCCGTCGAGGCGGCCGAAGCCGGCCAGCACGTCGGCGACCAGCAGCGGCAGCGCTGCCGTGTCGCGCAGGTCGGCCTGCAGCGCCAGCGCCGAGCGCGGCCGCGCCGCGTTGAATTCGGCGACCAGCGCCTCGGCCTCGGCGGCGGCGGCCCGGTAGTGCAGCACGACGCTGGCGCCCTGCCGGTGCAGCAGGCGGGCGATGGCGCTGCCGACGCGGCGCGCGGCGCCGGTGACGAGCACGGCCTTGCCGTGCAGCGGAGGGAATGCGTGCTCGCCCATCGCCGGCTCCTTGCGCGAAAAACGCAAGTTTACCGGACTTGCCGGGGTCGCCGCAGCCTGCCGCCGTGGAAGCCCGTAAAATAGCGGCTTTTCGCCCGCCGCTTCCACGCCCATGGCCCTGCCCACCCCCGACCCCGACGCGCTCGCGCACAGCCGACGCCTGACGCGGCACATCACCGACGAGATCGCCGCCGCCGGCGGCTGGATCGATTTCGCCCGCTTCATGGCGCTGGCGCTCTACGCCCCGGGGCTGGGCTACTACTCGGGCGGCGCGCGCAAATTCGGCGCCGCCGGCGACTTCGTCACCGCGCCGGAGCTGACGCCGGCCTTCGCCCAGACGCTGGCGGCGCAGGCCGCGCAGGTGCTGGCGGCCAGTGCGCCGCACATTCTCGAAGCCGGCGCCGGCTCCGGCCGGCTCGCCGCCGACCTGCTGCAGGAACTGGAACGGCGCGGCGCGCTGCCGGAGACCTATGCCATCCTCGAACTCTCCGGCGAACTGCGCGAACGGCAGCGCGAGACGCTGGCGGCGACGGTGCCGCATCTGGTCGACCGCGTGCGCTGGCTCGACCGCCTGCCCGAACGCTTCGACGGGCTGGTGCTGGCCAACGAGCTGCTCGACGCGCTGCCGGTGCACCTCGTGCGCTGGACCGACGACGCGATCCTCGAGCGCGGCGTCGCCTGGGACGGCGACGAGTTCGTCTGGCAGGAGCGGCCGGCCGCCGGCGCCGTGCTGACGCGCGCGCAGACGCTCGCCGGCGAGGGCGTGCCGGGCGGCGGCTACCTGTCCGAGATCGGGCTGGCCGCCGCCGCGTGGACCGCGTCGTGGGCCGACCTCCTCGGCCGCGGCGCGCTGCTGCTGATCGACTACGGCTTCCCGCGCCGCGAGTTCTACCACCCGCAGCGCAGCGAAGGCACGCTGATGTGCCACTACCGCCACCACGCCCACCCCGACCCCTTCTACCTGCCGGGGCTGCAGGACATCACCGCGCACGTCGACTTCACCGCGATCGCCGAAGCCGGCACCGAGGCCGGGCTCGACTTCCTCGGCTACACGACGCAGGCCGTCTTCCTTTTCAACTGCGGGCTGACCGAGGTGCTGGCGCGGACCCCGGCCGACGATCCGCGGCGCTACCTGCCGCAGGCCAATGCCGCGCAGAAGCTGATCTCGCCGGCGGAGATGGGCGAGCTGTTCAAGGTCATCGCGCTCGGCCGCGGCATCGCCGAGCCGCTCGTCGGCTTCGCCAGCGGCGACCGCAGCGCGACGCTGTAGCCGCCGCCCGTCGGCGGCGTTTCATCGGGCTGCAACATCGGGCGGGTGTAATGCGCGGCATCGCAGCCACGTCTACCGCTCCCCGATGAAGACCGCACTCGCCGCCGCCCTGCTCGCCTGCTCGCTGTTCACCGCCACCGTTCACGGCGCGCCGGCGCCTGCCGGCCGTCCCGCCGTCACCCAGGAACTCGTTGCCGCCGGCGAACTGCGCCTGCAATCGCAGCGGCTGGCCAAGCTGTGGCTGCAGGCCGGCCTCGGCATCAACGCCGGCGCCGCCAGCCGCCAACTCGCCGACGGCGTCGTCCGCTTCGAACGCAGCCTCGCTGCGCTCGGCCATCTGGCCCGCAACGAGCACACGCAGAAACCGCTGCAACGCATCGGGGAATTGTGGACGGAGTACCGCAGCGTCCTGCTGCTGCCCTACGGCAGCGACGGGCTGGCGGCGGTGAACCGCCTCGCCGACGAGCTGATGCTGGCCAGCGGCCGCCTGTCGCTGCGCGTCGAGGCGCAGGCCGACGGCGGCGGCGGCCGCCTGCTCGACCTGTCGCTGCGCCAGAACATGCTGGCGCAGCGCCTCGCCCGCCTCTACCTGCTGGCGCAGGCCGGCGACCGCTCGCGCGGCCGTCTGGTGGACATCGAGCAGGCGCGCAAGGAGTTCGCCACCGCCCTCGACGAACTCGCGGCCGCCAGGGAGAACACGCCGGCCAGCCGCGAAGCGCTGGCGCTGGCGCGCGGGCAATGGCTGTTCTTCGAGCGCGCGCTGGCGGAGATCGGCAAGCCGGGCAGCCGCGCCGACCATGTCGCGACGACCAGCGAGCGCATCCGCGAGGTGCTCGACGAGGTCAGCCGGCAGTACGCGGCCGATCTCGATACGCCGCAGCTGGCGACGGCGGCAGTGGCGCCCCGCCGCAACTGAGCATTCAACGACCGACCATCCCCTGCGCGGCATAGAGCCGCGCCAGATAGCCGTCGACGTCGGCAACCGGTTCGCGACGCTCGGCCACGGCCTCCTGCAGCCGCGCCTCGACGCGCGGCACCTCGGCCCAGCCGGCGTTCAGCACCTCGTCGTCGTACGCCACGACGCCCTCTTCCACGATCCTGCCCGTATCCATTTCCATGACGATCACCATGCCGACCTCCCGACGGGGCGTCCACAGTTGATTCAACGGACGGGCCGCAAAAAGGTTGAGCCCGCTTTACTTCGCCGGGAAGCGGGCGATAATGGAGTCGTTCCCGAGGAGTTTCGAGATGGATCTAGCCGCCGTCGCCAGCACCGTTTCCGCACTGTCCGCCCAACAGGCCGGCGACGCCGTCGGCACGCTGGTGCTGAAGAAGGCGCTCGACCTCCAGGCGCAGAACGCCGCGCAGCTGCTCGCGGCGCTGCCGCAGCCGGCGCCGTACAACAACCCGCCGCACCTCGGCGGCAAGGTCGACCTGTTCGCCTAGCCGGCGACCTCCTGCAGCCAGTCGCGGATCGTTTCCGCGACGTGCTGCCAGTCCCGTTCCAGCATCACGCCGTGGCCGAGGCCGCGGAAAATCCGGTCCGGCACGCCGTAGGTGCGCGCCGTCGACTGCACCAGGAAAGGCGGGATCAGCACGTCCTTCTCGGCGCCGAGCACCAGCAACGGCGGCCGGCGCATCGCCGGCAGGTTGGGCAGCCCGAACATCGACATGTCCCAGATCGCGCGCTGCGATTCCGGCTGCATCAGCCGGTAGTAGCGGGCGAGCGTGTCGTCGCTCACTTCCTGCGCGAACAGCGCCTCGCGCAGCACGCCGAGCGCGACGTTGCCGCCGCCGAGCAGGCGGTTGATCTCGATCATCAACCCGGGTTTTTCGAAGAGCAGCGAGAACTGCGCGGCAACCAGGCCCTGCGGCGGCACCGAGCACATCAGCACCGCCGCCGGTGCCGAGTGGTGCTCGAGATACTTCTGCACGACGAAGCCGCCCATCGAGTGGCCGATCAGCACCGGCGCCGCGTCGAGGTCGGCGGCAACCGCCGCGACGTCCTCGACGTAGTCGTGGATGCTGCACCAGTCGATGCGCCCGTGCCCGTCGCTGCCGCCGTGGCCGCGCAAGGACAGCGCGTGCGCGGAAAAACCCTGCGCCGCGAACCAGGGCAGGAAGTGCTCGTCCCACACCCAGGCGCCGGCGAAGGCGCCGTGCACGAACAGCAGCGGCGCCGCGCGGCGGCGCTGCGGCGGTTCGCAGGAGAGGACTTCGAGGCTACCGACGCGGCGGGCGATCATGCCGGCACCGCCATGCCGCGCTGCACCGCCGGCCGCGCACCGACGGTCTCGAACCAGCGGCCGACCTGCGGAAAATCGGCGAGCTCGACCTGCTGCCAGGCGTGCCGCGCGACCCACGGGAAGGTCGCGATGTCGGCAATCGAATAGTCGCCGGCGAGGTATTCGGCTTCGCCCAGCCGCGCCTCGAGCACGCCGTAGAGCCGCCGCGTCTCCTTCCCGTAGCGTTCGATCGCGTAGGGCACCGGCGCCGGCGCGAAGCGCAGGAAGTGGTGCGCCTGGCCGAACATCGGCCCGACGCCGCCGATCTGGAACATCAGCCACTGCAGCACGGCGTAGCGCGCCGGCCCGGCGGTCGGCAGCAGGCGGCCGCATTTCTCGGCGAGATAGACGAGGATCGCACCGGACTCGAAGACAGTCAGCGGCCCGTCGTCGTCGACGATCGCGGGAATCTTCGCGTTCGGGTTGATGGCGACGAATTCGGCGGCGAACTGTTCGCCGCGGGTGATATCGACCGGCCGGACCGTGTAGGGGATGCCGCACTCCTCGAGCATGATCGAGACCTTGCGACCGTTGGGGGTGGCCCACGTGTAGAGAGTTATCATCCGCCCGATTGTCGCCGCCGGCGGCGTTTTCCGGAATCTGTTGCGCTTGCCGTCGGCGTCGCGGACGCGATCGGCGTTGCTTGGCCGCAACATTTTCGCGGCCGCTACCGTCACCGCTACATTTTTCATCAAAAACAGGATGAAATTCAGTAAGATGGGAAAGGTTCATAAAGACAATTCTGGAAAATTCCGATGATCCCGGCACTGCGCAAGAATTTCTGCCGCGGCATCGCCGCCGCATTGCTCGTCGCCACCGGCACGGCGACGGCCGAAGAGCTGTTCGAGATCCGGCGGATCGAGGTCGGCGGCAACACGCTGCTCGCCGACGACGCCGTGCGCCGGCTGACCGCCCCCTTCGTCGGCCCGGACAAAGGCTTTCGCGACATCCAGATGGCGCTGGAGGCGCTCGAAGGCGCCTATCGCGCCGCCGGCTACACCGCGGTGCAGGTGATCACGCCGGAGCAGGAACTGACCGGCGGCACGCTGCGCCTCGAGGTCCGCGAAACGCCGGTGGCCACCGTCACCGTCGCCGGCAACCGGCATTTCAGCGAAGCCAACATCCGCGCCACGCTGCCCTCTCTGCAGGAGGGAAAGACGCCGAACGCGCGCCTGCTCTCGGAGAACATCCAGCTCGCCAACGAGAACCCGGCGAAGCAGCTCGACGTCGTGCTGGCGCTCTCGGAAAAGCATCCGGGCCAGCTCGACGCGACCGTCAATGTCGAGGACGAGCGCCCGTTCCGCGGCTTCGTCAACGCCGACAACACCGGCACCCGCCTCACCGGCCGCCACCGCCTCGGCGTCGGCCTGCGCCACTCGAACCTGTGGGACCGCGACCACACCGCGACCTTCGCCTACACCGGCTCGCCCGACAAGCCGGACGGCACCAAGGTCGACATCTACAGCCTCGGCTACCGTTTCCCGCTCTACGGCATCGGCGACAGCATCGACCTCTTCTACGCCAAGTCGAACATCGACACGCCGGCCGCCGCCTTCACGCTGGGCGCCTTCGAGAACCTGACCGGCAAGGGCGAGCTCTACGGCATCCGCTGGAACCACTATTTCCAGCGCCGCGGCGAGTGGTCGACCAAGCTGATCGTCGGCTGGGACGTCCGGGCGATCGCCACCACCTGCACCGGCCCCAGCGGCGAGAAGGACTACCTGAAGGGGCTCTCCGCCGGCTGCACGCCGTACACGACGCGGCCGCTCAGCGCCACCTACGCCGGCACCTGGCAGCGCCCGGGCGTCGCCGGCGACTTCAGCGCCGGCCTCGCCTACAACCTCGCCACCGGCCAGCACCACGAATACAGCACCGTCGACGGCAAGACCGGCAACGACCGCTACTCGCTGGTCGCCGGCAACCGCAACACGCGCGACGACTTCACCGTGCTCCGCCTCGGCGGCAGCGTTTCGCAGCTGCTGCCGGCGAACTGGATGGCACGCGTCGCCGGCTCGCTGCAGTCGAGCTTCCGCTATCCGCTGCCGCCGGCGGAGCAGATCGGCCTCTCCGGCGCGCAGACCGTGCGCGGCTTCCACGAGCGCACCGTCGCCGCCGACTCCGGCTACGTCGTGAACGTCGAGCTCTACGCGCCCGACGTGGCGCCGCTCTTGACGCTGCCCGGCAACCTGCGGCCGCTGCTCTTCGTCGACGCCGCGCGCGGCTACAGCTACGGCATGCCGACGCGCGACGCCGGCCGTACCGGCACCGAGCCGGCCGGCATCATGAGCGCCGGCCTCGGCCTGCGCTACAGCTACAAAAAGGACGTGCAGGTCCGCTTCGACGTCGCCAGCGTCGTCGACGCCGGCCCGGCGGAAGACCTGAGCGATGCCTCGAAGACCCGCAACGGCGACTGGCTGGGGCATTTCAACATCGTCGTCGGCTTCTGACGACCGGCCGTCGGCGGCGGCTTGCGGTCGCCCGCCGGGGGTCGTAGCCTGCAAACTTGATCGAGCGAATTCGGGGGAACCATGGCTCGCAACGAACCCGGCCGCTGGCCGCTGAAGCTGATCTGCGCCGCGCTCGCGGCCTGCTTCGCGCAGGGTGCGGCGGCGCTGCCGAGCGGCGGCAACGTCGCCAGCGGCAACGCCGCCTTCGCGCAGAACGGCAACACGCTGACCGTCACCAACTCCAACCGCGCGATCATCAACTGGGGCAGCTTCTCGATCGGCCGTGGCGAGACCGTCGTCTTCAACCAGGGAACGAGCAGCAGCGTGCTCAACCGCGTCGTCGGCGTCTCCGTCGACGGCCGGCTGGTCATCGCGCCGTCGGAAATCCTCGGCGTGCTGCAGTCGCCGGGCAAGGTCTTCCTGATCAACCCGGCCGGCACGCTGATCGGCGCCGGCGCGGTGATCGACGTCGGCGGCTTCGTCGCCTCGTCGCTGATGCTCTCCGACGCCGACTTTCTCGCCAACCGGCTCAATTTCACCGAGGTCGCCGGCGCCGGCGACGTGAACAACTTCGGCACGATCAAGAGCACCTCCGGCGGCAGCGTCTACCTGATCGCGCCGAACGTCGCCAACCACGGCATCATGCAGGCACCGAACGGCGAGGTCGTCCTCGCCGCCGGACGCAGCGTCGAGCTGATCGACTCCGGCACGCCGGGCGTCAAGGTCGCCGTCAGCGCCGGCGGCGAGGCGCTCAACGTCGGCCAGCTGCTCGCCGAATCCGGCCGCATCGGCATGGTCGGCGCCATCGTCCGCCAACAGGGAACGGCCAGCACCGCCAGCCTCGTCCGCGAGGGCGGCCGCATCTTCCTGAAGGCGACGCAGAGCGCCGAGTTGGCGACCGGGTCGACGACCCGGGCCGACGGCACGCAGGGCGGCTCGATCACGGTCGATGGCGGCGGCCTGACCACCGTCGCCGGCAGCATTTCCGCGACCGGCAACACGAGCGGCGGCGGCCGCGTCGAGCTGCTCGGCGACCGGGTCGGCCTCTTCGCCGGCGCCGACATCGACGCCTCCGGCGCCACCGGCGGCGGCACGGTACTGGTCGGCGGCGACTATCAGGGCAGCAATGCCGAGGTGCGCAACGCGCAGATCAGCTATCTGGACGGGGCGGCGACGATCCGCGCCGACGCGCTGCAGTCCGGCGACGGCGGCAAGGTGATCGTCTGGGCCGACGACACGACGCGCGCCTACGGCACGATTTCGGCGCGCGGCGGCGCGAAGGGCGGCGACGGCGGCTTCGTCGAGGTCTCGGCCAAGGGCCATCTCGACTACCGGGGGCTGACCGACACCCGGGCGCCGAACGGCAAGGCCGGCACGCTGCTGCTCGATCCGAACGACATCACCATCGACAATTCCGCCGGCGAAAGCATCAACGGCACGTGGAACCCGCCCGGTTCCCCGTCGCCGACCGACTACGCGTTCACCAGCAGCGGCGGCGCCTCGTCCAACATCCACTGGAGCACGATCGTCGGCCAGCTGGCGCTCGGCAACGTCGCGCTGTCGACCAGCGGGCCGGGCTCGGCCAACGGCGACATCACCTTCGCCAGCAACATGTACAGCTACAGCAGCACCAACGCGCTGACCTTCCTCGCCCACCGCAACATCACCTTCAACGGCGGCGGCATCATCAACTCCGCCGCCGGCGACATCGGCCTGGTCGCCGGCTGGAACGGCAGCTTCGCGGCGCCGGCTGCGACCGGAACCGCCGGCAGCGTCTGGCTGAAGAATTCGTACATCCAGACGCAGGGCCAACTGAAAATCCTTGCCCGGAACGACATCAAGCTCGACGCCACCGCGGCCGGTGGCAGCGCACTGCTCTCCTCCGCCGGCGGCGCGCAGTGGATCGAAGCCGGCGGCAGCGTGCTGCTGCACGGCGGCATCGGCGGCCAGGCGATCATCGACTACAACGGCGGCGGGCTGCAGACGGTCAAGGCGACCAACATCGAGGTCAAGGCCGATCCCAATACCAGCGCGGCGTCGAGCAACTACTGGGCGCGCATCCGCAGCCAGGCCAGCCAGACGATCGAGGCGACCGGCACCATCACCGTCGCCGGCGGCGGCAGCGCGGCCTTCGGCGGACGCGACAACTACGCCGAGATCGCCGCCTGGGGCACGCAATCGGTCAAGGCCAACATCTTGACGCTGACCGGCGGCGCCGGCACCGGCGGCGACGGCTACAACAACTTCGCCAAGATTGCCCAGGAAAGCAGCAGCGGCAGCCAGAAGATCACCATCACCGGCGGCGGTCAGCTCAACCTGCAGGGGGGCACCGGCACCGGCACCCTCGGCTATGCGCCGGCGGGCTGCGGCGGCTGTCCGTCCAGCAACAACCACGCCTCGATCTGGAACTCGGGGTCCGGCGGGCAGGAAATCGACTTCGTCGCCGGCGGCTCGCTGCAACTCACCGGCGGCAGCAACGGCACCAACAACTTCGCCGCGATCGAGCACAACAACAGCGCCGGCCAGCAGAAGATCTGGAGCTCGACCGCCAACAACCCGGCGATCACACTGGCCGGCGGCAGCAGCGGCGGCACGACGGTGGTCGTCGCCGGCAACGACTACCAGCTGAGCAACGACGCCAGCATCTTCGCCAAGGGCAGCCAGCTCGTGAAGGGCGCGAACATCCAGCTGAGCGGCGGCAGCGGCACGGCCACCGGCGCCTTCATCGAGGCCGACGGCGCCCAGCAGGTGGTCGCCACCGGCAACGTCACGCTGACCGGCGGCAACAACTCGCTGGAGAACGAGGCCAGCATCGGCAGCGAGACCTCGCAGCTGATCAGCATCACCGGCGCTCTGAGCCTGACTGGCGGCGGCGGCGGCGCCTCGCCGGCCGGCGCGGCGATGATCACCGCCCCGACGCAGGACATCACCGTCGGCGGCAGCGCGACGCTGACCGCCGGCAACAGCAACGCCACCGGCGACTACGGCATGGGCGCCGGCGCGGTGATCGGCTGGGACGCCAGTTCCGACATTTTCCTCGACGTCACCGGCGCGCTGTCGATGAACGGCAGCAACGCCACCAACCAGGCGATGATCGGCGCCGCCACCGGCAGCGCCGCGGTCGAGATCCGCGCCAGTGCGATCACCACCACCGCCAATTCCGCGATCGGCAACTGGGACGGATCGATGGGCGGTTCGGTCAAGCTGACCGCGACCAGCGGCGCGATCTCGCTGCCGGCCAACAGCACGCTGCGCACCGCCTCGCTGACAGCCAGCGCCGGCAGCAGCATCAGTTTCCTCGGCAACGACTACGTCGACTTCGTCACCCTCACCGCGGGCGGTCCGGTCAGCTACCACACGGCGAACGGCAACACGACGCACATCACGACGATCAACGCGACCGGCGCCATCGACGTCGTCGGCGACATCGGCAGCACCTCGATCGCCCTCGGCACCTTGACCACGACCGGCACCTCGAACATCTCGGTCAGCGCGCAGGGGCAGATCCTCGACGACAACGGCAGCGGCACCGTCAACCTGACGACCGGCGCCGGCAACATCGCGTTGACCAGCCAGGTCGGCACGCCGGTCGCCGGCACGCTGGCGATCAGCGCCGACGTCGCCACCAGCGGCCAGGTCACGGCCAACGTCAACGGCGGCCCCTACGGCAGCATCGTGATCCGCGACGTCGGCACCACCGCGGTCAACTACGCCGGCCTCACCGCCAGCGCCGCGACGAGCGAAGGCAACGTCAGCTACTTCCGCTACGGCAACCTCGATATCGGCGGCGGCACGACGCTGATGCTGACGCCGAAGACCGGTGCCGGCGCGGCGATCGGCGCCAGCGGCGACATCCAGGTGTCGGCCTCGCTGTCGATGAGCGGCGCCAAGGACCTGCTCGCCGCCGGCGGCGACCTGACCTTCGCTGGCGGCACGCTGACGATGAGCGGCGACGGCACCCTCGTCGCCGGCGGCAACCTCAGCGTGACCGGCGGCAACGTCTCGCTGCAGGGCACGAACAATGCCGTGTTGGCCGGCGGCCTGCTGAGCATCGCCGCCGGCAGGACGATCACCGCCGGCATGGGCACGCTCGGCGTCGCCGCCAGTTCGATCGACGTCGCCGGCACGCTGTCCGGCTTCAGCGACACCTTCGTCTATACACCGGGCACGCTGGCCATCAACGGCGGCAGCCTGCTCAGCACCGCCGGCAACCTCTACTTCATCGCCGAGGGGCCGATGAGCGTGACCGGCAGCGTCAGCGCCGCCCAGGGGATCGTCGGCAAGGCGCTCGGCGGCCTGACGCTGGGCGCCGCGGCCGGCGGCAGCGGCACGATCAGCGCCAACGGCGGCGTCCTCGACCTGGTCGTCGGCGGCCCCGGCATCGCGATGTACAACGGTTCCTACCTGAACTCGACCGACGCGACGCAGCCCTACGGGGGCCTGATCACGCTGTTCTTCCCCGGACTCTCGGCGGGCGGCTCGCTGATCGACGGCGCCGCGAGCTTCGCCGGCGGCTACAAGGTCGGCGGTGCGCTGACCGACCTCGGCCAGGGACTCGACGTCACCTACGGCATCCTCAGCAACCCGGTGTCCGACGCGATCATCGCCGCGACCCTCTCGACATCCACATCCGCCGGCGACACCAGCCAGACCACCAACTCGGCGACGCTGGTCGCGGCGACGACAACGACCAGCAGCACGACGACAAGCACCACCGAAACGACGCAGACGATCGGCGGCACCGGCGACACCTTCGGCGGCACGACGAGCGGCGATGGCACTACAAGCAGCGGCGACGGCGCATCGTCGACCGCGCAGGGGACCTCGACCAGCGGCAGCAAACAGGAAGACAGGAATGCGAAGAAGAAACCCGCCCAGTGCAGCGCCTAAGCTGCTGACCGCCGGCGCACTGCTGCTCGCCGCCTCGCTCGCGACCGCCGGGCCGGCCGGCACGGTGACGCATCTCTCGGGAACGATCTCGGCGAAGCGCGCCGACGGCAGCAGCAAGCTGCTGTCGATCAGTTCCGAGATCCAGGAGGGCGACGAGCTGACGACGCAGCGCGACACCTACGCGCGGATCAAGTTCGCCGACGGCGGCGAGGTGGTGATGCGGCCGGAAACCGCGCTGAAGATCGCCAGCTACGCCTACGACGAGCAGAAGCCGGGCGGCGACAGCGTCGTCCTCGGCCTGCTGCGCGGCGGCCTGCGCGCGATCACCGGCCTGATCGGCAAGCGCAACCGCGACGCCTACAAGGTGCAGACGACGACGGCGACGATCGGCATCCGCGGCACCCACTTCGGCGCGCTGCTGTGCGCCGACAATTGCATCGGGGTGCCGACGGTGTCCGGGCAGGCACCCGACAACGGCCTGCACGTCGACGTCGCCAACGGCGCCATCGTCGTCACCAATACCGCCGGCCAGCAGCTGATCAGCGCCGGCCAGTTCGGCTTCGTCCGCGACAGCCTGACGCCACCGGTGATCCGGCCGCCGCAGGAGGGCATCCGCGTGACGATGCCGCAGGCGGTCAGCCAGAACAACGCGAGCGGCACCGGCATCGGCCGCGACAACCAGACGCAATGCGCGGTCCAGTAGCCGGGGCGGCCGCGTTGCTGCTGGCGACGCTCGTCGGCAGCGCGACCGCAGCGACGGCAGCGGCGACCGCCTTCGCCGACCTCGCCGCACCGCTCGAAATCGTCGTCGACCGCGACCCGTCGCGCGTCGCCGCTGCCAAGCGCCTGGCGCGGCTGCATGCCGAGACACGCGACTGGGCGGCGGCCTGGCGCGTGCTCGAACGCTCGCTGGCGCATGCCGGCCGCGATGCCGAATACCAGGGCTTCGCCGGTACCGTGCTGCGCCAGCTGAAGCGGCCGACGGACGCTGCAGCGGCTTACCGGCGCGCGGTCACTCTGCAGCCCGACGACGGGCGGTGGTGGCTGGGCCTGGCGCTGGCGCTGGACGATGCGGGGCGCAAGACGGAAGCGCGGCAGGCCTTCGCCGCCGCCGGCGAGCGTCGCGAAACGCTGCCGCCGGTGCTGCAAAAGCTCGCCGAGCGGCGTGGCCGCTGATGGCCAAGTGGCTGCTGACGGTCGCCGTCGTCGTGATCGTGCTCGGCCTGCTGACGCCGGCGCTGCGCCGGCATCTGCCGGGGCGGCGGCTGCCCGGCGACGTGACGCTGCGCTGGCGCGGCCGCGACTATTTCTTCCCGTTTGCGACGACGCTGCTGCTGTCGCTGCTGTTCGTCGCCATCAGCCGGCTGTTTTGAGCGCCGCCACGGCCGCCACGCGGGCGGCGTGGATGCGTTCGCGGATAAGCTCCGGCGCGTCGGCACAGGCGCGCGCGATGTCGCCGGCTGGCACCGCCTGCACCGCCGCCAGCGCCTGCCGCAGAATCGCCGCCGGGGCATAGGGCCGGTCTGCCCAGCCGAGGCGGCCGTTGAAGTCGGCGGCACAGGCATCGAGCAGCTGCAGGAAGCGCTGCGGCCGGCGCAGCGCATCGCAGCGCTCGATCAGGCGGACGACGGTATCGGCGCGCAGCTCGGCGGCGCGGTGGATGTCGCCGTGGTAGCGCGCGGCGAGCACGGCCAGGTCGCGGCAGTCGGCCGGCACCTTCAGGCGCGCGCAGACCGCTTCGGCCAGCTTGACGCTGCGCTGCTCGTGGGCGATGTGGCGCGGCCATTCGGCCGCCGGCGTCGTGCCCTTGCCGAGGTCGTGCAGCAGCGCGGCGAAGCGCACCGGCAGCGCGCCGCCGGCGCGCGCCGCGGCGTCGATGACCAGCATCACATGCACGCCGGTGTCGATCTCCGGGTGGTAGTCGGCGCGCTGCGGGACACCCCACAGGCGGTCGAGTTCGGGCAGCAGACGGGCCAGCGCGCCGCACTCGCGCAACACGGCGAACATCCGCGACGGCACCGCCTCCATCAGCCCGCGCGCCAGCTCCTGCCAGACGCGCTCGGGCACCAGCGCGTCGACCTCGCCGTTATCGACCATCGCCTGCATCAGCGCCCGCGTTTCCGGTGCCACCGTGAACTCGGCGAAGCGCGCGGCGAAGCGGGCGACGCGCAGGATGCGCACCGGATCCTCGACGAAGGCCGGGCCGACATGGCGGAAGACGCGCGCGGCGAGGTCGCGGCGGCCGCCGTAGGGATCGACCAGCGTGCCGTCCTCGCTTTCGGCCATCGCGTTGATGGTCAGGTCGCGGCGGGCGAGGTCCTCTTCCAGCGTCACCTCCGGCGCCGCGTGGAAGGCGAAGCCGGCGTAGCCGGGCGCGGTCTTGCGCTCGGTGCGGGCGAGCGCGTATTCCTCGTTGGTCGCCGGATGCAGGAAGACCGGGAAGTCCTTGCCGACCGGGCGGAAGCCGCGCGCCAGCATATCCGCCGGCGTGGCACCGACGACCACGTGGTCGCGGTCCTGCACCGGCAGCCCGAGCAGGCGGTCGCGCACGGCGCCACCGACGACGTAGGCCCGCAGCGGCGGCAGGTCCTTTTTCGGGCGCGACGGCACGCGGGAACGGGGGAAGCTCAGGCCGGACGGGCCGCCAACTCGGCGGCGGCGCCGGCGCGCCACGCCTGCATCGCCGGCAGCGCCAGCATCGCGTCCATCCAGGCGCGGACGACCGGCGGCACGGCGACGGCATAGGTGACGAAACGCCAGACGACCGGCGCGTACATCGCATCGGCGATCGAGAAGGCGCCGAACAGGAAGGGGCCGCCGGCGCCATGGCGGACGCGGCAGGCTTCCCACAGCGCGAGGATGCGCGCGATGTCGGCCTCGCTGTCCTGGGTGCGCCCTTCGCCCGGCTTGAGCGCGCAGACCTCCATCGGCATGTTCTGGCGCAGCGCCGCGAAACCGGCATGCATCTCGGCGCTGACCGCGCGCGCCTCGGCGCGGGCGGCGGCATCGGCCGGCCACAGCGTGGGCGCCAGCTCGGCGGCGTATTCGCAGATCGCCAGCGAATCCCAGACCACGATCCTGCCGTCGATCAGGCACGGGACCTTGCCCGACGGCGAGTAACGGAGAATCTGGTGCCGCGTGTCCGGCTGGCCGAGGCGGATGTTCACCTCGGCGAAGTCGATGCCGGCGACCGAGAGCGCCAGCCAGGGGCGCAGCGACCACGAGGAGAGGTTCTTGTCGGCGATCACGAGCTGGCGCATGCTTCGTCTCCCCTTGCGGATGGGCTGGGCCGGCTCAGCGGCCGGCGTGGTAGCGGAAGTCGTCGAGCTTGGACTTCGGCGCCACCTTGCCGAGGTAGGTCGGCGCGACCGCTTCCAGCGCCGTCGGGTTCCAGCCCGGGTAGGTCTGGCCGTCGGCGCTGGCGACGCTGTCGACGTCCATCGAGCGCAGGTTGTCCGGCGACATCGGCGGGTTCGGCAGCAGCCACAGGATGCCGGCCTGCAGGTAGGCCCACAGGTCGGAGAGTTCCTTGACCTTCTTGTGCTGGTTGCCGGTCAGCTCGCGCACGTACTCGACCAGCTGGCGCAGCGTATAGACCTTCGGGCCGCACAGCTCGTAGCGCTGGCCGAAGGTGGCGAGATTCTCGATGCAGGCGACGAAGGCGTCGGCGACGTCGCCGACATAGACCGGCTGGAACTTCGCCTTCATGCCGCCGGAGGCGAAGAACGGCGCCAGCTTGAAGACCCGGGCGAAGGTGTTGAGGAACTTGTCGCCGATGCCGAAGATCACCGACGGGCGGAACACGGTGACGTCGAGGTCCTTGGCGGCGGCCATGACGATCGCCTCGCCCTCGCCCTTCGAGCGGAGGTACTCGGAACATCCGGCCGGATCGGCGCCGAGCGCGCTCATGTGCACCAGGCGGCGGACGCCGGCCTGCTTCATCGCGGCAACGATCTTCTTCGGCAGCTCGACGTGGGCGGCGGCAAAGCCCTTGCCGTAGGGCAGGCGCGAGTCGTGGTCGTGCAACACGCCGACCAGGTTGATGACCACGTCCTGGCCGCGCATCAGCTCGACCAGCGTCGCCTCGTCGTGGATGTTCGCTTCGACCACCTCGACCGTCGGCAGCATGATGTTGGCCTTGTTGCGCTCGCGGCGGCGGGTCGGGATGGTGACGCGCACACCGGCCTTCGACAGGCGGTTGGCAATCCAGGTACCGACGAAACCGCTTCCTCCCAGAAGCAATGCATTCTTGATCATGATCGAATCCGACTTGTTTATGGTGGCGTAAAGGGCCGTATTTTAAGGCAAATCCCGCCGCGGCGGGGCATTTGCGCGCGTTCCGGAGAAGCCGCGGGCGGCCGCGGCGCACGCTCGCCGCCTGCGGATAAACATCATGTCTTGATATTTTTGCCAAATCGTTCAGAATGCCGGGCGACGGCGGATGTTCGACCCCCGCCCCTCGTCCCAGGAATCAGGCGTGAAGCATCCGCATCCCGACCGGCGCGTCAAGGCCGGCAATTTTCTCGGCGTCCCCGCCGCCGTCCCGCATCTCAGCGAGCAATGGACCGCCGCGCTCGGCGCGCTGCTGGGCATGGCCATCGCGTTGCTGGCGACGCACGCGCTGCTCGGGCGCAGCGCCGCAATCTTCGTCGTGCCCTCGCTCGGCGCCGCCGCCGTGCTCGTCTTCGCCGCGCCGCACAGCGTCTTCGCGCAGCCGTGGGCGGTGCTCGCCGGCAACCTGCTGTCGGCGCTGGTCGGCGTCGCCTGCCAGCGCCTGCTGCCGGAGGCGACGCTGGCCGCGGCGGCGGCGGTGGCGCTGGCGATCGCCGCGATGCACGCGGCGCGCTGCCTGCACCCGCCCGGCGGCGCCACCGCCTTGGCGGCGGTGATCGGCGGCCCGGAGATCCACCAGCTCGGCTTCGCCTACGCGATCTACCCGGTCGGCGTGAACTGCCTGCTGCTGATCGCCGCCGGCATCGCCTTCAACTACCCGTTCGCCTGGCGCCGCTACCCGGCCAGCCTGATGCGCTACGTCCATGTCGACGCGGCGCCGGGCGCCGGCGACACGGTACCCGACGCGACGCACGTGCGCCGCGCGCTGGCGCGCTTGAACGTCGTCGTCGACGTCGGGCCGGAGGAATTGCAGGAAGTGATCGAGCAGTCGCTGGCGCTGGCGCGCGAAGAGCGCGGCGGGCCGCCGCCGGCCTTCGCCGTCGGCCGCTGCTACGGCAGCCGCCGCCCGGGGCGGCACTGGTCGGTGCGCCAGATCGTCGAGCGGCACGCAGGTGCGCGGCCGGAGCACGACGTGCTGGTCTACCGCATCGTCGACGGCAAGGGCCGGCACCGGCTGGGCAGCTGCACGCAGGCCGAGTTCGCCCGCTGGGCCGGCCGCGAGCTGCGGCCGCGCCAGGCGGCCCGCTGAACGGCGCCGCCGGCCGTCACCGGCACCGCCGGGACGCCGGTCAGGGCAGGTCCTCGCCCTTCGCCGCCTCCGCACGCGGACCGATCACGCCGAGCCGCGGCTTCAGCGTCTGCGGCCGGCCCTCGAACAATGCGGCGTAATAGACCGAGTTGCTCATCACCTTCTTCACATAGTCGCGCGTCTCGTTGAAGGGGATCGTCTCGGCGTAGATGGCGCCTTCCAGCGGCCGTTCGGCGCGCCACTTGCGGGCGCGGCCGGGGCCGGCATTGTAGGCGGCGGAGGCGAGCACCGGATGGTTGTCGAGGCTGTCCATGACCATGCGCATGTAGCTGGTGCCGAGCAACAGGTTGGTCTCGGTGTCGTTGACGTTGCCGTGGTGGTAGTTGGCCAGCCCGATTTTCTTCGCCACCCACTTCGCGGTCGCCGGCATCAGCTGCATCAGCCCGGAGGCGCCGACCGAGGAGCGGGCATTGCTGATGAAGCGGCTCTCCTGGCGCATCAGGCCGTACACCCAGGCGTCGTCGACCGCCTGCTTCTGCGCCGCGGGGCGCACCTGCTCGTTGAACGGCGCCAGGTAGCGCAGGCTGTAGTCGTGCTCGCTCCTGGTGCGGTCGGCAGCGGCGATGGCGCGGTCGAAGACGTCGTTGCGCTTGGCCAGCTCGGCGGCGGCGAGCAGCTGGCGGTCGTTCATGCCGCGCAGCGTCCAGTTCCATTCGCGCACCCCCTCGACCCGCATGTTCAGCCGGATCAACGCCAGCGCCCGCTTCAGCCCCGGGTTGCCGGCGGCGGCGGCGAGCTCGTCGCGGGTCGGCGCCGCCGCCGCCGGCGGCACGCGGATCGGGCGCTCGAGTTCGTCGTCGGCGAGGTTGCCGTAGAAGTTCGGCTGCCCGGAAATCTTCTGGAACAGCGCCTGCGCCTCGGTCAGCCGGCCGCCGGCGAGGTGTGCGCGGCCGAGCCAGTAGATCCATTCCGGCTGCGCGGCGAGCGCCGGCGGCATCCGCTCGATCGTCGCGTGCACCACCCCCCATTCCTGTGCGCGCAGCGCGGCGCGCACCTTCCACTGCGCCACCTCGTCGGAGAGCGGCGCGTCGCCGGCCTGGCGGAACCAGCCGACCGCTTCCGGCAGGTGGCGCGTCGCCGCCTGCCAGCCGATCTGCGCCCAGGCCCAGCCGCGCTGCCCCTCGTCCAGCTTCGCCGCCAGCTTCTCCAGCTGTTCGACAGCCTGGCGCGGATCGTTCTTCGCGATGCGCTGGATCGCGAGCACGGCGAGCTCGCGGCCGAGGCGCTTGTCGGCCCAGTTCGCCGGCAGCTTGACCAGCATCGGCAGCGGCCGCTCGAGCGCCGCGTCGAGCTGCGCCGCGCTCGGCGTCTGCGACGGCGGCAGGTAGTTGGTGCTGTAGCGGGCGGCGGCGAGCCTGTTCGCCTCGAACTGCCGGCGCACGCGCGCCCAGACCTCGTCGGCGAGCACGCGCTTCTCCCAGATCAGCGCCTCGAGCACTGGGTAGCACGGCTCGGGCGGTTCGAGCAGCGTCAGCCACAGCGGCAGCGCTTCGTCGAGCATGCCGGCGTCGCCGCGCGCGCGCCGGCTCTGCAGCGCGTAGCAGGCGAGTTCTTGGTCAGGGGTCGCCAGCTTGCCGTACTCGGCATCGAATTCGCCCCACTGCTGCTGCTTGCCGAGCGCCTTCAGCCAGTCGCCGCGCAGCTTCTCGGCGAGGTAGGTGCGCTCGTGGCGGGCGAGGAAGGCGTGCGCGCTGGCGGCGTCGAGCTGGTCCGGCAGGCGGCCGACCAGCAGCCAGTAGTCGACGTAGTCCTCGAGGTCGTGGCCGCGCAGCTCCGGCGCCAGCCGCTCGAGCTTGGCGCGGTCGCCGGCACGGAAGGCGTCGCGGGCGGCGAGCAGGCGCTCGTCGCTCGGCGCGGCGGCGGCGAGCGGGGCGACGAACAGGAGGGCGGAAAGCAGCGCGGTGCGGCGGAAAAACGTCATGTGATAAGCTGCGGCAAAGCGTCGGCGACCCAGGAAAACCGGGCCTCGGCGGGGATCAACGGGGTGCCGCGAGCATAGCACAATGGCGACGGACAGACGTTCCGCAGACGGCGAGTTTCGGCAGAAATTGCGCCGCGAGATGATCGCGCGCCGGCAGGCGCTGCCGCCGGCCGAACTCGCCCGCCGTTCGGCGGCGATCCGCGCGCACCTCGACGCCGCCTTCCCGGCGCTCGCCGAGCGGATCGTCGGTTTCTGTTGGCCGGTGCAGAACGAGCCCGACCTGCTGCCGCTGGCCGCGGCGCTACGCGCACGCGGCGGCCGCGTCGCGCTGCCGGTGGTGGTGCGCCCGGGCGAGCCGCTGGCGTTCCGCGAATGGTGGCCGGAGCAGCCGCTGCTGCCGGACCGCTACGACATCCCGACGCCGACCGACGGCGACTTCCTGACGCCTGAAGTGCTGCTGCTGCCGGTGAACGCCGTCGATGCCGGCCACTACCGACTCGGCTACGGCGGCGGCTTCTTCGACCGCACGCTGGCGGCGCTGTCGCCGCGCCCGCTGGCGATCGGCGTCGGCTTCGACTTCCAGCGCGTGGACAGCATCCGCCCGCAAGCGCACGACCTGCCGCTCGACGCGATGGTGACCGAATCGGGTTGCCGGCGCCCCGCCGGCGAGGAATGAGCGCCGCCCCTACGCGGCGGCGGCGACGCCGGCGGCCAGCCGACGCAGCGCCTCGTCCAGCGTCGCCGGCGGGCAGCCGAAATTGAGACGCAGCCAGCCCGGCGCGCCGAAGTCGGCGCCGTCGGAGAGCCCCAGCCCGTGCGCCTCGAAATGCCGCTGCGGATGCAGCAGCTCGAGTCCGCGCACGTCGATCCAGGCCAGGTAGGTGGCCTCGACGTGCGTCATCGCCAGCGGCGGCAGCGCGGCGACCGCCGCCTCGACGCGGTCGCGGTTGCGGCGGAGCACGGCGAGCAGCGCCTGGCGCCAGTCGTCGGCGCCGGCGTAAGCCGCCGCACAGGCGACGAAGCCGAGCGCGTTCACGTGCGGCACGATGCCGGCCATCGCGCGCGTGAAGGCGCGGCGCAGCGCGGCGTCGGGGATCACCGCGAAGGCGCAGCCGAGGCCGGGAACGTTGAAGGTCTTCGACGGCGCCATCAGCGTGATGCTGCGCGCCGCGAGGTCGTCGCCGAGCGTCGCCCACGGCCGGTGGCGGCGGTCGTCGAGGACCAGGTCGCAGTGGATCTCGTCGGAGCAGACGACGAGCTCGTGGCGGCGGCAGAAGGCGGCGAGTTCGGCCAGTTCGCGCTCGTCCCAGGCGCGGCCGACCGGGTTGTGCGGGTGGCAGAGCAGCAGCAGGCGGGTCTCGGCCGTCGTCGCCGCTTCCAACGCCGACCAGTCCCAGGTCCAGCGGCGGCCGTCGTGCACCAGCGGCACGGTCGCCAGCGGCCGGCCGGCGAAGCGCGGCGCCGACAGGAACGGCGGATAGACCGGCGTCGCCGTCAGCACGCCGTCGGCGACGGCGCGGCAGGCGATGTTGAGGCCGCTGACCAGCCCCGGCAGCCAGACCAGCCAGTCGGCGTCGATGCGCCAGCCGTACTCGCGTTCGAGGTGGCCGAGCACCGCCGCGACGAGCGCCGGCGACGGCTCGGCATAGCCGAAGACGCCCTGCGCGACGCGCTGCTGCAGCGCCTCGGTGACGGCCGGCGGCGCCGCGAAATCCATGTCGGCGATCCACAGCGGCAGCACGTCGGAACCGGCGTAGCGGTTCCATTTCACCGAGTCGCCGCCGGCGAAGTCGACGACGCGGTCGAAGCCGAAGGGGTCGCTCACACTTCCAGGTGCGAGTAGAGCGCGGTCGACAGGTAGCGCTCGCCGAACGACGGGATGACGACGACGGTCAGCTTGCCGGCGTTCTCCGGCCGGCGCGCGACTTCCAGCGCGGCATGCACGGCGGCGCCCGACGAGATGCCGACGAGCAGGCCCTCCTCGGTCGCCATGCGGCGCGCCATCGCGAACGCGTCGTCGTTCTTGACGCGCACGACCTCGTCGTAGACCTCGGTGTTCAGCACCTTCGGCACGAAGCCGGCGCCGATGCCCTGGATCGGGTGCGGCCCCTTCTGGCCGCCGGACAGCACCGGCGAGGCATCGGGCTCGACGGCGACGATCCGCACGCCGGGCTTCCTCGCCTTCAGCACCTCGCCGACGCCGGTGATCGTGCCGCCGGTGCCGACGCCGCCGACGAAGATGTCGACCTGGCCGTCGGTGTCGCGCCACACCTCCTCGGCGGTCGTCTTCCGGTGCACCTCGGGGTTGGCCGGGTTCTCGAACTGCTGCGGGATGAAGTAGCGCGCGTCCGCCGCGGCGAGCTCCTCGGCCTTGCGGATCGCGCCGCCCATGCCGTCCGGCCCCGGCGTCAGGATCAGTTCGGCGCCATAGGCCTTCAGCAGCAGCCGGCGCTCGCGGCTCATCGTCTCCGGCATGACGAAGGCGCACTTGATGCCGCGCGCGGCGCAGACCATCGCCAGGCCGATGCCGGTGTTGCCCGAGGTCGGCTCGAGCACCACGGTGTCCGGGCCGATGCGGCCGGCGGCCTGCGCGGCGTCGATCATCGCCGCCGCGATGCGGTCCTTGACGCTGTGCGCCGGGTTGAAGAATTCGAGCTTGGCGACGACCGTGCCGGCGATGCCGGCGGTGACGCGGTTGAGTCTGACCAGCGGCGTGTTGCCGATCAGGGCGGTGACGTTGTCGGCGATGTTCTGGGCCATGTCCGGCGCTCCGGGTAAGTAATGACGGGCAAAAGTTTACTCGCGAATCGCCGCCAGCGTCACGGCGTCGAGCGCGAGCGGCGTTCCGGCATCGTCGCGCAGCAGCGGCGCCGGCGGCGCGAAATGGTGCCCCTGCAGGAAATCGGCGGCGAAGGCGCGCGCCAGCGCCAGCTGGCGGGCGGCGGCGACGTGCGTGGCGACGACCTCGGCGCCGGCCGCGCGCGCCCGCGCCGCGGCCTCGGCGGCGACGGTCGCCGCCGGCGTCGCGCCGCGCCAGCGCTCGAGGCGGCGGACGTCGAACTTGACCAGTTCCGGGCGCAGTGCGGCGAGCAGGTCGCCGCCGAGGTCCGGCCCGGCTTGGTCGATGGCGATGCGATAGCCGCGCGCACGGTAGGCGGCGAGCGCATCGGCGAGCGGCGCCGGGTCGCCGGCCAGCTCGCCGGCGCGCAGCTCGAAGACGATGCGCTCGGGCGACAGGCCGCAGCGCTTGAGGATGGTTTCGAAGACCAGACCGTGCCCGGAGCCGACCGCACGCACGTGGCGCGGCTCGACGTTGAGGAAGAGCAGGCCGCCGCCGCCCTTCGCCTGCTGCAGGTAGTTGAGCGCATGCAGCGTGCGGCACAGGCGGTCGAGAAAGACCAGCGTCTGCGGCGACGCGGCCTGGGCGAAGACGTCGCTGGCGGTGAGCGCCTCGCCGTCGGCCGATTCGGCGCGCAGCAGCGCCTCGTGGCCGACGACCTGGCGGCCGCGCACCGAGAACAGCGGCTGGAAGACGCTGCGCAGCAGCAGCCCGCCGTGCTGCGCGACGACGCCGGCCGGCGCCATCGCCAGGGCGTCGCCGGGGCAGACCTCGGGGCCGTAGGTCTTGCGGTTCTCGCGGTTCAGGTAGTGGATCAGTTCGGCGACGGGCATGGCATCCCTCCTACTTGCGCTTGACCAGCTGGTCGAAGGCGGCGCCGTCGGCGAAGTGCGCCGGCTGCGCCTTCCGCCAGCCGCCGAAGACCTCGTCGATGGTAAACAGCTTCACCGCCGGGAACTGCGCCGCGTACTTCGCCGCCACCCGGGCGTCGCGCGGGCGGAAGTAGTGTTTCGCGGCGATCTCCTGCCCTTCCGGCGTATACAGGTAGTCAAGATACGCCTTCGCCAGCTTCTGCGTGCCGTGTTTTTCGGCGTACTTGTCGACGACGGCAACCGGCGGCTCGGCGAGGATCGACAGCGAAGGCACGACCAGGTCGACCTTGTTCGGCCCGATCTCCTTCACCGCCAGATGCGCCTCGTTCTCCCAGGTGATCAGCACGTCGCCGATGCCGCGTTCGAGGAAGGTCGTCGTCGCGCCACGCGCGCCGGAGTCGAGCACGGCGACGTTGCGGTAGATGCCGGCGACCAGTTCGCGCGCCTTGGCCTCGCTGCCGCCCGGCTGCTTCAGCGCGTAGCCCCACGCCGCCAGGTAATTCCAGCGGGCGCCGCCGGAGGTCTTCGGGTTCGGCGTCACCACCGACACGCCGGGGCGCGCCAGGTCGGCCCAATCGCGGATCTGTTTCGGGTTGCCCTTGCGCACCAGGAAGACGATCGTCGAGGTGTAGGGCGAGGCGTTGTGCGGCAGGCGCTTCTGCCAGTCGGTCGGGAGCAGCTGCTGCTCGGCCAGCAGGTCGATGTCCCAGGCCAGCGCCAGCGTGACGACGTCGGCCTCCAGCCCGTCGGCGACCGAGCGCGCCTGCTTGCCGGAACCGCCGTGCGACTGGCGGATCTTCGGCACCTCGCCGCCGCCGGCCTGGACCTGGCGCGCGAAGGCGGCGTTGAACTCCTGGTAGAGCTCGCGTGTCGGGTCGTAGGAAACGTTGAGCAGCCCGCTCTGGGCGAAGGCGCTGGAGGCGAGGACGACGGCGCCGGCGAGGGCGGCGCGCAGTAGCTGTTTCATGGCGGGACTCCGTTCATAGGCTGGGGAAAGCGAATGAACGGAGTCTATTCAGCGCGCGTTATTCCGCAAAAGAATCGTTTTAGATAAAACTATAACCAAAAGGAATTAACCAAGGAAAAGCTTGTACGCCGGGTTCTGCGTCTCCTCCCAGTGCGCGTAGCCGAGGTTCTGCAGGAATTCCTTGAAGGCGCCGTTCTCCGCCGCCGGCACCTGCATGCCGACCAGCACGCGGCCGTAGTCGGCGCCGTGGTTGCGGTAGTGGAACAGCGTGATGTTCCAGCCGGCGCTCATGTTGTTCAGGAAGTTCATCAGCGCGCCCGGCCGCTCGGGGAACTCGAAGCGGTAGAGGATCTCGTTCTCGATCCCCGGCACGTGGCCGCCGACCAGGTGGCGCACGTGCAGCTTGGCCATCTCGTCGTCGGTCAGGTCGAGCGTCGGGTAGCCGTGCTTCTGCAGGCTGTCGACCAGCTTCAGCGACTCGGCGCGGTTGGCGACCTGGATGCCGACGAAGACATGCGCCTCGTTGCGGTCGTTGTAGCGGTAGTTGAACTCGGTGATGTTGTGCGAGCCGATCAGCGCGACGAACTTCTTGTAGGCGCCGGGCCGCTCGGGCAGCGTCACGGCGAGCACCGCCTCGCGCTGCTCGCCGATCTCGGCGCGTTCGGCGACGAAGCGCAGGCGGTCGAAGTTGGTGTTGGCGCCGGAGGCGACGGCGACCAGCGCCTTGTCCTTCAGCCGGTGCTTGGCGGCGTAGGCCTTGGCGCCGGCGATCGCCAGCGCGCCGGAGGGCTCGAGGATCGAGCGCGTGTCCTCGAAGACGTCCTTGATCGCCGCGCAGATGGCGTCGGTGTCGACCAGGATCACCTCGTCGAGCACCTCCTTGCAGACGCGGAAGGTCTCCTCGCCGACGAACTTGACCGCGGTGCCGTCGGCGAACAGGCCGACCTGGTCCAGCCGCACGCGGCGGCCGGCGGCGAGCGACTTCGCCATCGCGTCGGCGTCGAAGGTCTCGACGCCGATGACCTTGGTTTCCGGGCGCAGCCGCTTGATGTAGGCGCCGACGCCGGCGGCCAGCCCGCCGCCGCCGATGGCGACGAACACGGCGTGGATCGGCTTCGGGTGCTGGCGCAGGATCTCCATGCCGATCGTGCCCTGGCCGGCGATCACCTCGGGGTCGTCGAAGGGGTGCACGAAGGTCAGCTTCTCCGCCTTCTCCAGCTCCAGCGCGTGCGCGTAGGCCTCATCGTACGAGAGGCCGGCGAGCACCACCTCGCCGCCGCGGTTCCGCACCGCCTGCACCTTGATCTGCGGCGTCGTCGTCGGCATCACGATCACTGCCCGGCAGCCGATCTTGGCGGCGGAGAGCGCCACGCCCTGCGCGTGGTTGCCGGCCGAGGCGCAGATCACGCCGCGCTTCAGCTTCTCCGGCGAGAGGTGGACGATCTTGTTGTAGGCGCCGCGCAGCTTGAACGAGAACACCGGCTGCATGTCCTCGCGCTTGAGGTAGATACGGTTGCCGACGCGCCCCGACAGGTTGGGGGCGAGATCGAGCGGCGACTCGATGGCAACGTCGTAGACCTGCGCGTTGAGGATCTTTTCCAGGTAGTCCGGGTGCATGGTGCGCTTCTTCCTTGAACGAAGGGCGAATTCTAGCATCCGGCACCGCCCGCCCCGGCCGGATGCGCTGCGGGCGCCGGCGACGGCAAGGCGGCAGCCGCAAGTTTCCGCTGCCGATATGACGTCGTCCCGCTATGATGCGAAGTTTTTACATTCGCCGCCGGCAAAAGCCGCGACAATTCGCGCCCGTCCACTTCCGCCCCGACCGCCGACCGTGAACCGCTGGCTCGCCGCCCTTGCCCTGCTCTGCCTCCTGCTGCCCGCCGCCGGCGCGACGCAGGCGCCGGCGGTCGCGCTGTTCTACGGCAAGGACGCGCCGCTCGCCGAGCTGAAGGCCTTCGACATCGTCGTCGTCGACCCCGACCACGGCCACGACCCGCAGCGCTACTGCAAGCCTTACAGCGAGCTCTACGCCTACGTCGCGGTCGGCGAGGCGCACCCCGGCCGCGGCTACTTCGCCGCCATCCCCGCTGCCGCACGGCTCGCCGAGAACCGCGACTGGGGTTCGCTGGTCGTCGACCTGGCGCACCACGGGTGGCCGGACTTCGTCGCCGCGAACATCGTCGGCCCGCTGTGGGAGCGGGGCTACCGCGGCTTCTTCCTCGACACGCTCGACTCCTACCGGCTCGCCGAGCGCTTCGACGAGGCGGCGCAGCAGGCCGGCCTGGTCGCCGTGATCGAGACGCTGCACCGCCGCTTCCCCGGCATCCGGCTGATCCTCAACCGCGGCTTCGAGGTCGTGCCGAAAGTGCGCGACAAGCTGCAGATGGTCGCCGCCGAGTCGCTGTTCCGCGGCTGGGACGCCGCCAACAAGCGCTATGTCGACGTACGCGCGGAAGACCGCGACTGGTTGCTCGGGCAACTACGCGCGGTGCGCGACCAATACAACCTGCCGGTGCTGGCGATCGACTATGTGGACGCGCAGGACCGTGCGCTGACGCGCGCCACGGCGGAGCGCATCAAGGCGCTCGGCATCGTGCCCTGGGTCGCCGACGCGGCGCTCGGCACGTTCGGCATCGGCCAGCGCGAGGTCGTGCCGCGCCGCGTGCTGATGCTCTACGACGGCCGCGAGGCGCCGACGGTCGATCTCACCGCGCTGGTCCGCTACGCCGCGATGCCGATCAACCACCTCGGCTACGCGACCGACTTCCACGACCTCAACCGGCCGCTGCCCGACGGCCCGCTGACCGCCCGCTACGCCGGCGCCGTGCTGTGGACCAACCGCGACGCGCTGCGCGCGCCGGCCTTCGCCGGCTGGCTGCGGCGGCAGATCGACGCCGGGCTGCGCGTCGCCGTCTTCGGCCACTTCGGCTTTCCGCTCGACGCCGCGAACGCGCGCGCGCTCGGGCTGGCGCCGGTGACGCCGCCGGCGGCGCCGGGCAAGCCGACGATCGCCCACCAGGACCCGCTGTTCGGTTTCGAGGAGAAGCCGCGCCCCGACCGGCGCGCGCTGCCGCCGCTGCGTCTCGCCGGCGACGGCGGTCAGCCGCTGCTGCAGCTCGCCGACGCGCAGGGCGCGCGCTACGACGCCGCCGCCTTCACGCGTTGGGGCGGCTACGTGCTCGACCCGTACACGGTGATCACCCTGCCCGGCAGCGAGCAGGCGCGCTGGATCGTCGATCCCTTCGCCTTCCTGCAGCGCGCGCTGGCGCTGCCGGCGATGCCGGTGCCCGACACCACGACCGAGAACGGCCGCCGGCTGCTGTTCATCCACATCGACGGCGACGGCTACCCCTCGCTCGCCGAGCTGCCGGGAACGCCGATCGCCGGCCGCGCGCTGCTCGAGCAGGTGATCGAGAAATACAAGCTGCCGACGACGATGTCGGTGATCGAGGGCGAGGTCGCGCCGCACGGGCTGTTCCCGAAGCTCGCCGCGGAAATGGAGGAGACGGCGCGGCGCACCTTCGCGCTGCCCTACGTCGAGATCGCCAGCCACACCTACAGCCACCCCTTCGTCTGGTTCCGCGCCGAGCGGCCGGCGGCGCGCGCCGACGACGCCGGCTACCACCTGCGAATTCCCGGCTACACGCTCGATCTCGCGCGCGAGATCACCGGTTCGGTCGACTACATCCGCACGCGCCTGGCGCCGCCCGGCAAGCCGGTGCGCGTGCTGCTGTGGAGCGGCGACGCCGAGCCGCAGGCGAACGCGCTGCGCATCGCCGAGGACGCCGGCCTGCTCAACCTGAACGGCGGCAACACCGTGATCTCGCGCAGCAACCCCAGCCTGACCGCGGTGTCGCCGCTCGGCCTGGCCAAGGGCGGCGTCTTCCAGACCTACGCGCCGGTGATGAACGAGAACGTCTTCACCAACCTGTGGACCGGGCCGTTCTACGGCTACGAGCGGGTCATCGAGACCTTCCGGCTGACCGGGTCGCCGCGCCGGCTGAAGCCGATCAACATCTACTACCACAGCTATTCGGCAAGCAAACAGGCGTCGCTGAACGCGCTGCACAAGGTCTATGCCTGGGCGCTGGCGCAGTCGCCGCACGTCGTCTTCGCCTCCGACTTCATCCGCAAGGCGCGCGACTTCGACGGCATCGTCGTCGCCCGCGACGGCGACGGCTGGCGCATCCGCGGCGACGGCGAACTGCGCACGCTGCGCGCGCCGGCGGCGCTCGGCCGCCCCGACCCCGGTGCCTCGCTTGCCGTCGCCGGCCACGCCGCCGGCAGCGAAGGCCACTACGTGCACCTCGCCGGCGGCGACGCGCTGCTCCGCTTCGCCGAGACACCCGCCGGCCGCCCCTACCTGCACGACGCCAACGCCCGCCTCGCCGCCTGGCAGGCCGACGGCGACGGCCTGCGCTTCGTGCTGCAGGGCCACCAGCCGCTCGATTTCGCGCTCGCCGGCAGCCGCGGCTGCGTCACCCGCGCCGACGGCCGGCCGCTGACGCCGCGCCGCAGCGACGGCGACCTCCAGCACTTCCGCCTCGACCATGCTGCTGCAACGATCGAAACTCGCTGCCGCGGCCGTTGAGCGCCCGCGGCTGGCGCCGCCGTGGTCGATCGCCGTGCTCGGCGCCGGCGTGCTGCTCGTGCTCGCCGCGATCTATCCGCACGAGACGCTGGTCAAGCGCCTGCTGAAGGCACCGCCCGACCACGTCACCGAGGCCTACCTGGTCAACCTCCTGCGCACCGAGCCCGGCAACCCGCAGCTGCGCCTGCTGCTCGCGCGCAGCCAGCTGCAGTCCGGCCTGTACGGGGACGTGCAGCAGACGCTGGCGCCGGCGCTGGCCGCCGCCGACGCGGCGCTGCGCGAGGAGGCGCTGTGGCTGCTCTGGCAGAGCGAGGCGCAGCAGTACCGGCGCCTCGCCGACGGCACGCCGGAGCAGGCGGCGGCGCGCGACGCGCTGCGCCGGCGGCTGGTCGAGCTGGCCGAGGGCGACTGGGGCGAAGCCGTGCTGATCGAGATCGCGCGCAAGGCGATCGTCTTCGGCGAGCTCGGCGTCGGCCGCCGGCTGTTCGCGCGCCTCGCCGCGCGCGGCGGCGGCCACAACTATTTCTGGTACGCCGACGCCGCACGCAGCGCGCTCGCCAGCGGCGAACACCGCGCCGCCGCCGAGTTCTACCTGATCGCGCGCGCGCAGGCGGCGACCGTCGCCGAACAGCGCCGCTACTTCGTCGACGCGCTGCGCGCACTGCGCGCCGGCGACCGCAACGACGAGGCGCTCGACCTCGCCGAACGCGAGCTCGCCGTGGCGCCGCAGCTGGCCGACGATGCGGAAGCGCTCGAGCTGCTGGTGCGCATCGCGCGCGCCGCGCGCCGGCCGGATCTCGCCGACAAGTACGCGCGCCGGCTGCTGCGCCTGTCGCTGCTCGAGCAGTGGCGGCGCGAGCAGCTGGCGCTCGCCGGCTTCGACGCGCGGCCGCGGCGCGTGGCGCTCGCCGACGACGCGCGCGGCGGGCCGCAGCTGCCCTTCGACGACCGCATCTACACCCTCGGCTTCGAGGCCTTCCTCGACAACCGCAAGCTCGACGACGCGTGGAAGGTGGCGGCGTCGGCGGTGCGCCAGGCGCCGGACCACCTCGGCTGGCGCGAGCGGCTGGCGCGCGTCTCGGAATGGACCGGGCGGCCGCGCATCGCGCTCGAACAGTGGCTGTACGTCGCCCGCGCGAGCAACCGCGACGAGGCCTGGCAGGCGGTGCTGCGCCTCGCCCCCGGCCTCTTCGACGACGCGGCGTTGCGCGCGGCGCTGCATTACCAGCTGGCGCACCGGCCCGACGACGGGAAACTGATCCGCGAACTGGCCGCCACCTACGAGCGCCTCGGCGACCCGCAGGGCGGCCTGCGCGTCCTCGAACAGGCCTATCAACGCACCCGGCAGCCGGCGCTGCTCGAAGCGCTGGCCGAGCTCGCCGAACGCGCCGGCGACGACGCGCGCGCACTCGCCTACTGGCAGCGGCTGCTCGCCGAGGCGCCGCTGACGCCGGCGCGCGCGCTGCGCGTCGCCACCCTCTACCTGCTGCGCGGCCAGGCCGAGGACGGCCTGCGCCTGCTCGAACAGGCACGCGCCGACGCCGGCGACGACGACCTCGCCTTCTGGCGGCTGACCGCGGAGACCGCCGCGCTGACGCGGGCCGACGCCACCGCGCTCGACGCCTACCGCCGCCTGGTCGGCAACGTCGCCGCCGAGCGCGGCGACTACGAGGCGCTGCGACTGCTGCTGGAGGAACAGCCGCTCGCCGCGGCGCAGGTCGCCAGCGCCGCCTGGCGGCGTTTCCGGCAGCCGCCCGACCTGGTCAACGCGCTCGCTCACTACGCGCAGGGCGAACACTGGCCGGAGATCGGCCGCCTGCTCGCCGAGCTCGACGGCGAGCAACTGCACGAACTGCGCCGGCGCGCCGATTTCCTGCGCCTGTCGGCGCAGTACCGGCTGCACGCCGGGCAGCCGCGGCAGGCGCGCCAGGAACTGGAGGCGGCGCTGCGGCTGGCGCCGGAATCGACGGCAACGCAACAGGCGCTGCTCTGGCTGCTGATCGACGGCGGCGACCCGGCCGCGCTGCGCGGCGCGCTCGCCGCCGCCGAAGGCGACTGGCGCAGCCAGCCGGCGCTGCACGACGCGCTCGCCGCCGCCTACCAGGCGCTGTCGCTGCCCCAGGTCGCACTCGAGCGCTACCTGACGCCGCGACTGGCCGCGCACCGCGGCGATTTCCTGTGGCTGATGAACTACGCCGACGCGCTCGAGCAGAACCAGGAGGCCGACCGCGCCTGGCGGCTGCGCCGGCAGCTGCTGCGGGAGCAGCGGCAGCAGGCAGCCGGCCGCGACAGGCCGGACGCAGCGGCGACGGACGACGGCTCCCGCCTGCGCCGCGCCATCCGCACCCGGCTGGCGATCGGCCAGCGCGGCGGCGACGCCGGCTTCGCCGCGCTGCGCGAACTGCTGCGCCTCGACCGCGACGGCGAGCGGCGGCTGTCGCCGGCGGCCCGGGACGTCGCCCTCGGCTGGCTGCTCGACCGGAACCAGCACGCGGCCGCGCGCGGCTGGCTGTGGCAGCAGTACGCGCGCACGACGGCGCGACCGCTGTGGGGCGAGATCTCGCTGGCGCTGGCCGAGGACGACGTCGCCCAGGCCAGCGAGCTGCTGGCGCGCCACGGCGAGCGCCTGCCGCGCTACGACCGGATCAACGCCGCGCTGCGCGGCGGCGACCTACGCGCGGCGCAGAGCGACGCCTTCGCCACGCAGACCGAACAGGCCGCCGACGACCCGCTGCACCTGCAGTTGAGCGACGCGCTGCTGGCGCATTCCGACCATCTCGGCGGCGCGCTGGCGGCGCGCCGGGTCGGCGGCGTCGACGAGCGCGAGCAGGCGGCGCACTGGCACCTCGCGCTGTCGCCGCGGCTGACGCTGGACCTCGCGCTCGGCAGCATCGCCCGCGACAACCGCGAACCGCAGCAGATCGGACGCACGCCGGACGAAAGCTACCGCAGCGCCCGCCTGGTCTGGCGCCACGCCGACGGCGAGACGCGGCTGGGCGTCGCCAGCCGCGACAGCCTCGCCCGCTATACGCCGCTGCTGCTCGAGCACGAGCAGCGCCTCGACGCCCGCCTGACCGCCTTCGCCGCGCTCGGCAGCGAACAGCCGGCCGACGAATCGACGGCGCTGCGCGTCGCCGGCATGAAGGACGTGGCGCGCGTCGGTCTGCGCTACCGGCCGACGCAGCGCGACCAGTGGTCGATCGAGCAGCGCTGGGAGACCTTCTCGGCGCAGACCGGCGGCGGCCTCGGCCGCGGCCGCGTGCTGCAGGTCGAGGCCGCGCATGCGCTGCGCATCGCGCCGCGCGACCTGGAAGCCAGCGTCTTCTGGTCGCAGCACCGCTACGACCGGCGCGACGCCCCCGCCGACCCGCGCCTGCGCACGCTGCTGCCGGCCGGCGCCGCGGACCTCGGCCCGGACTTCTTCCTGCCGGAGGACTTCCGCTTCTACGGCATCCGCCTGTCCACCGACGTCCGCTTCGCCCGTGAATACACGCGCGGCTGGCGCCCGCTCGCCTCGGTCGCCCGTACCTGGCACAGCGAGAACGGAGCCGGCTACGAGCTCGCCGCCGGCGTCGCCGGCAGCGTCGCCGGTGGCGACCACCTGTTCCTCGGCTGGCGGCTCGGCCGCGGCGGCACCGGCAGCGGCGGCCTCGTCCGCGAGGCCGGATTGACCTATCGCTTACACTACTGACCCTCTCCGGGAGACCTCGATGACCCGTTCCTGCACCCGTCTGCTGCTCCTCCTCGCAACGCTCGCGCTCGCCGCCTGCGCCACCGTCGACCGCAGCGCCGCTCCCGCGCTCAGCGGCAAGGCGCTGTGGGTCGTGCTGCCCTTCGCCAACCACACCGAGACGCCGCTCGCCGGCAGCCGCGCCGAAGCGATCGCCGAGGGCCTGCTGCACAGCCACGGCATCGCCCGCGTCCGCCGCTACCCGGCGGTACTGCAGCAGGACGCGCTGTTCGAGCCGGCCGACGGCAAGCAGGCCGATGCGGCGCTGGCCTGGGCACGCGAGCAGGGCGCCCGCTACGCACTGACCGGCAGCGTCGACGAGTGGCGCTACAAGGTCGGCGTCGACGGCGAGCCGGCGGTCGGCGTCGCGCTGGCGATCGTCGACGTCGGCAGCGGCGAGACGCTGTGGCGCGGCGTCGGCGGCAAGAGCGGCTGGAGCCGCGAGGCGCTGTCGGCGGTCGCGCAGCAGCTGCTGCGCAGCCTGCTCGCGGACGGACTGGCCGCCCGCCAAGACTGACCGCCGCCGCCATGCGCGACCTGAAGCGCCGGCTGTACGGCTACCTGCTGCCCTTCGGCAGCCCCTGGGCGGTCGCCGGCGAAACGCTGCTGCTGCCACTGCTGGCGATCGCCGTCGGCATCTGGGTGAACCCGCTCGACCCGCTATGGACGCAGGGCGACTTTCCCTGGGCCTGGTTCGCGCCGGTGATCCTGGCGATGCGCTACGGCCCCTTCCCCGGGCTCGCCGGCGCCGCCGTGCTGGTCGGCGCGTGGCTGGCGTTCAGCGCCGCCGGCTGGACCGACGGCGACTTCCCCAAGCTCAATTTCCTCGGCGGCCTGATCCTGGTCATGCTCGCCGGCGAGTTCTCCAGCTTGTGGCTGACGCGCGCGCGCCGCGCCGAGGGCATGCAGGTCTACCTCGACCGGCGCCTCGACTACCTGACCCACCAGTACTACCTGCTGCGCCTGTCGCACGACCGCCTCGAGCAGGACCTGATCGGACGGCCGATGGCGATGCGCGATGCGCTCGCCGCGCTGCACGAGCTCACCCGCGACGCCGGCGACGACCGCCTGCCGGGCGCCGGCGGCCTGCTGCGGCTGTTCGCCCAGTACTGCCAGGTGGAAACGGCGACGCTGCACGCGGCGGCCGGCAACGGCTTCGACCCGCAGCCGGCGGCGATGCTCGGCCAGCCGGCCGACGCCGGCCGCCTCGCCGCCGCCGATCCGCTGCTCGCACATGCGCTGGACAGCGGCTGCCTGTCGCACGCGGCGACGGCGCTGGCGCGCGGCGACAGGCCCAGCCGCTACCTGATCGTCGCCCCGCTGACGACCTTCGACGGCCAGACGCTGGGCCTGCTCACCGTCGAGCGCGTGCCCTTCTTCGCGCTGCACGAGGAAATGCTGCAGACCCTCAACCTGCTGCTCGGCTACTACACCGACGGCCTCGCCGAGCGGCGGCTGGCGCGCCGCATCCAGGACGCCTGCCCGGCCTGCCCGACCGAGTTCGCCGCCGAGCTGCAGCGGCTGTGGCGCGTGCGCGAGGAATCGCGGGTGCGCAGCGTGATCGTCGCCCTCGAATTCCGGCCGCAGCCCGAGCACCCCGACCTCGCCGAGCAGATCGCCCGGCTGCGCCGCTCGCTCGACGTAAACTGGCTGCTCGCCGGCGGTGACGGACAGGTGCTGGTGACGCTGATGCCGCTTGCCGGCGGCGCCGCCGCCGAGGGCTACATCGCCCGCATCGAGGACTGGATTCGCCAGAAAACCGGCCAGCCGGCGGCCGCGGTCGGCGTCTTCGCGCATGTGCTGCGCGTCGAGGACGAGCCGCCAGTGCCGCTGCTCGCCCGCCTTTTCGAAATCTGCCATGTTGCAGCCGAAGCTCGGACTGTCCGCACTGGCGCTTGAGAGCGGCGCCTGGGCCGGCATCGTCGCCGCCGGCGACCGCGACGCCGCGCTGCTCGCCTACCTGCTCGCGCACGCCGCCGCCAGCGCGCTGCTCGCGCTCGCCGTCTGCGCCATGCGGCCGGCGCGCCTCGCGCAGAAACGCACGGCCACCGCGCTGCTCCTCTTCGGCACCGCCTTCGCGATTCCGCTGCTCGGCTTCGTCGCCGTGCTCGCCGGCATCTTCCTGCTGCATACGCTGCCGCAGCGCCCGCGCGACGACGTCTTCAGCGCCATCGAACTGCCCGAGATCGACGTGCACCAGCGCGCCGGCACCGGCTTCCGGCAGGCCGGCATGCGCTCCTTCCTGGCCAACGCGCGGGCGCCGGTGGCGACGCGGCTGCGTGCGCTGGTCGCACTGCAGAACGTCTCCGGGCGGATCGCCTCGCCGCTCTTGCGTGACGTGCTGAGCGACCCGTCCGACGACTTGCGCCTGCTCGCCTACGGCCTGCTCGACGGCAAGGAGAAGCGCATCACCGGCGCCATCCACGAAGAGTCGGCGCGCCTGCAGGCGGCGGCGCCGGGCAGCGAGGCGCACGCCGCGGCGGCGCAGAAGCTGGCCGACCTGTACTGGGAGCTGGTCTATCAGGAACTGGTGCAGGGCGACCTGCGCCTGCACGCGCTGCAGCAGTCGCTCGCCTACATCCGCGTGCCGCTGGCGCGGACGCCGGACAACGCCGCGCTGCACCTGCGCCACGGCCGACTGCTGCAGTCGCTGGGCGAGCCGGCGGCGGCGCGCGACGCCTACTACCGCGCGCTCGGCCTGGGCATGCCGCAGACGCGGATCGTCCCCTACCTCGCCGAAGTGGCCTACGACCTCGGCGAGTTCGACGCCGTGCGGCAGCTGATGCGCGAGCTCGGCGACTGGCAGTCGCTGCCGCGGCTGCAGCCGGTGATCGCCTACTGGAGCCGGACATGAGCCTGCCCCGCGCCGCCGACGCCGACGTCGCGCTGCTGCTCGAGGGCACCTTCCCCTACGTCAGCGGCGGCGTCTCCAGCTGGGTGAACCAGATCATCCGCGCCTTCCCCGAGCTGCGCTTCGCCATCGTCTTCCTCGGCAGCCGGCGCGACGACTACGGCGAGATGAAGTACGCGCTGCCGGACAACGTCGTCCATCTCGAGACGCACTACCTGTACGAATTCGCCACCGCGGAGATGAAGCCGCAGCCGCGCCACGGCGACGCCGACGCCTTCGCCCGCTCGCAGGCGCTGCACGACGGGATGCGCGGCGACCCGGCCAGCGGCGAGGCGCTGGCGGCGTTCCGCGACGTCGTGCATGAGATCTTCCCCGGCGGCCGGCTGCCGGCCGACGACTTCCTGCACAGCGAGGAAGCCTGGCGCGTGGTCAGCGACAGCTACCGCAAGTACTGCACCGATCCTTCCTTCGTCGACTACTTCTGGACCGTGCGCATCATGCACGCGCCGCTGTGGACGCTGACCCGGATCGCCCACGAGCTGATCCCGGCGCGCGCCTACCACACGGTGTCCACCGGCTACGCCGGCTTCCTCGGCGCGATGCTGCACCGCGCGCGCAGGCGGCCGCTGATCCTCTCCGAGCACGGCATCTACACCAAGGAACGCAAGATCGACCTGTTCAAGAGCGAGTGGATCCGCGACAACCGCAACGTCTTCCAGCGCGACCCGACCGAGCTCTCGTACTTCCGCCAGATGTGGATCCGTTTCTTCGAGTGGATGGGCCGCTTCTGCTACGACGCCGCCGACCCGATCGTCGCGCTCTACGAGGCCAACCGGCTGCGCCAGGTCGCCGACGGCGCGCCGCCGGAGCGCACCTGCAACGTGCCCAACGGCATCAGCCTGGCGCGCTTTGCGCCACTGCGCACGCGGCGCCCGGCGACGCCGCCGCCGGTGCTGTGCCTGATCGGCCGCGTGGTGCCGATCAAGGACGTGAAGACCTTCATCCGCGCGATGCGCAGCGTGGTGAACCGGATGCCGGACGCGGAAGGCTGGATCGCCGGCCCCGAGGACGAGGATCCGGCCTACGCCGAGGAGTGCCGCAACCTCGCCGAGAGCCTCGGCGTCGCCGGCAACATCCGCTTCCTCGGCTTCCAGCGGGTCGAGGACCTGCTGCCGAAGATCGGCCTGACCATCCTGTCGTCGATCAGCGAGGCGCTGCCGCTGGTGATCCTCGAGGGTTACGCCGCCGGCGTGCCGACCATCGCCACCGACGTCGGCTCGTGCCGCCAGCTGGTCGAGGGGCTGGACGCCGAGGACCGCGCGCTCGGCCGCGCCGGCGCCGTGGTGAACATCGCCGACCCGCAGGGGCTGGCCGACGCCGCGCTGGCGCTGCTCGCCGACGGCGCCGCCTGGCACGCCGCGAGCGCCGCCGGCATCGCCCGCGTCGAGCGCTATTACAGCGACGCGCGGATGTTCGGCGAATACCGCCGCATCTACGACAGCGCGCTCGCCGCCGGGGACCGCTGATGGCCGGCATCGGGTTCGAACTGCGCAAGCTGCTGCAGAAGGACACGCTGCTCGGCCTGCTGCAGGCCTACACCTTCGCCGGCATCATCGGCTCCGGCCCGTGGGTGCTGTCCATCCTCGGCATCCTGATCATCGGCCTGCTCAGCAACACGGTGGTCGTTCCCTCCTACCTGGTCACCCAGTTCCAGACCTCGGTCACCTACCTGATCGCCAGCAGCCTGATCCTCACCGGCGGCGTGCAGCTGGCCTTCACCCGCTTCGTCTCCGACCGGCTGTTCGAGCAGCGGGACGAGCTCGTGATCCCCAACCTCAACGGCCTGCTGATGGTCGTCGTGCTCGCCGCCGCGGCGCTCGCCGTGCCCTGCCTGTTCCTGTTCTTCCCGGGGCTCGGCGTCATCTACCGCATCCTGATGCTGGCCGGCTTCGTGCTGATGTGCGCGATCTGGGTGGTGACCATCTTCCTGTCCGGGATGAAGCGCTACAAGGCGATCGTCCTCCTCTTCGCGCTCGGCTACGGCGTCACCGTCGCCGCCGCGCTGCTGCTGCGCCGCTTCGGGCTGGAGGGACTGATGGCCGGCTTCGTGCTCGGCCACTGCGTGCTGCTCGGCGGCATGCTGCTGCTCACCGCCTGGGACTTCCGCCCGCAGCAGCTGATCGCCTTCGACTTCACGCAGCGCGCGCTGATCCATCCCAGCCTGCTGGCGATCGGCCTGCTCTACAACCTCGGCATCTGGATCGACAAGTTCATGTTCTGGTTCTTCCCGGACACCTCGGAGCCGATCATCGGCGCCCTGCGCGCGTCGATCATCTACGACCTGCCGGTGTTCCTCGCCTACCTGTCGATCATCCCCGGCATGGCGGTGTTCATGGTGCGCATCGAGACCGACTTCGTCGAGTACTACGACAAGTTCTACAACGCCGTGCGCTCGGGCGGCTCGCTCGAATACATCGAGGACATGCGCGACGAGATGGTCTATTCGATCCGCCAGGGACTGGCCGAGATCGGCAAGATCCAGACACTGGCGGTGCTCGTCACCTTCGTCGCCGGCCCCAGCCTGCTCGAGCTGCTCGGCATCTCCGGGCTCTACCTGCCGCTGCTCTACATCCAGGTGATCGGTGCCAGCCTGCAGGTAGTGCTGCTGTCGGTGCTCAACGTCTTCTTCTACCTCGACCAGCGCCGCATCATCCTGACGCTGTGCGCCGGCTTCGTCGTGCTCAACGTCGCCTGCACCGCGCTGTCGCTGGCGAAGGGCGCCGCCTTCTACGGCTACGGCTTCGCGCTGGCCGTGCTGGCGACGCTGATCGTCGCGCTGGCGCTGCTCGACCGCAAGCTGGACCGGCTCGAGTACGAAACCTTCATGCTGCAGTAGGGCGCCGCCACCATGGATTGGCTCGACCTTTCCGCCGACGCCGGGCTTGCCGGCCTGTTCGCCGCCAGCTTCCTGGCCGCGACGCTGCTGCCGGGCGGCTCGGAGGCGGCGCTGTTCGCCTTCCTCCGGCTGCATCCGGACGCGCTGGCGCCGGCGCTGGCGCTCGCCACCGCCGGCAACACGCTGGGCGGCATGACCTCCTGGGCCTGCGGCCGCTGGCTGCCGAAGTGGCGGCGGCTGGAAACGTTGCCGCAGCTGGCGACGCTGCGCCGCTGGGGCAGCCCGGCGCTGCTCTTCGCCTGGGCGCCGCTGATCGGCGACGCGCTGTGCGTCGCCGCCGGCTGGCTGCGCCTCGGCTGGCTGCCGTGCGCGGCGTTCATGGCGCTCGGCAAGTTCGCCCGCTACTGGCTGGTGGCGCAGGGCGCGCTGCCCTGAACGGCGGCCCGCGGAACCCGTCGCCGCGCGGCTGGTCTATCCGCTTCCGCATGCTGCATCGCGATACGATAAAATTCCTCTTTTGAAGCCCCTGCCCGATTGGCCATGACCGCCCGCCTGCGCGAAATCCCGTACAACTACACCTCGTTCTCCGACCGCGAGATCGTCATCCGCCTGCTCGGCGCGGAGAACTGGGCGATCCTCGACGAACTGCGCAGCGAGCGCGTCACCGGCCGCTCGGCGCGGATGCTCTACGAGGTGCTCGGCGACATCTGGGTGGTGCAGCGCAACCCCTACCTGGAAGACGACCTGCTCGCCAACGGCGACCGCCGGCGCGCGCTGATCGACGCGCTGCGCCACCGCCTGGGCGAGGTCGACAAGCGCCGCCAGGGCAACGACAAGGTGCTGAAGCTGGTCGACGCGGCACAGGGCGCGGTGAACGCGTTCGAGCGCCGCTTCGCGGAAACCGCCCGGCTGCGCGCGAAGACGCTGAAAGTGCTGGCCAAGCACACGCGCAAGGACAACATCGCCTTCGACGGCCTGGCGCGCGTCTCGCACGTGACCGATGCCACCGACTGGCGCATCGAATACCCCTTCGTCGTCCTCACTCCGGACACCGAGGAGGAGATGGCGCCGCTGGTGAAGGCCTGCATCGAACTGGGGCTGACCATCATCCCGCGCGGCGGCGGCACCGGCTACACCGGCGGTGCCGTACCGCTGACGCCGCTCTCCGCGGTGATCAACACCGAGAAGCTGCTCGACCTCGGCCCGGTCGAGGAGCTGGTGCTGCCCGGCCACACCGACACCTACGCCACCATCCGCACCGGCGCCGGCGTCGTCACCGAGAAGGTTTCGGAAGCGGCGGCGGCCGCCGGCCGCGTCTTCGCCGTCGACCCGACCTCGGCCTCGGCCTCGTGCATCGGCGGCAACATCGCGATGAACGCCGGCGGCAAGAAGGCCGTGCTGTGGGGCACCGCGCTCGACAACCTGGCCTGGTGGAAGATGGTCGACCCGGACGGCAACTGGCTGGAAGTCGAGCGTCTCGACCACAACTTCGGCAAGATCCACGAGCAGCACACGGTGCGCTTCCGGATCAAGCGCTTCGATTCGACCGGGAAGAAGCTGCTCTCGGAAGAGGAGCTCTCGATGCCCGGCCAGCACTGCCGCAAGGACGGGCTGGGCAAGGACGTCACCGACAAGTTCCTCGGCGGCGTGCCGGGCGTGCAGAAGGAAGGCACCGACGGCCTGATCGTCGCCGCGCGCTGGGTGCTGCACAAGATGCCGCCGGTGACGCGCACCGTCTGCCTGGAGTTCTTCGGTCAGGTGCGCGAGGCGGTGCCGGCGATCGTCGAGATCACCGACTACTTCAAGCCGGGCGGCGAAGGCAACGCCGCCGGCGTGCTGCTCGCCGGCCTCGAACATCTCGACGAGCGCTACGTGAAGGCGGTCGGCTACACGACCAAGGCCAAGCGTCACGGCCGGCCGAAGATGGTGCTGATCGGCGACATCGTCGGCCACGACGAGGCGGCGGTGATGAACGCCGCCTCGGCGGTGATCCGCATGACCAACGCGCGCGGCGCCGAAGGCTTCATCGCCGTCTCGCCGGAGCAGCGCAAGAAGTTCTGGCTCGACCGTTCGCGCACCGCGGCGATCTCGAAGCACACCAACGCGTTCAAGGTGAACGAGGACGTCGTCATCCCGCTGCCGCGCATGGGCGACTACTGCGACGGCATCGAGCGCATCAACATCGAGCTGTCGACGAAGAACAAGCTGGCGCTGTGCGACGCGCTGGCCGAGTTCCTGCAAGGCGAGCTGCCGCTCGACACCGGCGACGCCGAAGTCGGCAAGGACGAACTGATCGGCGACCGCCGCCAGGCCGCGCTCGACTACGTGCGGAGCGTGCGCCGCCGCTGGCAGTGGCTGCTCGACAACCTCGACCTGCCGCTGGCCGAGGCCGAGAAGCAGTTCGCCGAATACGGCGTCACCGCCGGCGAACTGTCGAATCGCGCCGCCAACCCGACGCTGTTCCACCGCCTGCAGGACTACTCGATCCGCACCTCGTGGAAGAGCGAGCTGAAGCCGCGGCTGGACAAGATCTTCGACGGCACGATCTTCCATCCGGTGCTCGAGCGGATCAAGGGCATCCACCAGGAAGTGCTGCGCGGCCGCGTCTTCGTCGCGCTGCACATGCACGCCGGCGACGGCAACGTGCACACCAACATCCCGGTGAACTCGGACAACTACGAGATGCTGCAGACGGCGAACCGCGCCGTCGACCGCATCATGGCGCTGGCCCGCGCACTCGACGGCGTGATCTCCGGCGAGCACGGCATCGGCATCACCAAGCTCGACTACCTGACCGACGCCGAGATGGCCTCGTTCTGGGCCTACAAGCAGAAGGTCGACCCGCAGGGCCGCTTCAACCGCGGCAAGCTGTTGCGCGGCGCCGCCGCGCAGCCGTTCGCCGACGCCCGCCCGGCCAACCTCGACGACGCCTACACGCCGAGCTTCAACCTGATGGGCCACGAGTCGATCATCATGGAGCAGACCGAGATCGGCGAGATCTCGCACGACATCAAGGACTGCCTGCGCTGCGGCAAGTGCAAGCCGGTCTGCTCGACGCACGTGCCGAAGGCCAACCTGCTCTACTCGCCGCGCAACAAGATCCTCGGCACCTCGCTGCTGATCGAGGCCTTCCTCTACGAGGAGCAGACCCGCCGCGGCGTGTCGCTGGCGCACTGGGCCGAGTTCGAGGACGTCGCCGACCACTGCACGATCTGCCACAAGTGCGAGAAGCCGTGCCCGGTCGACATCGACTTCGGCGACGTCTCGATCAAGATGCGCAACCTGCTCAGGAAGCAGGGCAAGAAGTCGTTCAATCCGGGCAAGGCGGCGGCGATGGCCTTCCTCACCGCGAAGGACCCGGCGACGATCAAGCTGATCCGCACCGGCATGATCGAGTGGGGCTACAAGGCGCAGCGGCTCGCCTACCGCGTCGCCAAGTCGCTCGGCCTGATCCAGGGCCAGGTCAAGGCGCCGCCGGCGACGCTGGGCAAGGCATCGGTGAAGGCGCAGATCATCCACTTCATCAACAAGCCGATGCCCGGCAACCTGCCGAAGCGCACGTCGCGCGCGCTGCTCGACATCGAGGACGACACGATCGTGCCGGTGATCCGCGATCCGCAGAAGTTCAAGGAGGATTCGGACGCCGTCTTCTACTTCCCCGGTTGCGGCTCGGAGCGGCTGTTCTCGCAGGTCGGCCTGGCGACCCAGGCGATGCTCTACGAGCTGGGCACGGCGACCGTGCTGCCGCCCGGCTACCTGTGCTGCGGCTACCCGCAAACCGCCGCCGGCGAGGAGGACGCCGGGCAGAAGATCATCACCGACAACCGCGTGCTCTTCCACCGCGTCGCCAACACGCTGAACTACCTCGACATCAAGACGGTGATCGTCTCCTGCGGCACCTGCATGGACCAGCTGCTGAAGTACGAATTCGACAAGATCTTCCCCGGCTGCCGGCTGCTCGACATCCACGAGTACCTGATCGAGAAGGGCGTACACCTCGACGGCGTCGAGGGCGTCCGCTACATGTACCACGAGCCCTGCCATGCGCCGATGAAGACGATGTCGGGAATCAAGGTCGTGAACGAGCTGATGGGCCAGCCGGTCGACCTGTCCGACCGCTGCTGCGGCGAGTCCGGTACGCTCGCCGTGGCGCGCCCGGACATCTCGACCCAGGTCCGCTCGCGCAAGCAGCAGGAAATCGAGAAGGGCGCCGCCAAGCTGCGCGCCGACGGCTTCGCGGGCGAGGTGAAGATGCTCACTTCGTGCCCCTCCTGCCTGCAGGGCCTGTCGCGCTACAACGACGACGCCGACATGAAGTCCGACTACATCGTCGTCGAGATGGCGAAGCACCTGCTCGGCGCGGACTGGATGGAAAAGTACGTCAGCAAGGCGAACAGCGGCGGCATCGAGCGCGTCCTGCTCTGATCGACGGGGCGGCGGCGAACGGCCGCCCCGTGACTTTTCGCCGACGATGCGCCATGCTGCGCGCTGGGGACGGAGCGGGAAAACACCAATAATCAGGGAGACGGGGTCTTGCAGCCGGATAACGATCAACTGCGCGCTCAACTGCACGCACAGCTGAGCGGCCACCTCGCCCGCGCGGCGGACGAATGCGAGCTGTGCCACGCGCCCGGCGGCGAGCTGCTGTGGGAAGACGCGCTGTGCCGCGTGATCGCCGTCGCCGACGACGACTACCCCGGTTTCTGCCGCGTCATCCTCAACCGCCATGCTGCCGAGATGAGCGACCTCGACGCCGGCGAGCAGCAGGCCCTGATGCGCGTCGTCCTCGCCGTCGAGGGCGCGCTGCGCCAGCTCTACCGGCCGGACAAGATCAACCTGGCGAGCTTCGGCAACGTCGTCCCGCACCTCCATTGGCACGTCATTCCGCGCTGGAAGGACGACCGCCACTTCCCGCAGCCGATCTGGGGAACGCCGCAGCGGACCGGCGGCGGCGTACGGCCGGCGGTGAGCCGGCGCCAGCTCGCCGGCGAATTGGCGCAGCGCCTCGGCGCGCCGCAACGGCGGGGCACGGCCGGATGAACCTGGCCGGGCTGCCGCCGATCGGCGAACCGCCGCGCCCGGCGGCGCTCGGCCTCGACGACGGCCTTGCCTTCCTGTCCCGGCTGCCGCTGGCCAATCCGCTGCAGGCGGAAGCCGCGCTCGATGCCTTCCTCGACGAACTGACCGCCCGCCCGCCGGCAGCGGCGGTCTATCTCAACCTGCTCGAACAGGCGCGCATCCCGCTCTGCTTCGTCGAGGAGGAGCTGGCGCACCGCTACGTCGGCAAGCCGTTGCCGCTCGGCGACGTCGAGCAGCAGGCCTTCGTGCGGGTGACCGGCATCTGGCGCAAGGTGACGCGCGCCTACGCCCAGTGCGCGCAGCTCGACGACGACGTCGACGATCCCGACCATCCGCGCCGGGTCGCGCTGATCCTGCACCGCTGCCTGTACTACCTGGGCATGCTGATCGTCGAGCACCACCGGGCGCGGCACGAGCTGCCGGCCGGGGCCTGGCTCGACCTGCACGGCTACTACGCGAGCGCCGAGGAATGGGGTGTGGCGACGCTGCCGGTGGCCGACGCGCTCGACCCGCACGGGCGCGCGACGCATTGTGCGGCGGCCTACGCGGCGACGCTGCTGCTCGACCTGGCCGGCCCCTACAGCCTGTCGGCGCGCGACTACAACCTGATCCGGCGCTGGGCGATGCATTGGGCGCCGCTGGTCGGTGTCGTCGGCGCGACGGCGGACGAGGCGTTGCCGGCCTTCGTCGTCGATGTGATGCAGGACGCACCGCTGAAGCAGGCGGCCGACTGCCGCCTGCGCGACAACGTGCGCAAGCTCGACACGACACGGCTCGCGGTGACGCTGGCGCAGGTCCGCCGGCAGCTGGCGCAGCGCATTCCGCCCGGCCAGATCGGCCTCGGCGAGGAGTGCACAGGGCCCCAGTGCCGCAAGCTGCTCGAGCAGGTGATGCGGCCGTGGACCCACGCGCGCGCGGTACGCCGTTTCCGCCGGCACGCCAGCTCCGGCGTCGCGCGGGTGGCCGGCGGCTTCGCGACGATGCACTACCTGATCGGCGGCGCCGAATTCGCGCAACCGGCGAGCACGCGCATGTACTGCCGCGAGGAGTTCGACGAACTGTTTTCGTTCCGCCACATGGTGGACCCGACGGCCAAGCTGCAGATCCGGCAGACGGGACCGGCACAGCGGCCGGACGACTGGCAGGTGGTCAACCAGTCGGCGAACGGCTTCCGGCTGACCCGCTCGGTCGCCGGCGACAAGGTGGCGCACGGGCAGCTGCTCGCCGTCTGCCCGCCCGACGGCGAACGCTACTTCCTGGCGCAGGTCACCTGGCTGATGCACGACCGCGGCGCACAGCTGGTCGCCGGCATCGCCGCGCTGCCCGGCGCCGCCCGGGCGATCGCCGCCCGCCCGCTGACCGGCTGCGGCGGCCAGGCGGTGCTGTTCAGCCGCGCCTTCCTGCTGCCGGCGACCGACACGGTCAGCGACGAGCCGTCGCTGGTGCTCGAGGCGGGCTGGTTCCAGGCCGGCCGCCTGCTCGAAGTGCATGACGGCCAGGCGTCAGTGCAGGTCATCCTGCTGCAGATCCTGCAGGAAGGCCCGGACTTCGAGCGGGTCAGCTTCCGCCGCGACGAGGGCTGAGGCCCGCACGACGTCCGCCGGCGCCCCGGGGTGCCTGCTTCTCGGCTATGATTACGGGCTCGCAACACACCCGGGACCGCATCATGGCCGGACTTGGCAACGACACCCCTGTTCCCACCGAGATCAAGCTGCACCAGAAGTCGCGCCTCCTCGAAATCGCCTTCGCCGACGGCGAGCGCTTCGAGCTCAGCTACGAGTACCTGCGCGTATTCACGCCGTCGGCCGAGGCGCGTGGGCACGGCCCCGGCCAGGAGACGCTGCAGGTCGGCAAGCGCGACGTCGGCATAGAGCGCATCGAGCCGGTCGGCAACTACGCGATCCGCCCGGTCTTCAGCGACGGCCACGACAGCGGCCTCTATTCCTGGGACCTGCTCTACAACCTCGGCAAGCACCGCGACGAGCTGTGGCAGACCTACCTCGACCGCCTCGCCGCCGAAGGCAAGAGCCGCGACCCGGCCGACCCCGCCAACATTCCCCCCGCGCCGGCCAAGCCCAAGGGCGGCTGCGGGCACCACTGAGCGTACCCCCATGAACGACAAGACCACCCATTTCGGCTACGAGCAGGTCCAGGAAGCGGAAAAGGCGCGCCGCGTCGCCGACGTCTTCGACTCGGTCGCGCAGCGCTACGACCTGATGAACGACGTGATGTCCGGCGGCCTGCACCGGCTGTGGAAGGCGTTCACGATCGCCAAGAGCGGCGTCCGCGAGGGCTCGCGCGTGCTCGACGTCGCCGGCGGCACCGGCGACCTGTCGCTCGCCTTTCTGAAGCGCGTCGGCAAGAGCGGCCAGGTGTGGCTCACCGACATCAACAACGCGATGCTGACACGCGGCCGCGATCGCCTGTGCGACAAGGGCTTCATCACGCCGGTCGCGCAGTGCGACGCCGAGAAGCTGCCCTTCCCCGACGACTACTTCGACTGCGTGACGGTCGCCTTCGGCCTGCGCAACATGACGCACAAGGACTCGGCGCTGAAGGAGATGCGGCGCGTGCTGCGTCCCGGCGGCCGCCTGCTGGTGCTCGAGTTCTCGCAGGTGTGGAAGCCGCTGGCGCCGGTCTACGACTTCTACTCGTTCAACGTCATCCCGCGCATCGGCCAGCTGCTGGTCAAGGACGAGGCGAGCTACCGCTACCTCGCCGAGTCGATCCGCGTCCATCCCGACCAGGAGACGATGAAGTCGATGATGGAGCAGGCCGGGCTCGAACGCGTCGACTATTTCAACCTGAGCCTCGGCGTCTGCGCGCTGCACCGCGGCTTCAAGTTCTGAGCGCGGGCGGGACGATGATGCGCGCGGCGAACGCTCTGCGCAGCCGAGGGTCCGCCCCGGGGGCAACGGCCGACGGTGGCCGGCGCCGGCGCTGATGCTGCAGCGCGCCACCTTCGCCTTCGTCAATCATCTGCTCGCCGCGGAGGGCTGGGCACGCGCGCGCCTGAAGCCGTTTGCCGGCCAGCACGCGCGCTTCGAGCTGGGGCCGTTCGCGCAGACCTTCGCCGTCGCCGGCGACGGCAGCCTGAACGCCTGCGGCGACGCGGCCCCCGCCGCGGTCACCGTCCGCCTGCCCGACGACGCACCGCTGCGCTTCCTCACCGACCGCGCGTCGCTGTTCGCCAGCGCGCGCATCGAGGGCGCCGCCGACTTCGCCGAGGCGCTCGGCTTCGTCGCCCGCAACCTGCGCTGGGACGTCGAGGCGGACCTCGCCGGACTCGTCGGCGACATCGCCGCGCACCGCGTCGCCGCCGCCGGCCGGCTGCTTCGCGCCAGCGGCGCCGCGCAGGCGCAGCGCCTCGGCGCCAACTTCGGCGAGTACCTGCTCGACGAGGAGCGGCTGCTGGTACGCCGCGCCGAGGCCGGCGCCTTCGCCCGCGAGGTCGCGACGCTCGCTGACCAACTGGCGCGGCTGGAGCTGCGCGCGGGCAAATTGCCGACGCCGGACTGAGTGCCCCCTGCCGTCGGCACCCGGGCGCTGGGGCGACGAGCGGGCATCGCAACCAAAGAAAAAGGCAGCCGAGGCTGCCTTTTTCTTTCAGCGGTACGCGCGCTCAGTGGCGATTCTTGAGCTTCTTGATCGCCTGCAGCTGGGCAACGGCCTGGGCCAGTTCGGCTTCGGCGGTGGCGTAGTCCATTTCCGCGTTGCGGTTGGAGAGGGCCTCCTCCGCACGCTTCTTGGCGTCCAGCGCCTTGGCTTCGTCCAGGTCGTGGGCACGGATCGCGGTGTCAGCGAGCACGGTGATCATGTTCGGCTGCACCTCGAGCATGCCGCCCGAGACGTAGACCAGCTCGTAGTCGGCCTGGGCAGGCACTTTCAGGCGGATCGTGCCGGGCTTGATCCGGGTCAGCAGCGGCGTGTGGTGCGGATACACCCCAAGCTCGCCGGCTTCGCCCGGGAACACGCCGAATTCGACGATGCCCGAGAAGATCTGCTCTTCAGCGCTCACCACGTCGCAATGTACGGTAATTGCCATTGCCGGGTCTCCCATTAATTACTGCGATTACTGCAGCGTCTTGGCCTTCTCGAAGGCTTCCTCGATCCCGCCGACCATGTAGAAGGCCTGCTCGGGCAGCGCGTCGCACTCGCCGGAAACGATCATCTTGAAGCCCTTGATCGTGTCCTTCAGCGAAACGAACTTGCCGGGCGAACCGGTGAACACTTCGGCGACGTGGAACGGCTGCGACAGGAAGCGCTGGATCTTCCGCGCACGGGCGACGGCCAGCTTGTCTTCCGGCGACAGTTCGTCCATGCCCAGAATCGCGATGATGTCGCGCAGTTCCTTGTAGCGCTGCAGCGTGGTCTGCACCTGGCGGGCGACGCCGTAGTGCTCCTCGCCGACGATCTGCGGGTCGAGCTGGCGCGAGGTGGAGTCGAGCGGGTCGACGGCCGGGTAGATACCCAGCGCGGCGATGTCACGTGACAGCACGACGGTCGAGTCGAGGTGCAGGAAGGTGGTCGCCGGCGACGGGTCGGTCAGGTCGTCCGCCGGAACATACACGGCCTGAATCGAGGTGATCGAGCCGACCTTGGTCGAGGTGATGCGCTCCTGCAGGCGGCCCATTTCTTCGGCCAGCGTCGGCTGGTAGCCCACCGCGGACGGCATCCGGCCGAGCAGCGCCGACACTTCGGTACCGGCCAGCGTGTAGCGGTAGATGTTGTCGATGAAGAGCAGGATGTCGCGGCCGTCGTCGCGGAAGCGCTCGGCCATCGTCAGGCCGGTCAGCGCGACGCGCAGACGGTTGCCCGGGGGCTCGTTCATCTGACCGAAGACCATCGCCACCTTGTCGAGAACGTTGGAGTCCTTCATCTCATGGTAGAAGTCGTTGCCCTCGCGGGTACGCTCGCCTACGCCGGCGAACACCGACAGACCCGAGTGCTGCTTGGCGATGTTGTTGATCAGCTCCATCATGTTGACGGTCTTGCCGACGCCGGCACCGCCGAACAGGCCGACCTTGCCGCCCTTGGCGAACGGACAGACCAGGTCGATAACCTTGATGCCGGTTTCGAGCAGGTCGACCGACGGCGAGAGCTCGTCGAACTTCGGTGCCGGCTGGTGGATGGCGCGCACTTCGTTGCCGGCGATCGGGCCGGCCTCGTCGATCGGACGGCCGAGCACGTCCATGATGCGGCCCAGCGTGCCGTGGCCGACTGGCACCGAGATCGGGGCGCCGGTGTTGTTCACCTTCATGCCGCGGCGCAGGCCGTCGGACGAGCCCATGGCGATCGTACGGACGACGCCGTCGCCGATTTCCTGCTGCACTTCGAAGGTCAGACCCGTCTCGACAGCGGCGTGTTCTTCGCTCTTGTCGAGCATCAGGGCGTCATAGACCTTGGGCATCGCTTCGCGCGGGAACTGGATGTCCACAACCGCGCCGATGCACTGAACGATGGTACCTTGACTCATGTTGAATCCCTCAATGATTGAAACCTGTTACACCGCCGCGGCGCCGCCGACGATCTCGGACAGTTCCTTGGTGATCGCGGCCTGGCGCGTCTTGTTATAGACGAGCTTCAGTTCGCCGATCACGTTCTTGGCGTTATCCGATGCCGACTTCATCGCCACCATCCGTGCGCTCTGCTCGGAGGCCATGTTCTCGGCCACCGCCTGGTAGATCAGCGCTTCGACGTAGCGGATCAGCAGGTCGTCGACGACTTCCCTGGCTTCCGGCTCGTAGACATAGTCCCAGTTGGCCTCGGTCGAGCCGACCGCGTCGCCCGACAGGGGCAGCAGCTGCTCGATCACCGGCTCCTGCTTCATCGTGTTGATGAAGCGGGTGTAGCCGATGTAGAGCTGGTCGATCTCGCCCTTGACGAAGGCGTCGAGCTGGACCTTGACCGGTCCGATCAGCTTTTCGAGGTGCGGCGTGTCGCCGAGGCCGGTGACGTGCGAGACCAGCTTGGCGCCGGCGCGCTGCATGAAGCCGAAGCCCTTGTTGCCGATCGCCGTCACCTGGATCGCGGCGCCCTGAGCGTCCCATTCCTTCATGCGCTGCACGGCGAGGCGCAGCACGTTCGAGTTCAGGCCGCCGCACAGACCCTTGTCGGAAGTGACGAGGATCAGGCCGACGGTCTTCACCGACTCGCGCTTGGCGAGGAAGGGGTGCTTGTACTCGGCAATCGCGTGCGACAGGTTCGCCGCCACGCGCCGGATCTTGTCGCCGTAGGGGCGGGCGGCCCGCATCCGATCCTGCGCCTTGCGCATCTTGGATGCGGCCACCATCTCCATGGCCTTCGTGATCTTGCGCGTGTTCTCGACGCTCTTGATCTTGTTGCGAATTTCCTTGCCGCTAGGCATGGCGTTCTCCTAGCCGATCAGGCCCACGTGCCCTTGAACGCCTGGATGCCGGCGGCGAGCTGCTTCTCCGATTCGGCGTCCAGCTCGGCGGTCGACTCCATCTTGTTCAGGAGGTCGGCGCAGTTGGCCTTCAGGTAGCCGATCATCGCCTTTTCGCACTCGAGGGCGCGCTTCACTTCGACGTCGTCGAAGTAGCCCTTGTCCGAGGCGTACAGCGTCACGGCCATTTCCGAGATCGACAGCGGCGCGTACTGCGGCTGCTTCATCAGCTCGGTGACCAGCTTGCCGCGCTCGAGCTGCTTGCGGGTGGCTTCGTCGAGGTCCGAGGCGAACTGCGCGAAGGCCGCCAGTTCGCGGTACTGGGCCAGCGCCAGACGGACGCCGCCGCCGAGCTTCTTGATCAGCTTGGTCTGCGCGGCGCCGCCGACGCGCGACACCGAGATACCGGCGTTGATCGCGGGACGGATACCGGCGTTGAACAGGTCGGTCTCAAGGAAGATCTGGCCGTCGGTAATCGAGATGACGTTGGTCGGAACGAACGCCGAGACGTCGCCGGCCTGCGTTTCGATGACCGGCAGCGCGGTCAGCGAACCGGTCTTGCCCTTGACTTCGCCGTTGGTCAGCTTCTCGACCCATTCTTCCGAGACGCGCGCGGCGCGCTCGAGCAGACGCGAGTGCAGGTAGAAGACGTCGCCCGGGTAGGCTTCGCGGCCCGGCGGGCGGCGCAGCAGCAGCGACACCTGACGGTAGGCCCAGGCCTGCTTGGTCAGGTCGTCGTAAATGATCAGCGCGTCCATGCCGCGGTCGCGGAAGTACTCGCCCATCGTGCACCCGGCGTACGGCGCGATGAACTGCAGCGCGGCCGATTCGGACGCCGACGAGGCGACGACGATGGTGTATTCCATCGCGCCGTGCTCTTCGAGCTTGCGCACGACGTTGGCGATCGTCGAGGCCTTCTGGCCGACGGCGACGTAGATACAGAAGAGGTTCTTGCCCTTCTGGTTGATGATCGTGTCGATGGCGACGGCGGTCTTGCCGGTCTGGCGGTCGCCGATGATCAGCTCGCGCTGGCCGCGGCCGACCGGAACCATCGAGTCGACGCACTTGAGGCCGGTCTGCACCGGCTGCGACACCGACTTGCGCCAGATCACGCCCGGCGCGACCTTTTCGATCTTGTCGGTCAGCTTGGCGTTGATCGGGCCCTTGCCGTCGATCGGCTGGCCCAGCGAGTTGACGACGCGACCGAGCAGCTCGGGGCCGACCGGCACTTCGAGGATGCGGCCCGTGCACTTGACGGTGTCGCCTTCGACGATGTGGCCGTATTCGCCGAGAACGACGGCGCCGACGGAGTCGCGCTCGAGGTTCAGGGCCATGCCGAACGTGTTGCCGGGGAATTCCAGCATTTCGCCCTGCATGACGTCCTGCAGGCCGTGGACACGGCAGATGCCGTCGGTCACGGAAACCACCGTGCCCTGGGTGCGAACTTCACTGCTCGCCTGCAGATTCGAGATCTTGCTCTTGATCAGTTCGCTAATTTCGGATGGATTCAACTGCATGGAAATCTCCTAGTTTTTCAGCGCCACGGCCATCGCCGCGAGCTTGCCGCGCACGGAGGCGTCGAGCGTCTGGTCGCCAACGGTCACCACGATGCCGCCGATCAGGGTCGCATCGACCGTGACCGACAGGTTGAGCTTGCACTTGAAGTGCTTCTCGAGCTCGGGAGTGACTTCCTTGACCTGCGCTTCGGACAGCGGGAAGGCGGAGACGATCTCGCCGTCGCGGGTGCCTTCTTCGGCGCGCTTCATGGTCTCGTAGAGACCGGCAATCTCGGGGAGAACGGTCAGCCGGTCGTTCTGGGCCAACAGCTTGAGCAGGTTGGTCAGACCGTCATCCGCCTTGCCGCATGCCGCGGAGAACAGCTCGACGAGCTGCTCCTGACGCACATTCGGGTTGTCGATGACAGCGGCCACCTCGGCGTTGCCGGCGAAGTTCGCCAGCGCCTCGAGACGGTCGGACCACTGCGCCAGCGCGCCTTTTTCGCGCGCCAGCGAGAACACCGCTTCGGCGTACGGCCGGGCAATGGTGACGGTTTCAGCCATATGCGTTACAGACCTTGCTTGAGCGAACCGAGGATGTCGGCGTGCGCGGCGGCGTTGATTTCCTTCTTCAGGATCTTCTCGGCACCGGCGACGGCCAGCTCGGCCACGCGCTCGCGCAGCTGCTGCTTGGCCCGTTCGACTTCCTGGTCGATCTCGGCCTTGGCGCTGGCGACCACCTTGTCCGCCTCGACCTTGGCTTGACCCTTGGCTTCCTCGACGATCAGCTGCGCGCGCTTTTCGGCGGCGGCGATCACGTCGGAGGCCTTTTCCTTGGCTTCGCGCAGGGCGTCGGCGGAGCGCTTGGCGGCGATCTCCTGCTCCTGCTTGCCGCGCTCGGCGGCGGCGAGGCCTTCGGCGATCTGATGCTGGCGCTCGGCCATCGCCTTTTGCAGCGGCGGCCAGACGTACTTCATCGTGATCCAGATGAAGATCGCGAACCAGATCGCCTGACCAATCAGAGTAGCGTTAATGCTCACGCCAGACTCCTTTCTGTTAGGGACCGGGCGATTACTTGATCAGGGCCAGGAACGGGTTGGCGAACAGGAGGAACAGAGCAATACCGACACCGATCATGGTGACGGCGTCGAGCAGACCGGCAACGATGAACATCTTGACCTGCAGCGTCGGGATCATTTCCGGCTGACGGGCAGCGCCTTCCAGGAAGCGGCCGCCGAGGATGCCGAAGCCGATGGCGGTGCCGAGGGCGCCGGCGCCGATCAGGATGGCAACAGCGATAGCGGTGTTGGAAAGGACGGTTGCGAGTTCCATGTTGACTCCTAAGTTTGGAAAGTAGCGGTTAATTGAAAAGACAGTGTGTGAAGCGAAACCTTTAGTGCGACTCGGACGCCATCGACATGTAGACGATGGTCAGCATCATGAACACGAACGCCTGCAGCGTGATGATCAGGATGTGGAACAGCGCCCAGGGCAGCGCCAGCGGCAGCTGGTAGAGGCCGAGCAGGGCGATCAGGATGAACACCATTTCGCCGGCGTACATGTTGCCGAACAGACGCAGCGCCAGCGAGATCGGCTTGGCGATGTCCTCGACGATGCGGAAGATCAGGTTCACCGGCGCCAGCTTGGCGCCGAACGGGGCGGTGAACACCTCGTGCATGAAGCCGCCGAAGCCCTTCACCTTGAAGTTCATCCACAGCATGATGCAGAACACGCTGATCGACATCGCGAAGGTGAGGTTGGGATCGGTGGTCGGGACGACCTTGAGGTACGGCACGCCGACGGCGGCGGCGGCGATCGGCAGGAAGTCGACCGGGATCAGGTCCATCGCGTTCATCAGGAACACCCAGATGAAGATCGTGATCGCCAGCGGCGTCACCAGCGCGCTCTTGCCGTGGAAGGTGTCGCGCACCTGCTGGTCGACCATGCCGATCACCATCTCGACGAAGTTCTGCCAGCCGCCCGGCACGCCGGCGGTGGCCTTGCTCGCCAGCTTGGCCATCAGGCCGAAGGCGAGCAGGCCGAGCAGGCCGGAAACGACCAGCGTGTCGAGGTGGAAGGTCCAGAAGCCATGGCAGTGGCCGGTGGCATCCTTGGCCGCGTCGGCACAGACGGCCAGGTTGGTCAGGTGGTGTTGGATATAACCTGTAGTGGTCAGGCCGCCTTCAGCGCTCATGATGCTCCCTCAATCCCCTAGAACCGTTGCAGATCAGCGCCTTCTGACCAGCGCCAACCAGTAAATTACGAAGGTCGATGCGTACCCGACGAACAGCGGGATCGGCGCGACGCCCTTGTACACCACGAAGACCAGCGCAAACCCGGCCAGCGTCGCCGCGAACTTGTACGCCTCCCCCGCCGCCTGGCCGCGATAGGCGCGCATCGGGTCCGGCTTGCCGGTCGCGTCGACCGACAGGCGCATGGCTCGCCACACGTAAAGCAGATTGGCTACCACCCCGATGCCGCCCCCGGCAAGCGCCGACAGCGCAGCGTTCGCACCCCCCCACACCGCGGCGACCGCCGCGATCGACAGCGTCAGTGCCACCTGCCAGCCAATGATCCAGCGGACTTGCGGATGCAAGGAATGCTCCGACCAAAACCGCGGCAGTCTATCCGACTCTTCTACATGAGTCAAATTTTGCTGCGGTGCACATAGTACTTATACGTAGCCGGCTATCGTAGCCGAGCCAGCAGGCCTTCCAACTGATCCAGATCAGAAAAATCGATCGTCAGCTTGCCGGCGCCCTTGCGGTTGGCCTTGATCACAACGCTGGCGCCGAGCGCGTCGGAAAGCTCCTCCTGCAGACGCAGCAGGTCGCGGTCCGGTTTCGGCGGCAGCTTCGCCGACGGCGGCGCCATTTCGCGCTGTACCAGGCGCTCCGCCTCGCGCACCGACAGGCCCTTCTGCGCGATGCGCTGCGCCAGCTGCACCTGCAAGCCGTTGGCCAGCGGCAGCAGCGCGCGGGCATGGCCCATGTCGATGGCGCCGGCCATCAGCAGGTCCTGCACCGGCTGCGCCAGCTGCAGCAGGCGCAGCAGGTTCGACGCCGCCGGGCGCGAACGGCCGACCGCGTCGGCCGCCTGCTGGTGCGTCATCGCGAACTCGTCGACCAGGCGCTGCAGGCCGAGCGCCTCCTCGAGCGGGTTCAGGTTCTCGCGCTGGATGTTCTCGATCAGCGCCATCGCCAGCGCCGCGTCGTCGGGGATCTCGCGGATCAGCGTCGGCACCTCGCCGAGGCCGGCCAGCTGCGCGGCGCGCCAGCGGCGTTCGCCGGCGATGATCTCGTAGCGGTCGGACGCCACCGGCCGCACCAGGATCGGCTGCATCAGCCCCTGCGCGCGGATCGACGCCGCCAGTTCGTCGAGCGAGGCCGGGTCCATCTGCGTGCGCGGCTGGTACTTGCCCGGCTGCAGCGCGCTCACCGGCAGCGAGCGCTGCACTTCCTTCTTCGCCTCGTCGCCGGCGAGCAGCGCGTCGAGGCCGCGGCCGAGTCCCTTCATTCTCATGCCAGCGCTCCCTGTTGGCTGGTCGCGACCTTGCCGTCGCGGCGGTCCAGCATCTCCTGCGCCAGCTGCAGGTAGGCCTGGGCACCCTTCGACGCGCGGTCGAAGGCGATCACCGGCTTGCCGTAGGACGGCGCCTCGGCCAGCCGCACGTTGCGCGGAATGATGCTCTGGTAGACCTTGTCGCCGAAGTGGCTCTCGAGCTCGCCCGAAACCTGCTGCATCAGCGTCATGCGCGGGTCGTACATGGTGCGCAGCAGCCCTTCGATCTGCAGCACCGGATTGAGGTTGGCGCGCACCTTCCGCAGCGTCGTCACCAGGTCGGTCAGCCCTTCCAGCGCGTAGTACTCGCACTGCATCGGGATCATCACCGCCTCGGCGGCGACCAGCCCGTTCACGGTCAGCATGTTCAGCGCCGGCGGGCAGTCGAGCAGCACGAAGTCGTACTGCTCGCCGGCGGCGTCGAGCGCGTCGCGCAACCGGTATTCGCGGTTGTCGAGTTCGATCAGCTCGACCTCGGCGCCGGCCAGCTCGCGGTTGGCGGGCAGGATGTCGAAGCCGAATTCGGTGCGGATGCGCGCCTCGTCCAGCGTCGAGCGCCCGATCAGGATCTGGTACACGGTCGGCAGCGCCTCGCGCTTCATGACGCCGCAGCCGGTGGTCGCGTTGCCCTGCGGGTCGAGGTCGATCATCAGCACGCGCTGGCCGAGGGCGGCGAGGCTCGCCGACAGGTTCACCGCGGTCGTGGTCTTGCCCACGCCGCCCTTCTGATTAGTCACCGCCAGCACTTTGGCCACGTCATCGCTCCCTGATTACGACCAGATGGCGCTCGCCATCCACGCCCGGCACGTCCAGCCGGTGCACCGCCGCCACCGCGACGTCAGCCGGCAGTTTATTCATTTCCGCGTCCGGGCGAACCCCCTTCATCGCCAGCCACGCCCCGCCGGGCGCCAGCAGGTGGCGGGTCAGCGCGACGAAATCGGCCAGCTCGGCGAAGGCGCGCGAGGTGATCGCGGCGAACGGCGCCGCCGGCGCGAAGGTCTCGACGCGGGCGGTGACCACCTGCACGTTCTTCAGCCCCAGCTCGATCGCCGCCTGCTGCAGGAAGGCGGTCTTCTTGCTGTTGCTGTCCACCAGCGTCACCGCCAGCTCCGGCCGCGCGATCGCCAGCGGGATGCCGGGCTGGCCGCCGCCGCTGCCGACGTCGAGCAGGCTGGCGGCATCGACGTAGGGCAGGATCGCCAGCGAGTCGAGCAGGTGGTGGCTGACCGCCAGCGCCGGGTCGCGCAGCGCGGTCAGGCTGTAGGTGCGGTTCCACTTTTCGAGGAAGGCGGCGTAAGCCAGCAGCTGCGCCTGCACCGTCGCCGGCAGCGCGATGCCGAGAGCCCGCAGCCCGTCCGCGAGTTGCTGCTCGCGGCTCATGCGGATTTTTTCTCGCCGCCGCCGAGGCGCTTCAGATGCACCAGCAGGATCGAGATCGCCGCCGGCGTGATGCCCTGGATGCGCGAGGCCTGGCCGACCGTCTGCGGCCGCTGCTGCGCGAGCTTCTGCTGCACTTCCTTGGACAGCCCCGGTACCGCCGCGTAGTCGAGCCCGGCCGGCAACGGCGTTTCCTCCTGCGCCAGGTTGCGCTCGACCTCCTCCTGCTGGCGGTCGATGTAGCCCTGGTACTTGGCCTGGATCTCGACCTGCTCGATCGCCTGCGGATCGGTCAGCGGCCCACTCGTACCCTCGCCGGCAGCGCCCGGCAGCGTCAGCAGCGCCGCGTAGCTGACGTCGGGCCGGCGCAGCAGGTCGAACAGCGTGTATTCGCGCTCGATGCCCTTGCCCAGCACGCGCTCGGCGTCGGCCGCCGGCAGCGTCTGCGGCCGCACCCAGGTCGACTTGAGCCTTTCCTGTTCGGCGGCGATCGCATCGCGCTTGCGGTTGAAGGCGTCCCAGCGCGCGTCGTCGACCAGCCCGAGCTCGCGCCCCTTTTCGGTCAGGCGCAGGTCGGCGTTGTCCTCGCGCAGCGAGAGGCGGTATTCGGCGCGGCTGGTGAACATCCGGTACGGCTCGGAGACGCCGCGCGTGATCAGGTCGTCGACCAGCACGCCGAGGTAGGCCTCGTCGCGGCGCGGGCTCCACGCCCCGCGTTCCTGTACGTAGCGCGCGGCGTTGGCGCCGGCCAACAGGCCCTGCGCGGCGGCTTCCTCGTAGCCGGTGGTGCCGTTGATCTGGCCGGCGAAGAACAGGCCGCGGATGGCCTTGGTCTCGAACGAGGACTTCAGCCCGCGCGGGTCGAAGTAGTCGTACTCGATCGCATAGCCGGGGCGCAGGATGTGGCAGTGCTCGAGCCCCTTGATCGAACGCACGATCGCCAGCTGCACGTCGAAGGGCAGCGAGGTCGAGATGCCGTTCGGGTAGATCTCGTGCGTCGTCAGCCCTTCCGGTTCGAGGAAGATGTTGTGGCTGTCCTTGGCCGCGAAGCGGTGGATCTTGTCCTCGATCGACGGGCAGTAGCGCGGCCCGACGCCCTCGATGACGCCGGTGTACATCGGCGAGCGGTCGAGGTTGTCGCGGATGATCTGGTGCGTGCGCTCGTTGGTCTGGGTTACCCAGCACGGCAGCTGCTGTGGATGCTGCGCGGCGTTGCCGAGGTAGGAGAAGACCGGCAGCGGATCGTCCGAGTGCTGTTCCTCCATCACCGAGAAGTCGATTGTCTTGCCGTCCAGCCGCGGCGGCGTGCCGGTCTTCAGCCGGCCGACCGGCAGCTTGAGTTCGCGCAGGCGCGCGGCGAGCGACACCGACGGCGGATCGCCCATGCGGCCGCCGGTGTAGTTCTGCAGGCCGACGTGGATCAGGCCGTTCAAGAAGGTGCCGGCGGTGAGCACGACCGCGCGCGCGTCGAAGCGGATGCCCAACTGCGTTACCGCGCCGGCGATGCGCTCGCCGTCGACGATCAGGTCGTCGCAGGCCTGCGCGAAGATGGTCAGGTTCGGCTGGTTCTCCAGCCGCGTACGGATCGCCTGCTTGTACAGCACGCGGTCGGCCTGCGCGCGGGTGGCGCGCACCGCCGGGCCCTTCGAGCTGTTGAGGATGCGGAACTGGATGCCGGCCTCGTCGGTGGCGGCGGCCATCGCCCCGCCCAGCGCGTCGACCTCCTTCACCAGGTGGCCCTTGCCGATGCCGCCGATCGACGGATTGCAGCTCATCGCGCCGAGCGTGTCCATGTTGTGCGTCAGCAGCAGCGTGCGCTGCCCCATGCGCGCGGCGGCGAGCGCCGCCTCGGTGCCGGCATGGCCGCCACCGACAACAATCACATCGAAACGCTCGGGATACCGCATGCGGACGACCAGCTCGAGAAAACGCGGGAAAGGGGCTGGATTCTACGCCAGTTGGCTGAAAAATAACAGGTTTTTGTCCTTTTTCCGACGCCGGCGGGAGAATGCCTCAGCCCGTGCTGCATTGCAGCGAACCGGAGGTCGCGCGGCGCGCGGGATTTGCGCTAGATCAAGAGTAAAACGGCGCCGATGCAGGAAAATCATCGGATGCTGCGGCGCAACAACCACGTTTTCAGGGCGTTGCGCAGCGCCCGCCCCCGCCGCGCCGCAGCGAATCGAACCCGCGCAAGGAAGAACCGCATGAACAGCATGACCGAAAACGCCGCCCTCGAACGCTCCGACCTGCTGCTGCCGCTTGCCGGCAAGAAGGGTCTGATCACCGGCATCGCCAACGACAAGTCGATCGCCTACGCCGTCGCCAAGGCGGTGCGCGGGCTCGGCGCCGAGATCGCCCTGACCTACCAGAACGACAAGACCGCAAAGTACACGCAGCCGCTGGCCGAGGCGCTCGGCGCCCGCCTCTTCGAGAAGCTCGACGTCAGCCAGCCGGGCAGCCTAGAAGGCGTCATCGAGAAGTGCGGCGCCGAATTCGGCGAGATCGACTTCGCCATCCATTCGATGGCCTTCTGCAACGCCGACGACCTGCACGGCCGCGTCATCGACACCAGCGAACAAGGCTTCGACGCGGCGATGAACGTCTCCTGCCACAGCTTCCTGCGCATGGCGAAGGCGCTCGAGCCGCTGATGGCGCACGGCGGCTCGCTGATCACGATGTCCTACCTCGGCGCCGAGCGCGTCGTCCGCAACTACGGCGTGATGGGCATCATCAAGGCGGCGCTCGAGTCGGCGGTCCGCTACATGGCCTACGACCTCGGCCCGAAGGGCATCCGCGTCTTCGCCGTGTCGCCCGGCCCGATCATGACGCGCGCCGCCTCCGGCATCGCCAACTTCAACCAGCTGCTCGAAGCCGACGCGGTCAAGGCGCCGCTCGGCCGCACGGTGACGATCGAGGAAGTCGGCGCGCTGACCGCCTTCCTGTGCACGCCGGGTTCGTCCGGCATGACCGGGCAGACGATCTACGTCGACGCCGGCGCGCACATCGTCGCCTAATCGCGGGGCGGGCGCCGCGGCGCCCGCCACAGCCCACGCACCCGGCCGGAGTCGGAGATGAACGACGAAACCCGCGGCACGCTGATCCCCGATCCGGTCCCGGATCACCCGCTGTTGAACGGCCGCCGCGAAATCGGCCGCGGCGAGAACACCATCGTCCTCGACGGCGACTGCGTCGACGGCCAGGAACGCGTGTTCAAGCTGCTCTCGTCGCCGACCGACTACGCCTACTACACCGCGCCGGACCGCCCGACCGGCCGCCACTTCCCGGTGGTCTTCGCCGACCACGGCACGGTCGGCCGCTCCAGCCGCGGCTTCCCGTTCCACATCGTCGAGGTCGAGAAGCTCTATCCGCTGCCCGGCAACGACGAGACGTCGGCGCTGGCGACGCGGATCTCGACCTCGTACTTCGACGCCTGCCTGATGTGGCGCAACCTGGCGCAGGACATGGGGCGCATCGCGCTGCATCACCTGGTGGTGACGCCGATGGGCTGGAGCGAGGCGCTGCACGAATCGCTGCGCGCGCTGGAAGGCTTCGCCGGCGAGTACGACGCGCTGCCCGATCTGATCAAGGCCGACAACCTGATGATGCGCAAGGACGGCACGCTGGTCTTCTCCGACCCCGTGTTCATGGAATAGCCCCCGCCCCGAGCTCCCGATGACCATCAACCACGTTTTCTTCGCCTCGCGCGAACTCGCCGAATCGCTGGCCGGCAACCCCTACATGGCGGTGATCTCGATCACCGATCCGGGCGCGCCGGCGGCGAGCCTCGACCCACTGTTCCAGCACGTGCTGCGCCTGTCCTTCTTCGACGCGGCGCCGGCCGACGAGTACACGCCGACGCCGCCGGGGATGTTCAACCATGCCGTCGCGCGGCGCATCGACGACTTCGTTCGCCGCCTGCACGCGGCACCGTTCGCGATCTCGGTGCTGGTGCATTGCGAGGCCGGCGTCAGCCGCTCGGCGGCGGTTGCGCTGTTCGTCGAGGCGGCCACCGGCGCCCCGCTGCAGGCGCGGGAATTCGCCTACGAAGCCAATCCCTGGGTGCTCGACCGCCTGCTGGCGCTGCGCCCCGGCCTGCAGATCGACGTGCCGCTCGCGGGCGACGCGCACGAACGGCGCCGGCGACAGCGCGCCTGAGCGCCCGCCGGCTGCGCCCGGGTGGCCGCCGGCGGGCGGCCATGGCATGCTAGGCGAAAGACCAACGCCCGCCGCCGCGATGCGCACCCGCCGCCTCTATCTCAACCGCCTCGACCCGAGCCCGGGACACGCCGACGACGGCGTCGTCGTCGTCATCGACGTGCTGCGCTCGTTCTCGACCGCCGCCTACGCCTTCGCCGCCGGCGCGCGCGCGATCCATCCGGTGGAAACGGTCGCCGAGGCGCTCGCGCTGCACCGCCTGCTGCCGGAGGCGCTGACCACCGGCGCCGTCGCCGGCGGCGACCCGGTGCCCGGCTTCGACTACGGCAATTCGCCGTCGCGGCTGGCCGGCGCCGACCTGCGCGGCAAGGAGCTGATCCAGACCACCGCTGCCGGCGTCCGCGGCCTGTTGCGCTTCGCGCACGCGCGCGCCGCCTACGCCGGCAGCCTGGTCTGCGCGGCGGCGACGGCGGCGGCGATCCGTCGGCAGGCGCCGGAACAGGTGACGCTGCTGGTCACCGGCGAATGGGTGGACCGCGACGGCGACGAGGACGCCGCCTGCGCCGACTATCTGGAAGCGCTGCTGCACGGCGAAACGCCCGACCCGCGGCCGTTCGAGCAGCGCGTCCGCGACTCCGACTTCGGCCGCCGCTTCGCCGCCGGCAACAATCCGAGCCTGCCGCCGGCCGATCTCGAGCTGTGCGCGCAGGCCGACCGCTTCGACTTCGCGATGCCGGTGGTGCGCCGCGGCGAGCGCCTCGTGCTGCTGCCGGCAGCGCCATAGGCAAAACGGCCGCCCGCAGGCGGCCGTCATTGCGCCCGGACGCGGCGCCGTTCAGGCCGCGACCGCCGCCGGCAGCGAGCTGCGGATCAGGTGGTCGAAGGCGCCGAGCGAGGCGGTGGCGCCGGCGCCCATGGCGATGATGATCTGCTTGAACGGCACCGTCGTCGCGTCGCCGGCGGCGAAGACGCCGGGCAGCGAGGTCTGGCCGCGCGCGTCGATCTCGATCTCGCCGTGCTTCGACAGCGCGAGCGTACCCTTCAGCCAGTCGGTGTTCGGCAGCAGGCCGATCTGCACGAAGACGCCTTCGAGCTCGATGCGCTTGGTCTCGCCGCTGGCGCGGTCCTTGTAGGAGAGCGCATTCACCTTGCCGCCGTCGCCGTGCACCTCGGTCGTCTGCGCCTGCTTGATGACGGTGACGTTGGCCAGGCTGTACAGCTTCTTCTGCAGCACCGCATCGGCGCGCAGCGCGTCGGCGAATTCGAGCAGCGTGACGTGGCCGACGATGCCGGCGAGGTCGATCGCCGCCTCGACGCCGGAGTTGCCGCCGCCGATCACCGCGACGCGCTTGCCCTTGAACAGCGGGCCGTCGCAGTGCGGGCAGTAGGCCACGCCCTGGCCGCGGTACTCGCGCTCGCCGGGCACGTTCATCTCGCGCCAGCGCGCACCGGTGGCGACGATCACGCTCTTCGCCTTGAGCACCGCGCCGCTCGCGGTGCGCACTTCATGGAAGCGCTCGCCCGGGATCAAGGCCTCGGCGCGCTGCAGGTTCATGATGTCGACCTCGTACTCGCGCACGTGCTGCTCGAGCCCGGCGGCGAGCTTCGGGCCGTCGGTGGCCTTGACCGAGATGAAGTTCTCGATCGCCATGGTATCCAGCACCTGGCCGCCGAAGCGCTCGGCGAGCACGCCGGTGCGGATCCCCTTCCTCGCCGCGTAGATCGCCGCTGCCGCGCCGGCCGGGCCGCCGCCGACGACCAGCACGTCGAACGCTTCCTTGGCGGCAAGCTTCTCGGCCGCGCGCTGCTCGGCGCCGACATCCAGCCTGGCGACGATCTCCTCGATCGTCATCCGGCCCTGACCGAAGGGTTCGCCGTTGAGGAAGACGGTCGGCACGGCCATGATCTTCCGCGCCTCGACCTCGCGCTGGAACAGCGCACCGTCGATCATCGCGCTGGTCGCCTGCGGATTGAGCACGGCGATCAGGTTCAGCGCCTGCACCACGTCCGGGCAGTTGTGGCAGGACAGCGAGATGAAGGTCTCGAACCTGAACTCGCCGTCGAGCGCCTCGATCTGCGCGATCACCTCCGGCGCCACCTTCGGCGGGTGGCCGCCGGTCTGCAGCAGCGCCAGCACCAGCGAGGTGAACTCGTGGCCCATCGGGATGCCGGCGAACTCGATGCGTGCCGCCTCGCCCGGCCGGCCGACGGCGAACGACGGTGTCCGGGTCGCCGTGCCGTCCTCGCGCACGCTGACCTTCGCCGACAGCGAGGCGATGTCGTGCAGCAGTTCGCGCATCTCCTGCGCCGCGGCGCTGGCGTCGAGCGAGGCGACCAGTTCGATCGGCTGCTGCAGGCGTTCGAGGTAGGCGGCGAGTTGCTGCTTGATGGCGGCGTCGAGCATGGGGTTCTCCCTTCGATGGTTCGTTTGGTCGATTGACGACTGCACTGCAAAGGCGCCGACGGGCGGTACTGCGTCGGCGGGGTTGGGGAGCGAAGGACTTCCCGCCGGCGCCTTTGCGCTGCACTCCCGGCCGGCGGCCGGGAGCGGGTGCTACGGCCGGCTTAGATCTTGCCGACCAGGTCCAGCGACGGCGCCAGGGTCTTCTCGCCCGGGGTCCACTTGGCCGGGCAGACTTCGCCCGGGTGCGAGGCGACGTACTGCGCGGCCTGGATCTTGCGCTTCAGTTCCTTGGCATCGCGGCCGATGCCGAGGTCGTGGATCTCGCAGACCTTGATCACGCCTTCCGGGTTGATGACGAAGGTGCCGCGCAGCGCCAGGCCCTCTTCCTCGATCATCACGCCGAAGTTGCGGGTGATCGCGCCGGTCGGGTCGCCGATCATCGGGTAGCGGATCTTCCGGATCGTCTCCGACGCGTCGTGCCAGGCCTTGTGCGTGAAGTGGGTGTCGGTCGACACCGAGTACACCTCGACGCCCATGTCCTTCAGCGCGGCGTATTCGTCGGCGAGGTCGCCGAGCTCGGTCGGGCAGACGAAGGTGAAGTCGGCCGGGTAGAAGAAGACCACGGACCACTTGCCCTTGAGGTCGGCCTCGCTGACCGGCACGAACTTGCCGTTGTGGTAGGCGGTGGCCTTGAAGGGCTTGATTTCGGTGTTGATCAGGGAAACGCTCATGTTTATCTCCTTGGGTTGAAGTGGAAGCAACGGTGCCCATGCTACGGACCGGGCGACCATTGATCCAATTGATATTTAGAATATTGTCGATAGTCAATGGCTATTATTAGACACTCCGGCACTGATTGGGCGCGACGGCCGCCTGCTCTATCATGTCGCCGGGCATGCCCGCCGCCGGCGGGCGTTTTCGTTCAGGGGAATCGATGGCGGTAGTGCTTGCGTGGGCCGTGCTGGCGACCGCAGTCGCCGGCTGGGCGCTGTGGCGGATGCGGCAGGCGGCGGCGCGCCACGCCGCCGAGACGGCCAGCGTGCAGGACGCGCTGCGCAAGCTGTCGCAGGCGATCGAGCAGACCGAAACCTCGGTCGTGATCACCGACGTCGGCGGCCGCATCGAGTACGTCAATCCCTGCTTCACCCGCGTCACCGGCTACACGCTCGACGAGGTGCGCGGCCGCACGCCGGCGCTGATCCAATCCGGGCAGACGACGCCCGCGACCTACGCCACGCTGTGGCAGACCATCCTCGGCGGCGGCACCTGGCGCGGTGAATTCGTGAACCGGCGCAAGGACGGCTCGCTTTTTTCCGAGTTCGCGATCATCTCGCCGGTCCGCGACGAGGCCGGCACGATCACCCATTTCGTCGCGGTCAAGGAGGAGATCAGCGAACTGCGTCGCGCCGAGAAGGCGCTACGCGAAAGCGAGCGCATCCTGCGTGCGGCGATCGACGCGATCGACGAAGCCTTCGTCGTCTACGACGCCGACGACCGGCTGCTCTTCTGCAACGAGAAGTACCGCGAGACCTACGCGCTGTCGGCCGACCTGATCGTGCCGGGAAATCGCTTCGAGGACATCCTGCGCGTCGGCGCCGAGCGCGGCCAGTACGCCGCCGCGCGTGGCCGCGTCGCGGACTGGGTCGCCGAGCGGCTGGCCGCGCACCGCCGCGGCGACAGCGTGGTCGAGCAGAAGCTCGGCGACGGCCGCTGGCTGCGCATCGTCGAACGCAAGACGCCGGAGGGCTACACGGTCGGCTTCCGCGTGGACATCACCGAGCTCAAGCTGGTGCAGCAGGCCGCCGAGGCGGCCAGCCGGGCCAAGGGCGAGTTCCTCGCCAACATGAGCCACGAGATCCGGACGCCGATGAACGCCATTCTCGGCATGCTGCAGCTGGCGCTCGACAGCGACGAACCCGTCCGCACGCAGGACTTCCTGCGTAAGGCCAACCAGGCGGCGACCTCGCTGCTCGAGATCGTCAACGACGCGCTCGACTACTCGAAGATCGAGGCCGGGCGGCTCGACCTCGAGCGCCTGCCGTTCGCGCTCGACGACGTGCTGCGCGCGGTCGCCGACCTCGCCGGCAGCCATGTTGCGGCGCGCGAGCTCGAACTGCTCTTCGACATCGCGCCGGACATTCCGCCGACGCTGGTCGGCGATCCGCTGCGCCTGCGCCAGGTGCTGCTCAACCTCGTCGGCAACGCCGCCAAGTTCACCGAACACGGCGAGATCACCGTCCACGCCGAGCCGCTGCTGCGCGTCGGCGGCGATGTCGTGCTGCGCTTCGCGGTCCGCGACACCGGCATCGGCATCGCGCCCGAGCAGCAGGTGCGGCTGTTCGAGCCGTTCACGCAGGCCGACTCGACGACCACCCGGCAATACGGCGGCACCGGCCTCGGCCTGGCGATCTCGCGCCGCCTGGTCGAACTGATGGGCGGCAGCATCGGCGTCGTCAGCGAGCCCGGGTTGGGCAGCACGTTCTGGTTCACCGTCCGCATCGGCGTCGGCGCGACGGCCGGGGACGCGGTGGCAGCGGCCGCCTGCGCCGGCCGGCACGTACTGCTCGTCGACGCCAACACGCTGGCGCGCACGACGCTCGCTGACCAGTTGCGGCAGCTCGGCGCCGAGGTCGCCGCCTTCGCCGACGGCGCGATGGCGCTCGCCGCGCTCGCCGACGGCGCGCCCTGCGACCTGCTGCTGCTCGACAACGCGCTGCCCGACGGCGGCGGCCTCGGCGTCGCCGCCCGCTGCGCCGCCGCGGCGCGGCCGCGTACGATCCTGGTCACCGCCTTCGCCGACTTCGTGCGCAGTGAGGACCTCCGCCGCGCCGGCATCGCCGGCGTGCTGCAGAAGCCGTTTACGCCGGGCCAGCTGCGCGCGGCCATCGACCGCGCGCTGGCCGGCGACGGCGTGCCCATCGCGGCCGGCGAGGCGCCGCCGCCGGCCGTCGAACGCGGCGACGCGCTGGCCGGCGCCCGCGTGCTGCTGGTCGAGGACAACCGGCTGAACCAGGAGGTCGCACTCAACTTCCTGAAGCGCAGCGGCCTGCAGGTCGACCTCGCCGAGAACGGCCGGGAGGCGCTCGAACGCCTCGCCGCCGGCCGCTACGACGCGGTGCTGATGGACTGCCAGATGCCGCTGATGGACGGCTACGAGGCGACGCGGCGGATCCGCGCGACACCCGGTCTGGAAAAGCTGCCGGTGATCGCGATGACCGCGCACGCGATGAGCGGCGATCGCGAACGCTCGCTCGCCGCCGGCATGAACGACCACCTGACGAAACCGATCGACCTGCGCGAACTGAACCGCACGCTGCAGCGCTGGCTGCGCCGCGCCGCCGGCAGCGAGGCCGCGCCGGCGGCCGCCGGCGATCCGCTCGCGGCGCTGGCCGGCTTCGATACGCGCGGCGCGCTGGCGCGCACCGGCGGCGACCTCGACACCTACCGCATGATCCTCGAAGTGTTCGCCGCCGACGAGGCCGACTTCGGTGCGCGCTTCGCCGCGGCGCGGGCCGCCGGTGCCGACGATGAGGCGCTCCGCCTCGCCCATACGCTGAAGGGGCTGGCGGCGACCGCCGGCGCGACGGCGCTCGCCGACGCCGCACGCGCGCTCGAGCAGGCCTGCCGCGACGGCGCCGGCACGGCGGCGATCGGGCCGTTGCAGCAGCGCACCGCCGACCGGCTGCACGACGCGGTCGCCGCGATCCGCAGCTACCTCGGCGCCGGCTAGGCGCGGCCACGCCCGGCCGCCGCTTGTCACCGGGGAGCGCATCGCTTACCTTTGGCTGATGGCCTCCCTCGACGACTTCGGTACCGACGAGCTGTCGCAGCGCTTGCAGAAGGAACTGCCGCGCAAGCGCGTGCTGATCGTCGACCGCCATCCGGCGGCGCGCGACGCGCTGCGCCTGATGCTGTCCGCGCTCGGCGTCACCAACGTCACCGGCGCCGGCAGCTCGGCGGAGGTGCTGCGCCAGGTGAAGGCGAGCACCTTCGACATCATCCTCTCCGACTACGTCCTCGACGACGGCCGCGACGGCCAGCAGCTGCTCGAGGAGCTGCGCCAGCAGCACCTGATCCCGCTCGGCACGGTGTTCATGGTGATCACCAGCGAGCGCGGCTACCACAACGTGATCTCGGTCGCCGAGCTGGCGCCCGACGACTACGTGATCAAGCCGTTCACCTCCGAGCAGCTGCAGGCCCGGATCCTGAAGGCGGTGTTCAAGAAGAACTTCTTCGCGCCGGTCTACCAGAAGCTCGACCAGGGCGCCTACATCGGCGCGCTCAACGCGTGCGACCGGCTGCTCGCCAACACGTCGCCGTTCGAGCTCGACGTGCTGCGGCTGAAGGGCGAGATCCTCAATGCGCTCGGCCGCCACGACGAGGCCGAGGCGATCTACCGCGACGTGCTGGCGCGCAAGTCGGTGCCGTGGGCGCGCATGGGGCTGGCCTTCGCGCTGCGCGGGCGCAAGTCGCTCGACGAGGCGGAGACGCTGGCGCAGCAGGTGGTCGACGAGTTCCCGCAATACCTCTCGGCCTACGACTTCCTCGCCGGCGTGCAGGAAGAAAAGGGGCGGCTGGAAGCGGCGCAGGCGGTGCTGCAGCAGGCGGCGACGCTGTCGCCGAACAACGCCGGGCGGCAGCGCGTGGTCGGCGACGTGGCGATGCGCAACGGCGACCTCGACGCCGCCGAGAAGGCCTACGGCAAGGTACTCGAGCGGCATCGCGGCTCGTCGCTGCGGCAGGTCGACGACTACGCCAACCTGTCGCGGGTGATGCTCGACAAGGGGCAGACGGCCGGCGCCCGCCAGCTCATCCAGGAGTTGAAGCGCGACTGGCGCGGCAGCAGGCAGGGCGAGTACGCGGCGGCGGTGATGGACAGCCTCTGCCTGCAGGCCGAGGGCGAGCCGGAGAAGGCGCGCGCGGCGGTCGCCGAGGCGCTGCGGCTGCACGAGGCGCTTGAGCGCGACGGCGATCCGGCGAAGCCGATCTCGCACAAGATCGCCGTCGATCTCGCGCAGGCCTGCCTCGCCGCCGGCGACGGCGATGCGGCGCAGACGATCATGAAGAAGGTGGCGGCGGAGAACAACGACAACCGGCACGTCCTCGCCCGCATCGAGGGCGTCTTCGCGCGCACCGGCAACGAGGACGCCGGCCGCGCGCTGCTCGACCAGGTCAACCGCGAGATCGTCGAGCTCAATAACCGCGGCGTGCTCGCCGCGCGCAGCGGCGACCTCGAGGAATCGGTCCGGCTGCTGGTCGACGCCGCCGAGGCGGTGCCCAGCCTGCAGTTCCTGGTCAACGCGGCAAAGGCGATCAGTGCATTGATGGACCAGCAGGGCTGGCGCGACGAGCTCGCCGAGCAGGCGCAGCGCTACCTGCAGCAGGCGCGCGCGCGCGACCCGCGCGACTGGCGCGTGCTCTCCGGCAAGGAAGCCCTGCAGCGCGTCGCCGGCAAGTACGGCAAGCGGATCAGCTGAAGGTATCCCAGGCGAACTTCAGGATCAGCAGCGAGACGACGGCGAGGAAGACCTGGCGCACGAAGCCGCTGCCGTGCTTCAGTGCGAGGTGGGTGCCGGCGAGCGAGCCGCCGACGTTGGCGAGCGCCATCGCCGCCGCGGTGATCCACAGCAGGTGGCCGTTCGGCGCGAAGTAGGCGAGCGCGGCGAGGTTGGTGGCGACGTTCACCACCTTCGCCGCGGCCGACGCGTGCAGGAAGTCGAAGCCGAAGAAGCGGATGAACAGGAAGATCAGGAAGCTGCCGGTGCCGGGACCGAAGAAGCCGTCGTAGAAGCCGATCACGCCGCCGAGCAACACCGCGTAGAGGAGTTCCCGGTGCCCGGAGTGCTGCGGCCCGTGCACCGCGCCGAAGTCCTTCTTGATGAAGGTATAGACCGCGGCGCCGACCAGCAGTACGAGGATCAGCGGCCGCAGCAGCTCGCGCGGCAGCCAGGCCACCGCCATCGCGCCGAGGTAGGAACAGGCGAAGGCGGCGAGCGCCGCCGGCAGCGTCGTCCGCCACGGCATCGCGACGCGGCGCGCGTAGCGCCAGGCGGCGTTGCTCGTGCCGAAGACGCTGGCGAACTTGTTGGTGCCGAACAGCGTCGCCGGCGCGTGCTGCGGCAGCACCGTGAACAGCGCCGGGATCTGGATCAGGCCGCCGCCGCCGACGACCGAATCGATGAAGCCGGCGGCGAAGGCAGCGACCGCGAGCAGCGCGACAAGGCTCAGTTCCGGCGATTCGGCGATCATCAGGGTCAGGGCGGAGGGCGCTTGCGCAGTGGCGGCCGCTATTTGCCGATGCAGAAGCGGCCGAAGATTTCGCCGAGCAGGTCGTCGGCGCTGAATTCGCCGGTGATCCGCCCCAAGGCCTGCTGCGCCAGCCGCATCTCCTCGGCGAAGAGCTCCAGCCGCGGCAGCTGCGCTTCGGCCGCGGCGAGGTGCGCGGCCGCCTCGCGCAGCGCCTGCAGGTGCCGTTCGCGCGCGATGAAGACGTCTTCGGCCTGGTGCCAGCCGGCGACGGCGAGCAGTTCCTGCTGCAGCACGTCGATGCCCTCCCCCGTCTTGGCCGACAGCGCGATGCTGACGCCGTCGGCGGTCTCCCGGCGTTCCGGCGCGCGGCCGGCGAGGTCGATCTTGTTGTCGACGGTGATGCGCCGGATCGCCGCCGGCAGCCGCGCGAGGATCGCCCGCTCGGCGTCGCCGACGCCATGCTGGGCGTCGGTCAGCAGCAGCACGACGTCGGCACGCTCGATCTCGCGCCAGGTGCGCTCGATGCCGATCTTCTCGACCTCGTCCTCGGTCTCGCGCAGGCCGGCGGTGTCGATCACGTGCAGCGGAATGCCCTCGATCTGGATGCTGCCCTTCAGCGCGTCGCGCGTGGTGCCGGCGACCGGCGTGACGATCGCCAGCTCGTCGCCGGCGAGCCGGTTGAGCAGGCTGGACTTGCCGACGTTCGGCTGGCCGACCAGCACCACGTGCAGGCCGCCCTGCAACAGCCGCCCCTGCTGCGCGCGGTCGAAGACCGCGGCCAGTCGCGCGGCGAGGCGGTTCAGCCGGCCGAAGGCGTCGGCCGACTGCAGGAAGTCGATCTCCTCGTCGGGGAAGTCGAGGGTCGCCTCGGTCAGCGCGCGCAGCTCGGTCAGCTCGTCGACCAGCGCGTGGATCTCCTTCGAGAACTCGCCCTGCAGCGAGCGCACCGCCGAGCGCGCGGCGCTCGCCGTGGCGGCGTCGATCAGGTCGGCGACGGCTTCCGCCTGCGCCAGGTCGAGCTTGTCGTTGTCAAACGCGCGGCGCGTGAATTCACCGGGTTCGGCCAGTCGCGCGCCGAGCTCGACGCAGCGCGCGAGCAGCAGCTGCATGACCACCGGCCCGCCATGGCCCTGCAGTTCGATGACGTCGTCGCCGGTGAAGGAATGCGGCGCCGGGAAGTAAAGGAGCAGGCCGCTGTCGAGCGTGCGGCCGTCGGCATCGCGGAAGTCGGCCAGCGTCGCCAGGCGCGGCTTCGGCGCCTTGCCGGTCAGCGCCTGCGCGAAGGGCGCCAGCCCGGCGCCCGAGACGCGGACGACGCCGATGCCGCCGCGGCCCGGCGCCGTCGCGATGGCGGCGATGGTGTCAGGCGGCCTGCTTGCCACCGCCCTCGATCATCCGCGTGATCTGCCACTGCTGGGCGATCGACAGGATGTTGTTGACCACCCAGTAGAGGACCAGGCCGGACGGGAACCAGAAGAACATGACGCCGAAGATGAAGGGCATGGCCATCATCACCTTGGCCTGGATCGGGTCCGGCGGCGTCGGGTTGAGCTTGGTCTGGATGATCATCGAGACGACCATGATCACCGGCAGCACGTAGTACGGGTCGGCCGACGACAGGTCGGTGATCCACAGCGCCCACGGCGCGTCGCGCATCTCGACGGCGCCGAGCAGCACCCAGTAGAGCGCGATGAACACCGGGATCTGCACCAGGATCGGCAGGCAGCCGCCGAGCGGGTTGATCTTCTCGGTCTGGTAGAGCTTCATCATTTCCTGGTTGAGGCGCTGGCGGTCGTCGCCGAAGCGCTCCTTCAGCTGCATCAGGCGCGGCGTGATCGTGCGCATCTTCGCCATCGACTTGTAGCTGGCCGCGGACAGCGGATAGAAGATGGCCTTGATGCCGACGGTCAGCAGCACGATCGCCCAGCCCCAGTTGCCGACCAGCCCGTGGATCGCCTGCAGTACCCAGAAGATCGGCGCGGCGATCACCGTCAGCCAGCCGTAGTCGACGACCAGGTCGAGGCCTTCGGCCAGCTTCTTCAGCGTCGCCTGCTCCTGCGGGCCGGCGTAGAGCGTGATCGACTGCTGGCCGGCGGCGCCCGGCGCGATCTGCGGCAGCGGCAGGATCAGGCCGGCGGCGGTGAGCAGCGGGCTGCCGTTGCCGCCCTCGAGCTTGCGCGCGTAGAACTCGCGCTTGTCCTTGCCCTGCGGCACCCAGGCGGCGACGAAGTAGTGCTGGACCATCGCCAGCCAGCCGTTGTCGGCCGACTTGGCGAACTTGGCCTTGTCCTTGGCGATGTCGTCGAAGGCGAGCTTCTGGTACTTCTCCTCGCCGGTAAAGACGGCCGGGCCGGTGAAGGTGGACACCATCGCGCTCTCGCCCTCCGGCGCGACGTCGTCGCGCTGAAACTGGTAGTAGGCGTGCGCGGTCAGCGGCTGCGCGCCGCCGTTCAGAACCTCGGTGGCGACGTCGATGGCGTAGCTGCCGCGGCTGAAGGTGTACACCTTGGCGACCTTGACGCCGTTGGCGGCGGTCGCCTCCAGGCGGACCTGCAGCTTGTCGTCCTTGCCGCCGTCCTTGGCCAGCTCGCGCGGGCCCTTGACGGCGGTGAACTGTGTCCGGTGGTTCGGCATGCCGTCGCCGATCAGCCCGCTCTGCGCCGCGTAGCGGTGCTTCGGCTCGAACAGCGCGAAGGTCCTGCGCTTGTCCTCGGTCGCGGTATAGCGGCTGAGCTCGAGGCGGGTGATGTCGCCGCCGAGGGTCGAGATGTCGGCGGTAAACAGATCGGTCTTGACCGTGATCGTCTCGGTCGTGGCGGCCGGGGCGGCGGCACCGGCCGGGGCCGCGGGCGCCGCCGTCGGCGCTGCGGCCTGCAGGCTGGTCGTCGGCTGCGGCGTCGCGGTGCCGGACTGAGCCGCAGTCGCCTGCACCGGCGCCTTCGGCTGGTTGTACTTCTGCCAGGCATCCCACAGCATGACCAGCGAGATGGAGAAGATCATCAGGAGAATCAGGCGTCGGTTGTCCATTAACGGCTCAAGTCTTCTTGGTTGTCAGGGTACGGGATCGTAGCCGCCGGGATGCCAGGGATGGCAGCGCGCGATGCGCTTCGCCCCCAGCCTCGCGCCCTTCCAGACCCCGTGTTTCTGGATGGCTTCGGCGGTGTATTCCGAGCAGCTGGGGAAGAACCGGCAGCGGCGGCCGAGCAGCGGGCTGATCGCCAGCTGGTAGAAACGAATCAGCAGCAGCAGCAGTTTCCTCATCGTCCTCGCCCCGCCGCTAGCGCAGCGGCGCCTTCAGCTTCAGCAGCAGCCGGTCGATCTCTTCCGCGATCGCCTTGCGATCGAACGCCGGCAGCTTGGCGTTGAGGCGCAGCACCAGATCGCGCGCCGGCAGCTGTTGGCGCAGCAGCCGGAACCGTTCGCGGCCGAGGCGCTTGATCAGGTTGCGGCGCACCGCCGCCTTGACCAGGCGCTTGGGGACCACGATGCCGAGGCGCGGTACGCTCCAGCTTTCGCCCTCTTCCTCCGCTCGCGGGCGGTAATGTAACAGGAAGTGCGGGCTTTTCAGGGCCCTTCTAAAACCAAAAACGGATGAATACTCATCCGTTTTGGTCAATCGATAGCGCTTGGGAAAACCGAAACCGCGGGTCGTTGCGGCCGGCCTGCCGTTGCCGCCGGCAGCTGTGCCGTCAGTGCTCAAACGCCCAGACGGTGACGGCCCTTGGCGCGGCGCGCAGCGATGACCTTGCGGCCACCCTTGGTGCGCATGCGGACCAGGAAACCGTGCGTACGCTTGCGGCGGACCACCGAGGGTTGATAAGTGCGTTTCATGATTTATGCCCTTGATTTTGATGCAAAGATAAACGCGCAATTAGACCGAAAGCGCCTTCTTGTGTCAAGGCCAATTTTTTTCACAGCCTGTGGATAACTCTTCGTCGAGCAGAGTAAAATGCTCGCAAAAGCGGCGCTCGACGACCGCTTTTTTCGCTTGACAATCCATTATAAACAAGAAGTTAAGGCTTGATTCGGCGGCAGGGGCAAGGGCTGTGGACGATCCCGTCCGCGGCACGGTCCGCTTCCCGACGACGCCTCGCCGCCGGCCGGAAAATCTGCATATGAGTTCTTTCTGGAATTCCTGCCTCAGCCAGTTCGAACAGGAACTGCCGCTGCAGCAATTCAACACCTGGATTCGTCCGCTGCGCCTCGAGGGCGAGGACGACATCAACAACGGCCTGCGCCTGATCGCCCCCAACGGCTTCATCCTGAAATGGGTCAAGGAACGCTACCTGAGCCGCATCGAGGACCTCGGCCGGGCCTATTTCGACGCACCGGTGAGCATCGCGCTGACGCTCGGCAGCAGCAAGCCGGCGGCGCCGCCGCGTCCGCCAGCACGCCCGGCGGCGCCGGCGCCCGCCGCCGACCCCTCGCCCCCGGTCCCGCCGCCGGCGCTGCGCGCGAGCAGCAACCCGTACGAGAAGACGCGGCTGATCAATTCCTTCACCTTCGACAACCTGGTCGTCGGCAAGGCCAACGACCTCGCCCGCGCCGCGGCGATGCAGGTCGCGCAGAACCCGGGCGGCGCCTACAACCCGTTGTTCATCTACGGCGGCGCCGGCCTCGGCAAGACGCACCTGATCCACGCCATCGGCAACGCCATCCTCGCGCAGCAGCCGGACAAGGTCGTCCGCTACGTGCATGCCGAGGACTACTACTCCGACGTCGTGCGCGCCTACCAGCAGAAGTCCTTCGACGTCTTCAAGCGCTACTACCGCTCGCTCGACGTGCTGCTGGTCGACGACGTGCAGTTCTTCAACGGCAAGAACCGCACGCAGGAGGAGTTCTTCTACGCCTTCAACGCGCTGATCGAGGCCAGGAAGCAGATTGTGATCAGCTGCGACACCTATCCGAAGGACATCTCGGGCCTCGAGGACCGGCTGATCACGCGCTTCGACTGGGGCCTGACGGTGCAGATCGAGCCGCCGGAGACCGAGATGCGCGTCGCCATCCTGAAGAAGAAGGCCGAGGCCGAGGGCGTCGCGCTCAGCGACGAGGTCGCCTTCGTCATCGCCAAGCATCTGCGCTCGAACGTCCGCGAACTGGAGGGCGCGCTGAAGAAGGTGCTCGCCTACTCCTCGTTCCACGGCCGCGAGATCGAGCTCGACCTCGCCAAGGAGGCGCTGAAGGACGTGATCGGCGCGGTCAACCGGCAGATCACCGTCGAGAACATCCAGAAGACCGTCGCCGACTACTACAAGATCAAGGTTGCCGACCTCTTCTCGCCGAAGCGCACGCGCGCCATCGCCCGCCCGCGCCAGGTGGCGATGTGGCTGGCCAAGGACCTCACCGCGCACAGCTACCCGATGATCGGCGACGCCTTCGGCGGCCGCGACCACACGACGGTCTTGCACGCCGTGCGCACGATCGATTCGCTGCGCACCAAGGACAACGAGCTCAACCATGACCTGCACGTGCTGCTGCAGGTGCTGAAGGGGTAGACGGGACAAGTCTGTGAACAAGCTGGGGGGCGAATGTGGAGAACCCCGGATTTATTCACTTGTGGATAAATCATCCAGTTTTCACCCACAGGCAAGCAACAGGCTTTTCAAGAGCCATTTTTTCAATGCAACGTACTGTAGAATAAGCGGTTTTACGAAGTATCCACAGAGTTGACCGGCAGCTTATATTTATAGGAATTAGATATATGGTCCTTATTAAAACCCAACGCGACACGCTGCTCGCGCCGCTGCAGTCGGTTTCCGGCATCGTCGAGAAACGCCATACCCTGCCTATCCTGTCCAATGTGCTGCTGGAAAAGAAGGGCGACACGCTGACGCTGCTGGCGACCGACATCGAGATCCAGATCACCACCAGCACGCAGGGTGCGCAGGGCGACGCCGACGGTGCGGTCACGGTCGGCGCGAAGAAGCTGCAGGACATCCTGCGCTCGCTGCCGGACACTGCCGAAGTCAGCCTGATCCTCGAAGACAAGCGCCTGCAGCTGCGCGCCGGGAAGAGCCGCTTCAGCCTGCAGACGCTGCCCGCCGACGACTTCCCGCGGATGGCGATCGCCGACGGCGAGGCGAAGCGGATCACCGTCACGCAGAAGCAGTTCCGCCAGCTGCTGGCGCAGACCCAGTTCGCGATGGCAGCGCAGGACGTGCGCTACTACCTGAACGGCCTCCTCCTGCTGGTGGATGGCGGCGAACTGCGTGCCGTCGCCACCGACGGCCACCGCCTGGCCTTTGCCAGCATGGCGATCGACGGCAGCCTGCCGCGCCAGGAACTGATCCTGCCGCGCAAGACCGTGCTCGAGCTGAACCGCCTGCTCTCCGACAACGACGAGCCGCTGGTGATCGAGGCGGCGCCGAACCAGATCCGCTTCCAGTTCGGCCATATCAACCTCGTTTCCAAGCTGATCGACGGCAAGTTCCCGGATTATGAACGTGTCATACCTGCGACGCTGCGCAACACGCTGACGATCAACCGCGCTGCGCTGCTCTCGTCGATGCAGCGGGCGGCGATCCTGACCAACGAGAAGTTCCGCGGCGTGCGCCTGGTGCTCGCCGCCGGCAGCCTGAAGATCATGGCCGCCAACGCCGAGCAGGAAGAGGCGCAGGAAGAGCTCGAAGTCGAGTACGGCGGCGACGCGATCGACATCGGCTTCAACGTCGGCTACCTGCTCGACGTGCTCAACAACAGCTCGGCGGAAACCGTGCAGTGGGGGCTCAACGACTCGAACTCGAGCGCGCTGGTGACGATCCCCGGCAACGAGCGTTTCAAGTACGTCGTGATGCCGATGCGCATCTGACACTGCTTTCGACAAGTCATTGATGTTCCACGTGAAACAGGGAAACTAGAATAGTGAGCGAACAGAACAACGCCCCGGCCTACGGCGAAGCCAGTATCCAGATCCTGGAAGGCCTGGAGGCGGTCAGGAAACGTCCGGGGATGTACATCGGCGACACCTCGGACGGCACCGGCCTGCACCACCTGGTCTTCGAAGTCGTCGACAACTCGATCGACGAGGCGCTGGCCGGACACTGCGACGACATCGTCGTCACCATCCACGCCGACAACTCGATCTCGGTCACCGACAACGGTCGCGGCATCCCGACCGGCGTCAAGATGGACGACAAGCACGAGCCGAAGCGCTCGGCCGCCGAGATCGCGCTGACCGAGCTGCACGCCGGCGGCAAGTTCAACCAGAACTCGTACAAGGTGTCCGGCGGCCTGCACGGCGTTGGCGTCTCGTGCGTGAACGCCTTGTCGAAGTGGCTGCGGCTGACGATCCGCCGCGACGGCCAGAAGCACTTCATGGAATTCAACCGCGGCGTCCCGGTCGACCGCGCGCTGGAGATGCGCGACGGCGTCGAAGTCTCGCCGCTGAAGGTGCTCGGCACGACCGAGAAGCGCGGCACCGAGGTGCACTTCCTCGCCGACGAGGAGATCTTCGGCGTCGTCGAGTTCCACTACGAGATCCTCGCCAAGCGCCTGCGCGAGCTGTCCTTCCTGAACAACGGCGTCAGCATCAAGCTGGTCGACCAGCGTTCCGGCAAGGAGGAGCTGTTTGCGTTTGCCGGCGGCGTCAAGAGCTTCGTCGAGTACATCAACCGCTCGAAGTCGGTGCTGCACCCGACCGTCTTCTATTCGACCGGCGAGAGCACGGCGCCGAACGGCGCGACGATCGGCGTCGAGGTGGCGATGCAGTGGAACGACTCGTACGCCGAGCAGGTGCTGTGCTTCACCAACAACATCCCGCAGTCCGACGGCGGCACGCACCTGACCGGCCTGCGCACGGCGATGACGCGCGTCATCAACAAGTACATCGAGGAAAACGAGATCGCCAAGAAGGCGAAGGTCGACATCTCCGGTGACGACATGCGCGAGGGCCTCGCCTGCGTGCTGTCGGTGAAGATGCCCGATCCCAAGTTCGCCTCGCAGACGAAGATGAAGCTGGTATCAAGCGAAGCGCAGCCGGCGGTGCAGGAAGTCGTCGCCGCCAAGCTCGCCGAGTTCCTGCTCGAGCGCCCGGCCGACGCCAAGGTGATCACCGGCAAGATCGTCGAGGCGGCGCGTGCGCGCGAAGCCGCGCGCAAGGCGCGCGAGATGACGCGGCGCAAGGGCGTGCTCGACGGCGTCGGCCTGCCCGGCAAGCTTGCCGACTGCCAGGAGAAGGACCCGTCGCTGTGCGAGCTGTACCTGGTCGAGGGCGACTCCGCCGGCGGCTCCGCCAAGCAGGGCCGCGACCGCAAGTTCCAGGCGATCCTGCCGCTGAAGGGCAAGATCCTCAACGTCGAGAAGGCGCGCTTCGACAAGCTGATCTCGTCGCAGGAAATCGCGACGCTGATCACCGCGCTCGGCACCGGCATCGGCAAGGACGAGTACAAGCCGGAAAAGCTGCGCTACCACCGCATCATCATCATGACCGACGCCGACGTCGATGGCGCGCACATCCGCACGCTGCTCTTGACCTTCTTCTACCGGCAGATGCCGGAGCTGGTCGAGCGCGGCCACATCTACATCGCGCAGCCGCCGCTGTACAAGGTCAAGGTCGGCAAGACCGAGCGCTACATCAAGGACGACCACGAGCTGAACCAGTTCCTGCTGCGGATGGCGCTCGACGAAGCCGCGGTGGTGCCGAAGGCCGGCGCCGAGCCGATCAGCGGCGCGGCGCTGGAGGAAATGGCGCGCGAATACCTGCTCGCCGAGGCGGTCATCAACCGCCTCGACCATCTGGTCAACCCGGAGGTGCTGCACACGATCGTCGACGCCAACCTGAAGCTCGACCTGTCCTCCGAGGCGGCCGCGCAGCAGTCGGCCAGCGAACTGTCGAAGCGGGTGAACCACGGCATCCAGATCCGCGCGCGCTACGACGAGGCACACGAACGCTGGCAGCTGCGCGTCGAGAAGATCCACCACGGCAACCTCAAGGTCGGCGTCATCGACGAGGACCTGTTGATCTCGGGCGACTGGGCGCAGCTGATGAAGACCGCCGACATGCTCTCCGGCCTCTTCGGCGCCGGCGGCTACGCCCAGCGCGGCGAAAAGAAGGCACCGGTCGTCGCCTTCGCGCAGGCGATGAACTGGCTGCTCGCCGAAGTCGAGCGCACGGTCAGCAAGCAGCGCTACAAGGGTCTCGGCGAAATGAACCCGGAGCAGCTGTGGGAAACGACGATGGACCCGAAGGTCCGCCGCCTGCTGAAGGTGCAGATCGAGGACGCGATCGGCGCCGACGAGATCTTCACGACGCTGATGGGCGAACTGGTCGAGCCGCGCCGCAACTTCATCGAGTCGAACGCGCTGGCGGCGCGCAACATCGACGTCTGACGCGCTTCTCCCCACCGGCCGCTGCGCGCGGCCGGTGCGGCAAGCGAGCGAAGGCCCCGCCCGGGGCCTTCGTCGTTTTGCGGCCGGGACGCTACAGGCGGCGGGCGAAGCTGGCGCGGTCGGCGTCGGCCATCAGGTCGAGGAAGGTGTCCGTCTTCATGTGCACCAGATCCTCGTGGTTGCCGGCCTCGAAATAGATGTCCCGCTCGTTTGCCAGCTCGTCGTCCATCACCGTGCGGATGCCGTAGGCCGGCCCCATCGGCGGGATGGCGCCGAGTTCGCAGTCCTGGAACAGTTCTTCCAACTCCCATTCCTCGGCCAGCTGCAGGTGGCGGCCGAGGCGCTTGTTGAGCGCGGTGATGCCGACGTGGCAGGTCGAGGGCAGCACCGCCATCACGTAGCCGAGATCGTCGCGGAACAGCACCGGCTTGGCCAGCCGGTCGCCCGGAACGTGCGCCATCTGCGCGGTTTCCATGCTGCAGCTGCTGTGCGCGTGGTGCATCATCTCGAAGGGGGCGTGGTGGCGCTGCAGGTAGTCCTGCAGGGTATTGGCCATGGACATGATCGTTCTCCTTGATGCGAAGAAGGAAAATCCGTTTTTCTTTCTGTCCTCCCGCAACCCACTATAGACGGCGCATCGCGCCACCGCGAGCCGCGTTCAGCCGTCGCGCCACAGCCCGGTCGACACGTAGCGCTCGCCGGTGTCGCTGAACAGCGTGACGATGCGTCGGTGGCGGCCGCCCGCCGCGAGCTGCAGCGCGACGTGCAGGAAGGCGCCGGACGACGGGCCGGCGTAGATGCCGGCGCGCGCCAGCCGCCGGCAGGCGGCGGCAGCCTGGTCGAGGCTGACCGGATAGCGGCGGTCGATCAGCGCCTCGTCGAGGATCGCCGGCACGATGTCGCCCGGATGGCCGAGCGGCTTCAGCCCCTCGATGCCGGGAAAGGTCTCCGGGATCGCCGCGGCGACGAACAGCGCCGGGTTGGTCTGACGCAGGCGGCGGGCGATGCCGGTCAGCGTGCCGCCGGTGCCGACGCCGGCGACCAGCGCATCCGGCGGCGGCAGGCCGCGCTCGGTGAACTGGGCGAGGATCTCGCCGCCGGTGCCGACGAAATGCGCCTGCCAGTTGTCGGCGTTGGCGTACTGGTCGCACAGCCAGTAGCGCTCGGGCTGCTCGTCGGCGAGCCGGTGCGCGGTGCGCAGCGCGTGGTCGTAGCCTTCGAGCGGGTCGGTCAGCACCAGCTCGGCGCCGTGCGCGCGCATGCGGTCTATGCGCTCGGCGCTGGCATTGCCGGGGACGACCAGCGTCACCGGTACGCCGAGCGCGGCGCCGAACATCGCGTAGGAGATGCCGGCGTTGCCCGACGACGAGTCGAGCAGCCGGCGGCCGCCGGCGAAGCGGCCGGCGGCGACGGCACGCGTCAGCATGCGCGCGACCGGGCGGTCCTTGATCGAGCCGCCGGGGTTCACGCTCTCCAGCTTGGCGAACAGGCGGACGTCGCCTCCGGCCTCGGCGGCGAACGGAATTTCGAGCAGCGGTGTGTGGCCGACCGCGGCCAGCAGCGCCGCGCCGGCGGCGGCGCTCATGCCGCGGCCCGGCAGAAGCCGGCGTAGTCGGCGTAGCCGGGGAAGGCCTTGCCTTCGCCGCAGTAGGCGCAGTGCGGGTCGGCGGCCAGCGCGTACTCGCTGAAGCGGCCGGCCAGCGCGTCGTAGCAGAGCAGCCGGCCGACCAGCGGGTCGCCGAGGTCGAGCAAGAGCTTGATCGTCTCGACCGCCTCGAGCAGGCCGACGACGCCGGGCAGCACGCCGAGCACGCCGGCCTCGGCACAGGACGGCGCCAGCTCGGGCGGCGGCGGCGCCGGGTAGAGGCAGCGGTAGCACGGGCCGCGGCGCTTGCCGTAGGCCGGCCAGAAGACGCTGACCTGGCCCTCGAAGCGGTACACCGAGCCATGCACGTTGGGCAGGCCGAGGCGGACGCAGGCGTCATTCACCAGGTAGCGGGTCGGGAAGTTGTCGGAACCGTCGACGATCACGTCGTAGCCGGCGAAGATGCGCTCGACGTTGTCGCGCGTCAGCCGCTCGGCCCAGGTGTCGATGCGTACCGCCGGGTTCAGCGCGGCCAGGCTGGCGCGCGCCGAATCGACCTTCAGCTGGCCGACGCGGCCGTCGCCGTGCAGCACCTGGCGCTGCAGGTTGCTGCGGTCGACGCGGTCGTCGTCGACCAGGCCGAGCGTGCCGACGCCGGCCGCCGCCAGATAGAGCGCCGCCGGGCAGCCGAGGCCGCCGGCGCCGACCAGCAGCACCCTGCTCGCCAAGAGCTTGGCCTGGCCGGCCTCGCCGACCTCGGGAATGGCGAGATGGCGGCTGTAGCGCTCGCGCTCGTCGCGGCTCAGCGCCGACGGCATCGCCCACGGCAGGCCCTCGGCCTTCCAGCGCGCGAAGCCGCCGGCGAGCGAATAGACGCGGCGGTAGCCGAGGCGCAGCAGGCTCTCGGCGGCGAACAGCGAGCGCACGCCGCCGGCGCACATCGTCACCAGCGGCTTCTCGTAGTCGGGCACCGCCTCCTCGATCTTCAGCTCGAGGAAGCCGCGGCCGAGCGGCAGCGCGCCGAGCGCGCTGCCCTGCGCGATCTCGTCGGCCTCGCGCACGTCGACCAGCAGCGCGCCCTGCGCCTGCAGCGCCAACGCCTCGGCCGGTGTCAGCTGCGGCACCGTCTGCCGCAGTTCCTGCAGCCGCTGCTCGCGCGCGCGCGGCGCGCCGCCGGCGACCGCCGGGATGATCGCCAGCACCTCGCCGGCGGCGAGCGGCGTCGCCAGCCCCTGCCGGCGGCGCACGTCGTCGGCGCCGAGGTAGAGGTTCACGAACTGGCGCGGCTCGCCGTCGGCGCCGAGCACGCGCTCGAGGATGCCGGGATGGGCGTCGCCGAGCGCGGCCAGCGCCTCGCCGACGGTCGCCGCGCTGACCGTGACGCTGTCGGCGCCGCCGGTGAAGCCGCGCAGCGGCGTCGGGATGCGGACCGTCACCGGCACGCCGGCGCGCAGGGTTTCGGCATCAGCCATGACGCACCTCCTCTTCGACGAAATGATCCCCGGCCAGCCGCCACGACTGCAGCTCGAATACGCCGTCGCGGCCGACCGCGAGGATCAGGTAGGACCAGCCGCCCCAGGCCATCGCCAGGTCGGTTGCGCTCGGGTGTGCCGGATGGTCCGGGTGGCTGTGCCAGACGCCGACCACCGCCATCCCGGCAGCTTCGGCTTCGGCCTCGGCGCCGAGGTAGTCTACCGGGTCGAGCTCGAAGCGGTCGTGCGCGCGTGCGCGGTTCAGGTTGCGAGCGGCGTGCTGGCGGATGACGCGGCAGCGGCCGTCGGCCCAGTCGCCGAGCAGCAGGCCGCAGGTTTCCAGCGGGTAGCCCGCCGCCGCCAGCGTTTCGAGCTCGGCGCGAACCTTTCCGGGAAGGACGAGAACCGGTGCCATGGCACCTCCGCGGCAACGTCTATCGGGAGTCCTAAGGCTATGACTGCCGCAGGCCGCGCCGGTTCGTGGCGGCGGTTCAGGCGTACCCCAAGAGTAGTTCGTCGCAATGCGCAAAGCGCATTGCTCAGTGCGCACCCCAAGGGCACTTCTTCGCGATGTGTGGGCACATCGCTCAGTGCGCACCCCGGGAGTACTTCTTCGCAATGCGCAAAGCGCATTGCTCAGTGCGCGGTGTCGCCGGCGAGCAGGGTGCGGATGACGCGGACGGTGTCGATGTCCGACTCGTGGTAGGCCGCCTTGACGAACTCGGCGTAGGCCGCGTCGGCGTCGTCGGCCGATTCGCCGAGGGTGGTGGCGTAGGCGAAGCGCAGGAACAGGTGGTCCTCTTCCGGCTCCTCGATGGTGATCGTCAGCGTGCCGCCGGCGTGGCTGCCGGTCGCCGCGACCTCGAAGCGCATCCATTCGTAGCGCGACCAGGTGACGCGGTCCTCGATCGCCGCTTGGCCGAAGTCCAGCCGGCGCTGCAGCATGCAGTCGCCGCGTTCGAGGATGACGCAGGCGTCGAGCCCGGGCAGGAAATGGGTGGCGTCCTCCGCGCGGAACATCAGCCCCTGCCACAGCTGGTCCCGCGTCAAGAGCGGGATCATCGGGTTGCGCGGATCGTTGATCTCGACCAGATGTTCGAACTTCATGCCGCCATTTTGGCCCCGGAGCCGGCCTGGTGTCACGCCGGATGTTACGATGCGCGCCATGCCTACCGTACCACTCGAACGCATCCTCCATTCGCAGGGCTTTGGCAGCCGCAAGGAATGCCGCGCGCTGATCCGCCACGGCCGCGTCGCCATCGCCGGCGAGGTGGTCGACGACCCCTTCCGCGAAGTCGATCCGCAGGGCCTGGTGTTTTCCTTCGACGGCAAGGATTGGGCCTACCACGCGAAAGCCTACCTGATGCTGAACAAGCCGGCCGGCTACGAGTGCTCGCACCAGCCGAAGCACCACGCCAGCGTCTATGCGCTGCTGCCGCCGCCGCTGAATGGCCGCGGCGTGCAGTCGCTCGGCCGCCTCGACGAGGACACCACCGGCCTGCTGCTCTTTTCCGACGACGGCCAGTTCATCCACGCGATCAGCTCGGGCAAACGCAAGGTGGCGAAGACCTACCGGGTGACGGCGAAGCATCCGCTCGCCGACGAGGCGATCGCCCGCCTGCTCGCCGGCGTTCAACTCGACGACGAACCGGCGCCGATCGCCGCGGCGGGCTGCGAGCGCGTCGGCGAGCGGGAGATCCTGCTGACCGTGACCGAGGGCAAGTACCATCAGGTCAAGCGCATGGTCGCGGCGGTCGGCAACCGGGTCGAGGCGCTGTGCCGGGTCGCCGTCGGCGGCCTGACGCTGCCCGCCGACCTGGCCGTCGGCGACTGGCGCTGGCTGAGCGACGACGACCTGGCGCGCCTGCGCGCTTGATTTCCGGCCCCGGCCGGGTCCATCATAGCCCCGTTCAATCGGGAGCCCGCCATGCAGAAGATTCTGATGATTGTCCACGCGCCGCCCTATGGCAGCGAGCGCGTCCTGTCCGCGCTGCGGCTGGCGACGGCGCTGGTGGTGCAGGAGCAGGAGCGCGTCGACCTGTCGCTGTTCATGATGTCCGACGCGGTCACCGTCGGCCTGCCCGGGCAGCCGCCCGCCGAGGCCGGCGGCGGCCTGCAGCAGATGATCGAGGGCCTGGTCGGGCACGGCGCAACCGTCCGCCTGTGCCGTACCTGCGCGGTCGCCCGCGGCGTCGCCGAGCTGGAATTGATCCCCGGCGTCGCCATCGGCACGCTGACCGAGATGGCGGCAGCGGCGATCGAGGCGGACAAGGTCATCACCTTCTGATCATGACGCTGACCGAACTGCGCTACATCGTCACGCTCGCCCGCGAGCGCCATTTCGGGCGCGCCGCCGACAAATGCCATGTCAGCCAGCCGACGCTGTCGGTGGCGCTGAAGAAGGTCGAGCAGCGCATCGGCGCCCTGCTCTTCGAACGCTCGTCGGCCGACGTGCGCCTGACCCCGCTCGGTGAGCAGGTCGCGGCGCAGGCCGAACGCGTGCTCGAGGAGGCCGCCAAGCTCGACGAGATCGCCGTCCAGGGCAAGGACCCGCTGGTCGGGCCGCTGCGTCTCGGCGTCATCTACACCATCGCCCCCTACCTGCTGCCGCGGCTGATCCCGGCGCTGCACGCGCGCGCGCCGCAGATGCCGCTCTACCTGCAGGAGAACTTCACGGTGCGGCTGGCCGAGCAGCTGCGCCGCGGCGAGCTCGATGTCGCCGTGCTGGCGCTGCCCTTCTCCGAACCGGGGATCGTCACCCGCGCCGTCTACGACGAGCCGTTCCGCGTCGCGCTGCCGGCCGGCCATCCGTTCTGCAAGCGGCAGACGATTCCGAGCGAGGACCTGACCGCCGAGCACCTGCTGCTGCTCGGCCAGGGCAACTGCTTCCGCGACCAGGTGGTGCAGGCCTGCCCGCAGCTGTCCGAGCCGGGCGGGCTGGAGCGGGCGCTCGAGGGCAGCTCGCTGGAGACGCTGCGGCACATGGTGGCGAGCGGCGCCGGCCTGTCGGTGGTGCCGGCCTCGGCGGTCGAGACCTGGCCGCGCGACGAGAGCCTGCTGTCGATCCGCCCCTTCGCCGAGCCGGTACCGACGCGCCGCGTGGTGCTCGCCTGGCGGGTGACCTTCCCGCGGCCGCAGGCGATCGACGTGCTGCGCGACGCGATCCTGTCCGCGCCGCCGCCGGGGGTGCAGCCGCTGCATTAGGCGCGGCTATCGCGACGATTGGCACAAGCAACTGGTGCGCGGCCCCGGCGGAACGTATCTTGTAGCCAGGACCAACGATTCATCTGACCCAGGAAGGAAAGCGACATGGCAACGAAGATCAACATCGGCATCGCCGACAAGGACCGCAAGAAGATCGCCGACGGCCTCTCCCGGCTGCTCGCGGACAGCTACACGCTGTACCTGAAGACGCACAACTTCCACTGGAACGTGACCGGCCCGCAGTTCAACAGCCTGCACGTGATGTTCATGGGGCAGTACACCGAGATCTGGAACGCACTCGACCTGATCGCCGAACGCATCCGCTCGCTCGGCTACCCGGCGCCGGGCTCGTACAAGCAGTTCGTCGCGCTGTCGTCGATTCCCGAGGAGGAAGGCGTGCCCAAGGCCAAGGACATGATCCGCCAGCTGGTCGCCGGCCAGGAAGCGGTGACGCGCACGGCACGCGAGGTGTTCGCCATCGTCGACAAGGCCAACGACCAGCCGAGCGCCGACCTGCTCACCCAGCGCATGGAGGTGCACGAGAAGAACGCCTGGATGCTGCGCAGCCTGCTCGAGGAGTGAGCGGCTACTGACGTTTCACGTGAAACAAAAGGGCCACCCGCGGGTGGCCCTTTGCATTGGCGGTGGCGGGCTCAGGCGTCCTTCTTGCGCGACGCCGCAGCCTTCTTCGCCGCTGGCTTGGCGGCGGGCTTCGCCGCCTTGGCCGGGGCCTCCGCCGCTTCGTCCTTCTTCGCCGCGCCCTTGGTCGGCGCCTTCGCCTCGCGCTTCTCGAATTCGAAGCCGACCTTGCCGTCCTTGCCGCGGACGAGGAAGGCCGAGAACTTGCGCCGGGTCTTGTTCGAGACGAAGTTCTTCAGCAGGTCGGTGCGGCCGGTTTCGAGCAGCTTCTGCATCTGCTCGCGCTCGATCGGCTGCTGCAGGATGATCTTGCCGGAGCGGAAGTCGCAGGTGCGCTCGGGGCCGACCGATTTTTCGCAGACGTAGGCCAGGCCGTGCTCGAAAACGCGGGACTGGCACTTCGGGCAGGCGCCGAGCGGCTGCTGCTCGGAGAAGTCGACCGCCTCGGCGGTGCCGTCCTCGCCGCCGGCGCCCTGGCCGAAGTCGAACTCCGGCGCGTGCTCGGCGTTGAGCTTGATCAGCGCGTTGAACGGGCGGCCCATCTTGTTGCGGAAGCCGGTCAGCGGGCCGATGACGCGATCGGTGAGCAGCGCCTCGATCTCCTCCGGCTCGAACTGGCGGCCGGCGACGATCTTCCACAGGCCGTAGTCGCAGTCGCTGCACTGGAATTTCTTGTAGGTCTCGCGGATCAGGCCGCCGCACTTCGGGCACGGCGCCTGCAACAGGCCGAAGTCGCCGGGGATCGTGTCGCTGTCGTAGCTCTTCGCGCGGGCGACGATGTGCTGCGTCATCGCCGCGATCTCCTGCATGAACGCCTCGCGCGACAGCTCGCCCTTCTCCATCCGCGCCAGTTTCCATTCCCAATCGCCGGTCAGTTCCGGGTGCGTCAGCTCGGGGATGCCGAGGCCGTTCAACAGCGTCATCAGCGAGAAGGCCTTGGCGGTCGGGATCAGCTCCCTGCCCTCGCGGTGGATGTACTGCTCGCCGATCAGGTTCTCGATGATCTGCGCGCGCGTCGCCGGCGTGCCGAGGCCGCGGCCGGCCATCGCCGCGCGCAGCTCGTCGTCGTCGACCATCTTGCCGGCGCCTTCCATCGCGGACAGCAGCGTCGCTTCCGAGTAGCGCGCCGGCGGCCTGGTTTCGTTGGCCTTGACCAGCACGTCGTCGGTCTTCACCTTCTCCTTCGCCTGCACCGGCACCAGGTTGGCCTCCTCGTCCTGCGCCTCGCGGCCGTAGACGGCGAGCCAGCCGGGATTGACCAGCACCTTGCCCTCGGTCTTGAACGGTTCGCCGGCGACGCGCGTGATGCGCGTCGTGACCAGGTACTCGGCGGCCGGGTAGAAGACCGCGAGGAAGCGCTTGACGACCATGTCGTAGAGCTTCTGCTCCGGCTCCGAGAGGTGCTTCGGCGCCTGCAGCGTCGGGATGATCGCGAAGTGGTCGGAGATCTTGGCGTTGTTGAAGATGCGCTTGTTCGGGACGACCCAGTTCTTCTTGCGGATCTCGTCGGCGAAGATGCCGTAGCGGTTGGCGATCGACGGGTCGGCGCCCTTCTGCAGGTCGCGGCCGGACAGCATGTCGAGCGTCGCCTGGACGGTGCCGAGGTAGTCCTCCGGCAGCGCGCGCGCGTCGGTCCGCGGGTAGGTCAGCACCTTGTGCTTCTCGTACAGCGCCTGCGCGAGGCCCAGGGTGGCCTTGGCGGAGAAGCCGAAGCGGCCGTTCGCCTCGCGCTGCAGGCTGGTCAGGTCGTAGAGCAGCGGCGACAGCTGCGTCGACGGCTTCGCCTCTTCGCTCACCTCGCCCGGCTGGCCGAGGCACTTGGCGCGCAAGGCGTCGGCCCGGGCCTGATCCCACAGGCGGTCGGCGCGGGCGTGCTCGTCGTCGTCCTTGCCCTTGAACTTCTCGTCGAACCACTTGCCCTTGTAGTCGCCGGCGGCCGCGGCGAAGCTCGCCTCGACCTCCCAGTAGGCGCGCGGCTTGAACTTCTTGATCTTCTCCTCGCGCTCGACCAGGATCGCCAGCGTCGGCGTCTGCACGCGGCCGACCGTGGTCAGGTGGAAGCCGCCGGTCTTCGAGTTGAATGCGGTCATCGCGCGCGTGCCGTTGATGCCGACCAGCCAGTCGGACTCGGAACGGCAGACGGCGGCGTCGGCCAGCCCGCGCAGGTCGGCGCCCGGGCGCAGCGCGGCGAAGCCGTCGCGGATCGCCGCCGGCGTCATCGACTGCAGCCACAGGCGCTGCACCGGCTTGCCGCTCTTCGCGTGCTGCGCGATGTAGTTGAAGATCAGCTCGCCCTCGCGGCCCGCGTCGCAGGCGTTCACCAGGCCGACGACGTCCTTGCGCTTGATCAGCTTGGTCAGCAGTTTCAGCCGCGACTCGTTCTTCTCGATCGGCTTCAGGTCGAAGTGCGGCGGGATCACCGGCAGGTGCGCGAAGGACCACTTGCCGCGCTTGACCTCGTAGGCCTCCGGGCAGGCCAGTTCGAGCAGGTGACCGACCGCCGAGCTGAGCACGTACTCCTCGCTCTCGAAATAGTCGTCGTGCTTGGTGAAGCCGCCGAGGGCGCGCGCGATGTCGGCGGCGACGGAGGGTTTCTCGGCGATGATCAGCTTCTTCGTCATGGAAGGGCGCTCAGGAGGCGGCCGAAGGCCGGCGGTCGATGGTTGCGGGGGATGATAAGAGGGTTCGCCCGCCGCGCGCAAGCCGCTGCCGGGCGGGTGTCAGTGCAGCGGGACGTCGTCCGGGGTGTTCAGCAGCTCCTCGACGATCAGCGGTTCGAGGTCCTGCTCCTGGCTCCACAGCACCATCAGGACGATGATCTTCAGCTTGTCCAGGGGCACCGGGTCGTCGTCGAGGCTCATCGCCCGGTCGAGGATCAGTTCGCGCAGCGGCGGCGTGACGACGCCGGCGGCGGCGAGGAAGAGCACGAAATCGAGGCCGTCCGGACCGAGCCGGGCCTGTTCGTCGACGGTGTAGACCCGCGTTGCGCGCGGGTCGCCGACGAAGTCCGCCGGCCGCGCCGATTTCAGCTCGTCCAGCCAGTCGAGCGCGAGCGAGATCTCGTCGGGGTCGAAGCCGGCGGCGGACAGCTTCTTCACCAGCGCGTCCGGCGCCGGATGGGTGCGGAAATCGTAGTAGTTCTGGAAGAGGAAGACGAGGACGTCGATCATTGTTATATGCGTTATTCCGCCAACCGCTGATAGCGGCCTCCCGGCAGGCTGGCGACCCGACCGTCGAGCTCCAGCTGCAACAGGATCACGGAAAGCGCATCGGCCGTCAAGCCGGAGCGGCCGACCAGCTCGTCGATCGTGATCGGGTCGAAGCCGGCCTGGTCGAGCAGGCGGCCGGCGGCGTCGCTGCCGGCCGGGCGCGTCGCCGGGGCGTCGGGCAGGGTTTGCGGGCGTGCGCCGCCGCCGAGTTCGTCGAGGACGTCGGCGACCGATTCGACCAGCTTCGCGCCCTGCCGGATCAGGCGGTGGCAGCCGCGCGCCTGCGGCGCATGGATCGAGCCGGGGATCGCGAAGACTTCCCGGCCCTGCTCGCCGGCCAGCCGGGCGGTGATCAGCGAGCCGCTCTCGACCGCCGCCTCGACCACCAGCACGCCGCGCGCGAGGCCGGAGATCAGGCGGTTGCGGCGCGGAAAATTGGCCGCCGCGGCCGGCGTGCCGAGCGGGAACTCGGAGACGATCGCGCCGCGGTCGGCGATTTCCAGCGCCAGCGCCTGGTTGCGGGCCGGGTAGAGGCGGTCGGCGCCGGTGCCGATGACGGCGACGGTGGCGCCGCCGGCGGCCAGCGCGCCACGGTGCGCGGCGGCATCGATACCGAGCGCGAGGCCGCTGACGATGACGAAGCCGGCCTCCGCCAGTGCGCCGGCGAAGGCGCGGGCGTTGCCCTCCCCTTGCGGCGTCGCGTTGCGGCTGCCGACGACGGCGAGCGCGGGCCGGTTGAGCAGGCCGACGTCGCCGCGCACGTAGAGCAGCGTCGGCGGATCGGGAATGTCGAGCAGGGTTTGCGGATAGTCGGCGTCGGCCAGCGTCAGGATGCGCTGCCCGGGCTGGGCACCCCAGGCCAGCGCCGCGTCGACCGCGGCGCCGTTGTCGGTGTCAGCCAGCAGGCGAGCGGTCTTGGCGCCGACCACGCCGGCCAGTGCCGCCTCGCCGGCGGCGAAGATGTTTTCCGGCAGGCCGAAGGCGGCGAGCAGCTTGCGCTGGGTTTCGCCGCCGATGCCCGGGATCAGCGTCAGGCGCAGCCAGTCGGCGTCGGCGCGCATCGCGGGGCGGGCGGGGAGCGCTGCTCAGGGCTGGCGCAGCGCGTCGTTGATGTTCACCGCGCCGGCTGAATTCAGCACCAGCGCGTAGGAGACGCGGTCGAAGGTGCGGAAGACGAAGACCAGGCCGTAGCGCTGCTGCGGCAGGTCGAGGGTGACCGTCTTCTCGGTCAGGTCGTCGCGGAAGCTGTCGCTGCGGTTGCGGTGCAGCGCCAGCACGTGGCCGACCTCGAGACCGTCGCGGCTGCCGCGGTTGAGCGTGATCACCGAGTTGCGGCCGGCCGTGCCGACGCCGCCGTAGACCGAGGCGACGCGGGCGTCGATGTCGATCTCCGGCCGCCGCGGGACGTAGTTCACGAGCTGCGGCCGGGCGGCTGGCAGCAGGCGGTCGCCGCGGCCGATCTCCTGCTTGGCGGTGGCGACGACGAAGACGCCCGGTTCGCCGGGCTGGACCTGCTTGACGGTGCCGAGATAGAAAGCTTCGTGGCCGAGAATTTCCTTGGTCTGCGGGTCGCGCAGCGGCTTCGCCGGGCGGTATACCTGCCAGTTCTCCTGTTGCGGCCGGTCGCCGGCGCCGGCAACGAAGGCGGTGTCGCCGGGGCCGAGGAAGACGCGCTCCTCCTGCATGGCGACGATGCGCGCGCCGTTCTGGACGGTGATGTCCTCGACGATCAGCGGTTCCGAGATGAAGGGTTCGATGACGTTCGGCGGGATGCTCGGGATGGTCTGCTCGAGCGCCTCGCTGTAGATCTTCGGCTGCAGCTTGTTGTTGCCGGCGACGCGCAGCAGTGGCTTGCCGTTGGCGTCGCGGTCGAGCACGATCACGTCGCCGGGGTAGATGCGGTGCGGGTTCTTGATCTGGTCCTGGTTCATCCGCCAGATTTCCGGCCAGCGCCAGGGCTCGCTGAGAAACTTGGCGGAGATGCCCCACAGCGTGTCGCCGGGGACGACGATGTGGCGGTCGGGGGCGTTGTCGGCGATCTTCAGCGGCGCCGGGTCGGCGGCCTGGGCGAAGCTGGCGGCCAGCGCCAGCAGGAGCGCGGATATAATGCGGGTCATCGTGCTATCCTCATTCGAGCGCCCGGAACAACCGGTGCCTGGATCGTGTCATAGGGGCCGGATGGCTGCGGAGCACTTGCGCAGACAACCACTCTTTCCGCCCAGAGTCAAGACTTTGCGTTAGATTCTGCACGTAATTACTTCTTCGAGCAAGCTTTTTCATGGCACTTCTTCCCATTCTCCGCTTCCCCGATCCGCGTCTGCGGAAAGTCGCCGCGCCGGTCACGAAAGTTGACGACGGCATTCGCCGGCTGGCCGCCGACATGGCCGAAACGATGTACGAGGCGCCCGGGATCGGGCTGGCGGCGACCCAGGTCGATGTGCACAAGCAGGTGATCGTCATTGACGTTTCGGAAACCAAGGACCAGCTGCTGGTGCTGATCAATCCCGAGCTGCTGCACGACGAAGGGCTGCAGGTCGGCGAGGAAGGCTGCCTGTCGGTGCCCGGCATCTACGACAAGGTCGAGCGTGCCGAGAAGGTCGGCATCCGCTATCTCGACCTGCAGGGCGAGGCGCGGACGCTCGAGGCGGATGGCCTGCTCGCGGTGTGCATCCAGCACGAGATGGACCACCTGCGCGGCCAGGTCTTCGTCGACCACCTGTCGATGCTCAAGCAAACCCGGATCAAGGCCAAGCTCGCCAAGCAGGCGCGCATCACCGCCTGAGGCGCCCTGCCATGAAGCTGATCTTTGCCGGCACGCCGGAATTCGCGGCGACGGCCCTCGGCGCGTTGCTCGACGCCGGCCACGACGTCGCCCTCGTCCTCACCCAGCCGGACCGCCCGGCCGGCCGCGGCATGGCGCTGCAGGCCTCGCCGGTCAAGCGCCTGGCCGAGGCGCGCGGGCTGCCGGTGTTCCAGCCGACGACGCTGAAGGATCCGGTAGCGCAGGCGCAGCTCGCCGCCGTCGGCGTCGAGGCGATGGTGGTCGCCGCCTACGGCCTGCTCCTGCCGCAGGCGGTGCTCGACCTGCCCCGCCACGGCTGCCTCAACATCCACGCCTCGCTGTTGCCGCGCTGGCGCGGCGCGGCGCCGATCCAGCGCGCGCTGCTCGCCGGCGACGCCGAGACCGGCGTCTGCATCATGCAGATGGAAGCCGGGCTCGATACCGGCCCGGTGCTGCTCGCCGAGGCGACGCCGATCGCCGCCGACGACACCGCGGCGACGCTGCACGACCGTCTCGCCGGCATCGGCGGCCGCCTGATCGTCGACGCGCTGGCGCGGCTGCCGCTGCCGGCGCAGCCGCAGCCGGCCGCCGGCGTGACCTACGCGGCGAAGATCGACAAGGCGGAGAGCGCCATCGACTGGACGCGACCGGCGGCCGAGGTCGACCGCCACATCCGCGCCTTCAACCCTTTTCCCGGCGCCCACTCGGCGCTCGCCGGCGTGCCGGTGAAGCTGTGGCGCGCGCTGCCGGCGGCCGGCAACGGCCGTCCGGGCGAGGTGCTCGCTGCCGACCGCGACGGCATCGTCGTCGCTTGCGGCGAGGGGGCGCTGCGCGTCGTCGAATTGCAGAAGGCCGGCGGCAAGCGCCTGCCGGCAACGCAGTTCCTCGCCGGCCACGCCGTTGCGCCGGGCGCGCTGTTCGGCAGCGGCGCCTGAGTACCCGTCTTTCAAGTCAAGCGCCGTAGAGCGATGCGCCCTGCGCAGCGCGCAGCAGTTCTCTCGGGGACGGCCGACGCAACTCCTCGCCCTTCGGCCGGACCTCGATCCGGCGCAAAAAGGAAAAAGGCTGCGCGATGCAGCCTTTCTGCTTTCTATATTGCAGGCGGTGTTTTCCGGGGCCCGCTCAGCGCCGTGTTTCACGTGAAACATCGTCGGCGAGGAGCGCATCGAGCAGTCGCGCCAATCGCCGCCCGGCGCGGACGATCTGCGCCTGCGCCGTGCGCTGCGCGCGCGCGTGGTAGCGCTCGCCGATCGCCGGCGCTGCGTCGTCGAGGCCGGCGTAGGCGGCGCTGCGCGCCAGCTCCCGGCTCTCGCCGATCCAGCGGGCGACGTCGGTGGTGCCCTCCTCTTCCCCGCCGTCGGCGGCGGTGCGCAGCAGCGCACTCGCCGCCGCTTCCAGCCGTTCCCCGCGCAGCCAGGGCGGCCCCGGCAGGTCGTCCCAGTAGGCGTGCAGCGTCATCGCGCGCAGCCGCGGGTGCAGCGGTGTCTCCACCCACAGGCCGTTGCCGCCCTCGTCGCTGTCGCCGGCATCGTCGTGGCGGCTGGCGACGTGCAGCGGCTGGTGGGCGTCGGCGACCAGGTGGATCAGCCAGGGCAGCGCATAGCTGCGCTCGCCCGTTGTCGAGCGCGGGTCGCGCAGCGTCCGCATCAGCTGCGGCAGTCGGCGGTCGAGTTCGCCGTCGCCGGTACGTGTGCCGTCGTCGAGGCGGTGGTCGGCGTGATGCCAGCGGCGGTGCCGCGCCATGTCCGGGAAGCCGGGCTGGGCCGCGGTCGGCGGCGCGCCGTCGTCGTGGAAGCGCCGGTCGCGCTTGATGTCGTCGGGCCAGGTCGAGGCGGCGAGGAAGGCGGCGTAGTCGGCGTCGCCCGCCTGCGTGCGGGCGAGCCAGTGCGCATGGTCGGGATGCGCGGCGAGCAGGCGGCCGGCGGCGATGCGCGCCGTCGGGCTCATCTCGCGCCAGGCGATCGCCGCCGACAGGCGGTGGCCGGCGGCGTTCCAGGCCAGCGCCGGCGCGCTCGTGGCGAGCAGCACGGCGCCCAGGATGGCGGCGCGCAGCCGGCAGCGGGCGGCCATCGCCGGCGTCAGCGCGTCGCTCCGCCGCCGGGACGGCGGTCGAGTTCGATGTCGTGGCCGGAGACCGGGTCTTCCAGCGGCTCGAGGTGGGTCAGCACCGAAGCGTGCGGCACGGCGGCGCGGACCTCGGCCTCGATTTCCTCGAGCAGGTCGTGTCCCTGCTGCACGCTCCAGGCGCCCGGCACCAGCACGTGCATGGTGACGAAGCAGCGCGCGCCGGCCTGGCGCGTGCGCAGCGCGTGGTAGTCGATGCCCTGCGCGCGGTAGCGGTCGAGCACGGCGACCACCGCCGCGTGCTGCTCGGGCGGCAGCGCGACGTCCATCAGCCCGGCGGCCGAGCGCTGCAGCAGCTGCCAGCCGGTCCACACGATGTTCGCCGCGACCAGCAGTGCCAGCAGCGGGTCCAGCCACAGCCAGCCGGTCAGCGCGACGGCGCCGACGCCGACGACGACGCCGGCCGAGGTCCACACGTCGGTCAGCAGGTGATGGGCGTCGGCTTCCAGCGTGATCGAGCGATGCTCGCGGCCGGCGGCGAGCAGAATGCGGGCGGCGCCGAGGTTGATCAGCGAGGCGAGCACCGAAACGACGAGGCCGGCGCCGATCTGTTCGAGCGGCTGCGGATGGAGCAGCCGCTCGATCGCGGCGACGGCGATGCCGACCGCCGCGGCGAGGATCAGGAAGCCCTCGAAGCCGCTGGCGAAGTATTCGGCCTTGCCGTGGCCGAAGGCATGCTCGTCGTCCGGCGGTTGCGCGGCGACGGTCAGCATCGCCAGCGCCATCAGCGCACCGGCGAGGTTCACGCCGGATTCGAGGGCGTCGGAGAGCAGGCCGACCGAGCCGGTCAGCCACCAGGCGGCGGTCTTCAGCGCTATGGTGGCGAGCGCGGCGGCGATAGACAGCCAGGCGAAGCGTTTCAGTGAAGGCGGAACCATCCCGACATTATGCCGGAACACTGTTGTAGCCATGCTACACTCCTCGGCAATTTCCTTGAGCTACAGTCGCTTGCGTACCCCTTCCCGCCCCGCTGCCCCGCCTGCCCTGGCCGCCGATTCGCTGGCCTATTCGCTGCTGCTCGCCGCGCGCGCCGTCGCTGCCGTCCTCGGCGGCAGCAACCTGCCCGACGCGCTCGCCGGCCATGCCGGCGAACCGGCCGCGGCGCGTGCCGCGGCGCAGGATCTGGCCTACGGCGCGCTGCGCCGCTTCGCTCAGGGCGACGCGCTGCTCGCCGCGCTGATCGCGCGGCCGCTGGCGCAGCCGGAACCGCGCGCGCTGCTGCTGTGCGCGCTCTATCGCCTCGAAACGCGGCCGGAAGCGGCGCACACCGTCGTCGACCAGGCGGTCGAGGCCGCCGGCCGGCTGGCCAACGGGGCCTTCCGCGGCCTGGTCAACGGCGTGCTGCGCAACTACCTGCGCCGCCGCGACGAGTTGCTGTCCGGCCTTACCGGCGACGAGGCGCGTCACTGGCACCCGGCGTGGTGGCTGCGCCGCCTGCGTACGGCCTACCCGGACGCGTGGCCGGGCATCGTCGCCGCCGGCAACGGCCTGCCGCCGATGGCGCTGCGCGTCAACCGCCGCCGCTGCAGCCGCGACGATTACCTGGCGCAGCTCGCCGCGGCCGGCATCGCGGCGCGGCCGACCGGCACCGACGGCATCCTGCTCGACCGGCCGCAGCCGGTGGATGCGCTGCCCGGCTTCTTCGCCGGCCTGGCGTCGGTGCAGGACCCCGGCGCCCAGCGCGCCGCCGAGCTGCTCGACGTCGCCGCCGGCCAGCGCGTGCTCGACGCCTGCGCGGCGCCCGGCGGCAAGGCCGCGCACCTGCTCGAACGGGCCGACGTCGCGCTGACCGCGCTCGACGTCGACGCCCGCCGCGCCCGGCGCATCGAAGAGAACCTCGGCCGGCTCGGCCTCGCCGCCACGGTGCGCGTCGCCGATGCGCGCCAGGTGAGGAAGTGGTGGGACGGCGTGCCGTTCGAGCGCATCCTCGCCGACGTGCCCTGCTCCGCGTCCGGCGTCGTCCGCCGCCATCCGGACGCCAAGTGGCTGCGCCGCGAGGACGACATCGCCGGCTTCGCCGCGACGCAGCGGCAGATCCTCGGCGCGCTGTGGCCGACGCTGGCGCCGGGCGGTAAACTGCTCTACGCCACCTGCTCGGTGTTTCCGGAAGAGAACCAGGAGCAGGTGGCCGGCTTCCTCGCTGCGGAGGCCCGGGCGGAACTGGTCGCCGAAGAACAACTGCTGCCGCAGGGGGATCATGACGGCTTCTATTACGCGCTGCTGCAGAAGGCTCGCTGAGGCGCTGTTCGCCCTCTGCCTGGCCGTGTCGACGGCGCTCGCCGCCGATATCGACCTGCGCAACGTGCAGCTCCTGCCGGCCGAGGACGGCGGCCTCGCGCTGTCCGCCGAATTCGGCCTTGACTTCAACCCGCGCCTCGAAGAGGCGGTCGGCAAGGGGCTGGCGCTCTATTTCGTCGCCGAGTTCGAACTGATCCGGCCGCGCTGGTACTGGTTCGACGAGAAGGTGGCGAAGGCCAGCCAGACCTGGCGCCTGACCTACCACGCGCTGACCCGCCAGTACCGCTTGTCCACCGGCGTCCTGCACCAGAGCTTCGGCTCGCTCGACGAGGCGCTGCGCGTGCTGTCGCGGGTGCGCCACTGGCCGGTCGTCGAGCGCGACCGCGTGCACCCCGGCGAGCGCTTCGACGCGATGCTGCGCATGCGCCTCGACGTCTCGCAGCTGCCCAAGCCGTTCCAGGTCGAGGCGCTGTCGAACCGGGACTGGCTGCTCGACACCGACTGGAAGCGGTGGACGCTGACCGTGCCGGCGGCCGGAGGCGACGGCAAATGAAGGTCCTGCTGATCGTCGCGTCGGCCTTCGCCGCCATCCTGCTCTTCCTGCTCGCCACCGCCAGCGCGAACACCGCGCTGTTCGCGCGTCACTATCCGTGGCTGATCGCGCTCAACGTGATCGTCGCGTTGGCGCTGCTGTCGCTGGTCGGCTGGCAGCTGCGCCAGCTGTGGCGCGAGCACCGGCAGCAGGTCTTCGGCTCGCGGCTGAAGCTACGGCTGATGCTCTTCTTCGGGCTGATGGCGGTGCTGCCGGGGGCGCTGATCTACGGCGTCTCGGTGCAGTTCCTGACCAAGAGCATCGAGAGCTGGTTCGACGTGCGCGTCGAGAAGGCGCTCGAATCCGGCCTCAACCTCGGCCGCAGCGCGCTCGACGCGCAGCTCGCCGACCTGATGGACAAGGCGCAGGGGGCGGCGCTCGAACTCGCCGACCTGCCCGAGTCGCAGCACCGCGCGCAGCTCAACCGCCAGCGCGAGCAGGCCGGTTCGGAAACCGCAGCACTGTTCTCGCTGTCCGGCCAGCTGCTCGGCAGCGCCACCAGCGGCCTCGGCGTGCTGCTGCCGCCGCAGCCGTCGCCGACGCAGCTGCAGCAGGCGCGCGCCGGCCGCGGCGTCGGCGCCGTCGAAGGCGAGGCCGAGCACCTCTACCTGCGCGTGCTGGTGCCGCTGGTGTCGCGCAGCCTCGGCGCCGAGCCTCGCCTGTTGCAGCTGACGCACGCGGTGCCGGCCGGCGTCGCGCAGAACGCCGAGGCGGTGCAGGAGGTCTATCGCGACTACCAGGAACTGTCGCTCGGCCGCCAGGGGCTGACGCAGATCTACGCGCTGACGCTGACGCTGACCGTGCTGCTGGCGCTGTTCGCCGCCTTCGCGCTGGCCTTCGTCATGGCGCGCCGGCTGTCGGCGCCGCTGTCGATCCTCGCCGAGGGCACGCAGGCGGTCGCCGCCGGCGACTACACGCCGCGCCAGGCGATCTACAGCCGCGACGAGCTGGGCGTGCTGACCCAGTCGTTCAGCCAGATGACGCGCCAGCTCGACGACGCGCGCAAGGAGGCCGAGCGCCACCGCGCCGAGGTCGAGGCCGGCCATGCCTACCTCGAGTCGATTCTCGCCAACCTCTCCGCCGGCGTCCTCGTCTTCGACCGCGGCTTCCGCCTGCGCAACATGAACGCCGGCGCGCTCTCCATCCTCGCCGACGACTTCGCCGGCCTGATCGGCGAGCCGATCGAGGCGTGGCCGCGCCAGCGCGTGCTCGGCGACGCGATCCGCAGCGGCTTTGCCGGCCGCAGCAGCGACGAGTGGCACACCCAGCTCGAGCTGGAGCGGCCGAACGGCATGCCGCAGGTACTGCTGCTGCGCGGCTCGAAGCTGCCGGAGGCGAGCGGCGGCGGCCACGTCGTCGTCTTCGACGACGTCACCCGGCTGATCGCCGCGCAGCGCAGCGCGGCCTGGGGCGAGGTGGCGCGCCGCCTGGCGCACGAGATCAAGAACCCGCTGACGCCGATCCAGCTCTCCGCCGAACGCCTGCAGATGAAGCTCGCCGACAAGCTCGGCAACGGCGACGCCGATTTCCTCAAGCGCGGCACGCAGACGATCATTAGCCAGGTGCAGGCGATGAAGCGGATGGTCGACGATTTCCGCGACTACGCGCGGATGCCGGCGCCGGAAGTGGCGCCGCTCGACCTCAACGGCCTCGTCGGCGAGGTGCTCGGCCTCTACGAGACCTCGCACGCCGAGGTCGCCGTCGCGCTCGCCGCCGACCTGCCGCCGGTGCTCGGCGACGCGACGCAGATGCGGCAGATCATCCACAACCTGCTGCGCAACGCCGAGGACGCGCAGGAGGGGCGGCCCGACGCCCGCATCGAGATCGCCACCCGCCGCACCGGCCGCTTTGCCGAACTCGCCGTCGCCGACGCCGGCCCCGGCTTCCCGGCCGAGATCATGGCGCGCGTCTTCGAGCCCTACGTCACCACCAAGGACAAGGGCACCGGCCTCGGGCTGGCCATCGTCAAGAAGATCGTGGACGAACACCACGGCAGCATCGACATCACCAACCGGCAACCGACGGGCGCGCAGGTCTCGATCCGCCTGCCGCTGGTTGCAGAGGAGCACTAAGGAAATGGCACAAATACTGGTCGTCGACGACGAAGTCGGCATCCGTGAACTGCTCTCGGAAATCCTCGCCGACGAGGGGCACACCGTCTGGCTGGCGGAGAACGCCACCGCTGCGCGCAAGGTGCGCGGCGAGAAGCGCCCCGACCTCGTGCTGCTCGACATCTGGATGCCCGACACCGATGGTATCTCGCTGCTCAAGGAATGGTCGGCGGGCGGCCTGCTGACGATGCCGGTGGTGATGATGTCCGGGCACGGCACGATCGACACCGCGGTCGAGGCGACGCGCTTCGGCGCCGCCGACTTCCTGGAGAAGCCGATCGCGCTGCAGAAGCTGCTCGGCACCGTGAAGAAGGCCCTGAAGCACGAGGTGGCGCCGGCCAAGGCGCCGCTGACGCTGGACGCCTTCGCCCGCTCGCCGCTGATCAAGGACCTGAAGAAGCGGCTCGAGCAGGCGGCGGCGAAGACGCCGGTGCTGCTGCTCAAGTCGGCGTCGAGCGCGATCGCCGAACTGTGCGCGCGCTCGCTGCTGGCGCCGCACGCGCCGTGGCTGGACCTCGCCGCGGCGAGCGGCCCGCTGACCCAGGAGATGCTGCAGAAGGCCGGCGGCGGCATCCTCTTCGCCGCCGACCTGGCGACCATGGGCAAGCTGCAGCAGATGAACCTGGCGTTCGCGCTGGAGCGCCTCGAAAAGAACAATGTCATGCTGATCTGCGGCACCACCAAGGCGTTGCCGGCGCTCGCCGAGAACGGCTGGGACGCCGCCGTGCTGGCCCGCGTCGGCGAGGTCTGGGTGGCGCTGCCGCAGCTCTCCGCGCACACCGACGAGGTGCCGGAGATCGCTTCGCTGCTGCTGACGCAGCTCGCCGAGCGCGGCGAGGTGCCGCCGCGCCGCTTCGCCGTCGGTGCGCTGAATGCGCTGCGCATGCACCGCTGGCAGGGCGACTGGCCGGAGCTGCAGGCGGCGGTGAAGAACCTCGCGCTGACCGCGCTCGAGGACGAGATCCTGGCCGAGGACGTCAGCCGCATCCTGCAGAGCGAGCTGCGCGAGACGAGCGACGCGCCGTCGCTGCTGCCCTTCTTCGAGCAGCCGCTGCGCGAGGCGCGCGACACCTTCGAGCGCCTCTACTTCGAGCACCAGCTGCGGCTGGAGGGTGGCAACATGACCCGCGTCGCCGAGAAATCGGGCCTCGAGCGCACCCACCTCTACCGCAAGCTGAAGCAGCTGGGCATCCAGATCGGCCGCCGCGCCGAGGAATAGCGAAGTCGCCGCCAACGCGGAACAAGGGGAACGCGCATGAAGATCGTCATCCTCGGCGCCGGCCAGGTCGGCGCCAGCGTCGCCGAAAGCCTGGTCTCGGAAGAGAACGACATCACCATCGTCGATACCGACGCGGCACGCCTCGCCTACCTGCAGGACCGCCTCGACCTGCGCACGGTGCTCGGCAACGCCGCCTGGCCGTCGGTGCTGCGCGAGGCCGGGACCGAGGATGCCGACCTGCTGATCGCGGTGACGCAGAGCGACCAGAGCAACCTGGTCGCGTGCAAGGTGGCGAAGAGCGTCTTCAACGTGCCGACCCGGATCGCCCGCCTGCGCGCCGCCGATTTCCTGGAGAGCGAGGAATTGCTGTCGGCCGACAACTTCGCCGTCGACTTCGCGCTGTGTCCCGAGGAGATCGTCACCGACTACATCGCCAAGCTGGTCGCCTTCCCCGAGGCGCTGCAGGTCGTCGAATTCGCCGGCGGCCGCGTCTGCCTGGTCGCCGTGCGCGCCTACGAGGGCGGCCTGCTCGTCGGCAAACCGATCCGCGCGATGCGCGAGCACCTGCCGCCCGGCCTCGAGGCGCGCATCCCGGCGATCTTCCGCCGCGGCCAGCCGGTCTCGCCCGACGGCGGCACCGTCATCGAGCACGGCGACGAGGTCTTCATCCTCGCCGCCACCGAGCTGATCCGGCCGGCGCTGCGCGAGCTGCGGCGCATGCAGCAGCCGGTGCGGCGGCTGATGATCGCCGGCGGCGGCAACATCGGCCTGCGCGTCGCCCGCCGCCTGCAGGAGCGCTACGAGGTCAAGGTCATCGAGCATTCGCCGGCGCGCGCCGAGCAGCTGGCGAGCGCGCTCGGCAACGCGCTGGTGCTCGCCGGCGACGCTACCGACGAGGACTTGCTGGAGCAGGAGAACATCGCCGAAATGGACATGTTCCTCGCGCTGACCAACGACGACGAGGACAACATCATGGCCGCGACGCTGGCCAAGCGGCTCGGCTGCAAGCGCGTGGTGGCGCTGATCAACCGCCGTGCCTACGCCGACATGGTGCAGGGCGGGCCGATCGACATCGGCCTGTCGCCGGCGCAGGTGTCGATCGGCGTGCTGCTGGCGCGGGTGCGGCGCGGCGACGTGGTCGGCGTGCACAGCCTGCGCCGCGGCGCCGCCGAGGCGCTGGAGCTGGTCGCCCACGGCGATGCCAAGACCTCGAAGGTGATCGGCCGCGCGATCGGCGCGATCGACTGGCCGTCGGGCGTCATCGCCGCCGCCATCGTGCGCCGGATCGACGAGCCGCAGATCGTCGGCTTCACCGACCAGGGCACGCGCATCACGCGCTACGGCGAGGTGGTCATCGCGCACCACGATACGGTGATCGAGCCGGGCGACCACGTGATCATCTTCTGCGTGAAGAAGAAGCTGGTGCGCAAGGTCGAGAAGCTGTTCCAGGTCGGCTTCGGCTTCATCTGAGGAGCGCTTCGTGAGCCGCTATGCTCCGGTTTTCCGTGCACTGGGCATGATCATCATGCTCTTCGCGATAACCATGTTGATTCCGCTCGCGCTGTCGTGGGTCGTCGACGACGGCGCGCAGAACGCCTATGACGAGGCCTTCGGCCTCACCTTCCTCGCCGGCGCCGGCCTCTGGTACCGCACGCGCAACGACAAGCGCGAACTGCAGGTGCGCGACGGCTTCCTGATGGTGGTGCTGGTGTGGACGCTGCTGCCGGCCTTCGCCACGCTGCCGCTGATGCTGCAACTGGGGATCAGCTTCACCGACGCCTACTTCGAGACGATGTCCGGATTGACGACGACCGGGTCGACGGTGCTGTCCGGGCTGGACGCGCTGCCGCTGTCGATCAACCTCTGGCGCCACCTGCTGGTCTGGCTCGGCGGCATGGGCCTGATCGTGCTCGCCATCGCCGTGCTGCCGCTGCTCGGCATCGGCGGCCGCTCGATGTTCAAGGCGGAGACGCCGGGGCCGATGAAGGACGCGAAGATGACGCCGCGCATCGCGCAGACCGCGAAGGGGCTGTGGGCCGTCTATTTCGCGGTCACCGTCGCCTGCCTGCTGGCCTACCGCGGGGCCGGCATGGACTGGTTCGACGCCGTCTGCCATACCTTCTCGACGATGGGGTTGGGCGGCTTCTCGACGCACGATACGAGCTTCGGCCACTTCGATTCGCCGGCGATCGAGGGCGTCGCCGTCGTCTTCATGCTGATCGCCGGGATGAACTTCGCGACGCTCTACCTGGCGCTGACGCAGCGCTCGGTGCGGCCCTACGTGCGCGACCCGGAGGCGCCCTGGTTTCTGCTGATCACGCTTGGCAGCGTGCTGCTGGTCGCCGCCTACATCCGCGCCAACGGCGTCTACGACAGCGACACGAGCGCGCTGCGGCATGCGCTGTTCAACGTCGTCTCGATCGCCACCACCACCGGCTACGCCAGCGTCGACTATGCGCTGTGGCCGATGTTCGCGCCGCTGTGGATGCTTTTCCTGTGCAGTTTCGCGACCAGCGCCGGTTCCACCGGCGGCGGCATCAAGATGATCCGCGCCCTGCTCCTCTACAAGCAGCTCTACCGCGAGCTGGTGCGGGCGATGCATCCGGCGGCGGTCTACAACGTGCGCATCGGCAGCCAGGTGATGCCGCAGAACATCCTCTTCGCGGCGCTCTCGTTCGGTTTCGTGTACATGGTCAGCATCGTCTCGCTGACGCTGCTCCTGTCGTTCTCGGGGCTGGACATCGTCTCCGCCTTCACCGCCGTCGTCGCCAGCGTCAACAACACCGGGCCCGGGCTGGGCGTGGTCGGCCCGTCGACCACCTATGCCGTGCTGACCGACTTCCAGACCTGGGTGTGCAGCTTCGCGATGCTGCTCGGCCGCCTCGAACTGTTCACGCTGCTGGTGGTGCTGACGCCGGCGTTCTGGCGCAAGTAGCGGCGGCTCAGCGCTGGTCGGAGAAGGCCTTCTTCGCCAGCGCCGCCTCGTCGACGCCGGCCCAGCCGGTGCCGCTGGCGGCCGTCGACAGCCCGTAGCTGCCGTGCGCGGTGGCCAGGCGGAAGATCTCCATCGCCACGTCGGGCGGGAAGCCGGCGCGGTTCGGGCGGTCGGAGACCATCAGGCTGTCCAGGTAGCGGTCCGCGTCGCGCGTGCCCCACAGCTCGGCGAGCCGCGCCAGCACGTGCGGGAAGCGCTGCTCGATCTGCACGGGGTAGCTGGCGGCGTGCTCGCCCATCTTCGCCAGCAACCTGGCCTTGATTGCCGGGACATCGATTTCGGTGGGCTCGCCCATCATTCGCCTCCGTGGTGCTGTACTCGACATGACGGCGCTAGACTAGCACCAGCGGCCGCCTGCGGTCGACCGGCGCGTGGCGGCAGCCGGCGAAAAGGCGGATAATCCGGGCTTTCCGCAATCTTCCGGCGCCGCCATCATGACCCGACCCCGCAACGACAATTTCCTCCGTGCCCTGCTGAAGGAGCCGACCGACCACACGCCGGTCTGGCTGATGCGCCAGGCCGGCCGCTACCTGCCGGAATACTGCGAGACGCGCAAGCGCGCCGGCAGCTTCCTCAACCTGTGCAAGAGCCCGGCGATGGCCTGCGAAGTGACGCTGCAGCCGCTCGCCCGCTACGAGCTCGACGCCGCGATCCTGTTCTCCGACATCCTGACCGTCCCCGACGCGATGGGGCTGGGCCTCTACTTCGCCGAGGGCGAGGGCCCGAAGTTCGAGCGCCCGCTCAACGAGGAATGGGCGATCCGCGACCTGACCGCGCCGGACCCCTTCGACCACCTGCGCTACGTGATGGACGGCGTGTCCGAGATCCGCCGCGCGCTCGACAACTCGGTGCCGCTGATCGGCTTCTCCGGCAGCCCGTGGACGCTGGCCTGCTACATGGTCGAGGGCGGCTCCTCCGACGACTACCGCAAGGTCAAGACGATGATGTACGACCGTCCGGACCTGATGCACCACATCCTGTCGGTGACCGCGGATGCCGTCACCGCCTACCTCAACGCGCAGATCGATTCCGGCGCGCAGGCGGTGATGATCTTCGACTCCTGGGGCGGCGCGCTGTCGGCGGCGGCCTACCAGGAATTCTCGCTGGCCTACATGAGGAAGATCGTCGCCGGCCTGAAGAAGGAGAAGGACGGCGAGAAGATCCCGAACATCGTGTTCACCAAGGGCGGCGGCCTGTGGCTGGAGTCGATCGCCGACAGCGGCTGCAACGCGGTCGGCCTCGACTGGACGATCGACCTCGGCGAAGCGCGCCGCCGCGTCGGCGACAAGGTCGCGCTGCAGGGCAACCTCGACCCCAACGTGCTGTTCGCGTCGCCCGAGAAGATCGCCGCCGAGGCGAAGAAGGTGCTCGACAGCTACGGCCCCGGCAACACCGGCCACGTCTTCAACCTCGGCCACGGCATCTCGCAGTTCACGCCGCCTGACCATGTGACGACGCTGGTCGACACCGTCCACGCCTACAGCCGCGAACTGCGCAAATAAGCTCAGGCCGGCCCCAAAAAAGCGGGGCCGGCAGTGCAAATACCGGTTGACTTATGCACAGAACGTCCCGCGGCCTTGGTGCGGCGGAAAAAACCCTAGAAAAATCAGCGGCATTTTGCAAGATGTTGATTATTAACCGATATTAACCCGCCTTATTTTACGGCAAAGTGACAAAACTCCTTGTGGGGAGGGGGCTTAGGGCGTTTTCCCGCAAGCAATCCACAAAGTTATCCACAGAAATTGTGAATAACGAAAAAATGCCCGTCGGAGCAAGGGCTTGCGGGTGATTTCAAGAAGCTGCACGAACAAAGCAATCTAACTGGAAGCCGCGCCGTTGCTGCGTTGCAGCGAAATGCCGTGGTGAATGTCATAACCTGAGCCTCTGCCGGACCGTGCCGCCCGTGATCATCGTCCGCGTCGCCCTCGACCTGCCGCTGCACCGCTGCTTCGACTACCTCGCGCCGGCGGCGACCGCGGCCGACGTCGGCCGCCGCGTGCGCGTTCCCTTCGGCCGCCGCTCGACGATCGGCGTCATCGTCGAGCTGCCGGCGGCGAGCGAGTTTCCGCCGGAGCAGCTGAAGCCGGTCGAGGCCATCCTGCCCGAGCCGGTCCTGCCCGCCGACTGGTTCCGGCTCTGCGAATTCTGCGCCGCCTATTACCAGGCGCCGCTCGGCGAGGTGATGCTGTCCACGCTGCCGGCCGGGCTGAAGCGACTCGACCCGCCGCAGGCGCGCCCGCCGAAGCCGGCGAAGGCGCCGCCGCCGCCCTCTCCGGCCCCGGCACTGACTGCCGAACAGGCGGCGGCGCTGGCCGCGGTGCGCGCCGCCGGCCCCGGCTTCCATCCCTTCCTGCTCTTCGGCGTCACCGGCAGCGGCAAGACCGAGGTCTACCTGCGGCTGATCGCCGACGCGCTGGAAAAAGGCGGCCAGGCGCTGGTGCTGGTGCCCGAGATCAACCTGACGCCGCAACTCGAGGCCCGCGTCGCCGCGCGCTTCCCCGGCGCCGGGCTGGTCAGCCTGCACAGCGAGCTGACCGAGGCGGCGCGGCTGAGGAACTGGCAGGCAGCCCACAGCGGGCGTGCGCGCATCGTCCTCGGCACGCGGCTGGCGGTATTCGCGCCGCTGTCGGAGCTGGCGCTGATCATCGTCGACGAGGAGCACGACCCGTCGTTCAAGCAGCAGGACGGCATGCGCTATTCGGCGCGCGATGTCGCCGTCTTCCGCGCCCGCGATGGCAAGGTGCCGATCGTCCTCGGCTCGGCGACGCCGTCGCTGGAGAGCTGGGCGAATGCCACCGCGCCCGAGATGCGCGGCCGCTACGCGCTGCTGACGCTGAAGGAGCGCGCCGTCGAGCAAGCCCGCCTGCCGGCGGTGCAGCGCATCGACCTGCGGAAGGAGAAGGCCGAGGAAGGCCTCTCCGGCATCCTCCTCGAAGCCATCGAGAAGCGCCTCGCGCGCGGCGAGCAGAGCCTGGTCTTCCTCAACCGCCGCGGCTACGCGCCGGTGCTGGCGTGCACCGCCTGCGGCTGGATTTCGGCGTGCCGCCGCTGCGCCGCCAACCTCGTGCTGCACCTCAAGGACCGCCGGCTGCGCTGCCACCATTGCGGCTACGAGACGCGCATCCCGAAGGCCTGCCCGACCTGCGGCAACCAGGACATCCACCCGTTCGGCCGCGGCACGCAGCGGCTCGAGGAATTCCTCGTCGAACGCTTCCCGGACGCGCGCATCCTGCGCGCCGACCGCGACGCGGCGAAGAGCCGCAAGCAGTGGGAGGCACTGGTCGAGAAGATCCACGCCGGCGAGGCCGACATCCTGGTCGGCACGCAGATGCTGGCCAAGGGCCACGACTTCCCGAAGCTGACGCTGGTCGGCGTCGTCGGCGCCGACGCCGCGCTGTTCGCCGCCGACTGCCGCGCACCGGAGCGGCTGTTCGCGCAGCTGATGCAGGTCGCCGGTCGCGCCGGCCGCGCCGAACTGCCGGGCGAGGTGTTGATCCAGACGCAGTACCCGGACCATCCGCTCTACGCCGCCGTCGTGAACCACGACTACCCGGCCTTCGCCGCGACGCAGCTGGCCGAGCGCAAGGTCGCCGGCTTTCCGCCCTACGGCTTCCAGGCGATGCTGCGCGCCGAGGCGCCGCAGATGGCCGACGCCATCGCCTTCCTCGCCAGCGCGCGCGCCTGGCCGGGCGCCGAGGCGCACCCGGCGGTAACGTTGTATGACCCGGTGCCGATGCGCCTGGCCAAGCTCGCCAACCTGGAGCGCGGCCAGTTGCTCGCCGAATCGCCGTCGCGGCCGGCGCTGCAGGCCTTCCTCGGCGAGTGGCGGCAGGCGGTGGAAACGATCAAGGCGCCGTCACGGTTGCGTTGGCACCTGGAAGTCGATCCGCTCGAATTCTGAAGTTCCGGGCCGAGGCCCCGCCGCGTCAGTCGGTCGCGCCGCCGGCCAGCCGCCAGCGGCCGCGGCCGGCCGCCTTGGCTGCGTACATCGCCTCGTCGGCGGCCTTCAGCAGCGCCTCGCGGTTGTCGCCGTGGGCCGGGTGCAGCGCGATGCCGATCGAGGTGCCGATCTGCGTCGTCAGCGATTCGAGCACGAACGGCTGCGCCAGGCGGGCGATGATGTCATCGGCGATGCGCACCGGCGCCGCCGCGCTGTCGATGTCGCGCAACAGCAGCACGAACTCGTCGCCGCCGAGCCGGGCGACGGTGTCGGTTTCGCGCACCGCCTCCTGCAGCCGCCGCGCGACCTGGATCAGCAGCGCATCGCCGGTATCGTGGCCGAGCGAGTCGTTGACGTTCTTGAAGCCGTCGAGGTCGAGGAACAGCAGCGCGAAGGCCTCGCCCTTCTCGCGCGCCCGCCGCAGCGCCGCCTCAATCTGGTCGTTGAGGCTGAGGCGGTTGGGCAGCCGGGTCAGCGCATCCTGCAGCGCCAGCGTGCGGATCTGCTCCTCGGCGCGCTTGCGTTCGGTGATGTCGATGTAGATGGTGACAAAGCCGCCGCCGGGGATCGGCGCGCCGATGATCTCCAGCGCAACCCCGTTCGGCCGCACGCGCTCGATCTTGTGCGGCTGGAAACTGCGCGCCCGCGCCATGACCGCCGCCACCTGCGCCTGCGGGTCGCCGGGGCCGTACTCGCCGCGGTCCGCGTTGAAGCGGATGAAGTCCTCGAAGTAGGCGTCGTCGCGGTCGACCAGCGTCGCCGGCAGGTCGAGCAGCGTCTTGAACAGCGGGTTGCTGGCGACCAGCCTGAGGTTGCCGTCGAACAGCGAGATCGCGCCGGGGAAGTTGTCGATGATCGCCTTCAGCATCTGGTTCTGGTGCACGATCTGCTCGGCGTTGCGCTTCTGCTCGGTGATGTCGGTGTAGGTGGTGACGAAGCCGGAGATCCTGCCGCCGAAGCGGAACGGATAGCCGTCGACGAGCAGCGTGCGCCCGTCGCGCGCGGCGCGCTCGAAGCGGTGCGGCTCGAACCTGCGCGCCAGCGCCGTGCGCTGCGCGACCAGTTCCTCCGGGTCGCCCGGCCCGTACTCGCCGCGCCGCGCCGGGTAGCGGATCAGCTCCTCGAAGCGCACGTACTTGTACACCGCACCCTGCGGCAGGCCGAGGATGTCGTAGATGTGGTCGTTCCAGAAGAGCAGGCGCAAGTCCTCGTCGAACACCGTGACGCCGACCGGCAGGCCGCCGATCACCGCGTGCAGCTGGCTGAGCACCTCCTCGCGCTCGCTCTCGACCTGCTTCTCGTGGGTGATGTCGTGGAAGGTGCCGGCGAAGCGGAAGGCGTCGCCGCGCGCGACCGGAACGCCCTTGACCACGATCGCCGCCCGCCGCCCGTGGAAGCTCGCCAGCTGCAGTTCCAGGTGCAGCGACAGCTGTCCCTTCACCGCCAGCTCGAGCGCGCCGAGGAAGCGCCGGCGCTCGGCGTCGTCCATCACCTCGCGCAGGTTCGGCGCAACGTCGCGCGCGCAGCCGATCAGCGACGACAGCAGTTCCAGCGAATGCGGCGGCAGCGTGAACGAATGCGTCGCCGGGTCGTACTCCCAGTAGCCGATACGGCCCAGCCGCTGGATCAGTTCAAGCTGCTCCAGCTCGGGCGACTTGTGCGCGGCGATCGAATCCATGGTGCCTCCCCGACAGGATGCGGGACTCGCCGGTCCCGTTGCCGCTGCAGGCTACTCCCGCGGCATGCCGGGTGCAATCGTGCACCGCGGCATGGCATGCGCCTTGCAGGAAGCCGTTCCCGAACCCACTGGAGAGCGATCATGAAAATCGAGGAATCCGGCGTCCGCCTCGACGCCCGGCACACGCTGGCGCAGCAGCACCGCATCGAGGCCGAAACCCGCTTCAGCTTCCGCGGCGTGCTGCAGGAAGTCAGTGCCGCCGCCCCGCCCGCGGCGGCGCCGGCGGCCGATGACGGCCGCCGCGTGCGGCTGATGCTGCAGCAGCTGATCGCGTCGATGATGGAGCTGCTGACGGGCGAAAAATGCCGCTGCCGGGTGGACGAGATTGCCGCCTTGCCGGAACGGTCTGCCGCCTCCCCCGCCTCCCCCGCCTCCCCCGCCGGAGCAGTCGCGCTCGACCCGCCGGCGCGTACGCGCACACTGGAGTGGAGCCGCCGCGTCGTCGAGCACATCGCCGAGAAGGAGCGCACCGAGTTCAGCGCCGGCGGCAAGGTGCGCACCGCCGATGGCCGCGAGATCGACTTCGACCTCTCGCTGTCGATGTGCCGCGAGTTCGAATGCACGCGCGAATACGAGGAGCGCGGCCGCGTCGAGTTCCGCGACCCGCTGGTGATCAACTACGACGGCAAGGCCGCCGACCTCACCGACCTGCGCTTCGACTTCGACCTCGATGCCGACGGCAGCGCCGAGTCGCTGCCGGTGCTCGCCAACGGCAGCGGCTACCTGGCGCTCGACGCCAACGGCAACGGCCGCATCGACGACGGCCGCGAACTGTTCGGTGCGCTCTCAGGCAACGGCTTCGATGATCTGCGGCAGTTCGACGGCGACGGCAACGGCTGGCTCGACGACGCCGATCCGGCCTTCGCCGCGCTCGGCGTCTGGTTCCCGGACGGCGCGCTGAAGCCGCTCAAGGAGACCGGCGTCGGCGCGCTGCACCTGGACAGCGCGTGGACCCCGTTCGCGCTGAAGGACACCGACAACAACGCCCGCGGCCAGGTCTGGCGCAGCGGCGTCTATCTCCACGAGGACGGCCGCGCCGGCACGCTGCAGCAAATCGACCTCAACGTGGCGGAGTCCGCGCCCGAAGCCGTCGCCGGGACCGCCGCCTGAAGGCCGCGGGCGCAGCACGCGCGGCGCGCCGCCGATCCCGGCGCGCGGCGCCCAGGCGAACACCGAATCGGCGGTGACGGTGTCGATGCGACCGGCCATGCGCCGGTCGAAGGGGTGGTCGTCGAAGGCGATATGCGCGCTGCCGATGCGCGCGCCGAGCCGCTTCACCGCCGACAGCCGGATGGTGTCCGGGCGGTAGTCGTGGCGGCGCAGCCAGGCGCGCGCCGCGGCGCGGCTGCGCACCGCCGGGTCGGCGAGCAGCGCCAGCGTCTCGATCGCCCACTGGTTGCTCTGCTGGTACGGGCCGGACCACGGGTAGGCGAGCATGTTGTAGCGCGGCTCGTGCAGCTGCGCGAGCAGCCGGTTGTCCTGCAGCTGCGCGGCGACGCGCGCGGCGAGCGGCGGTGCCAGCGCGACGACGCCGGCCTCATGCGCGAACAGGCCGTCGGCGAAGAACTCGGCGAGCCCCTGCCGGTACAGCGCGCTGCGGTCGCTGCCGCACTGGTTCAGCTTGTGCACCACGCGCCAGGCACCGCGGCCGGCGAGCGCCGCGCGGTCGCGGTAGGCGATGCCGAGGTGCGACCAGCGCAGCCCGTACTCGCGCAGGTCCTGCCCGGCGCGGGCGAGCAGCACGACCTCGGCGCCCTCGTTCGCCGCCAGCGCGTCGAGTTCGGCGGCGACGCTCGCCGCGAGTGCCAGGTCGCGCGCCATCGATTCGACCGTCGGCCGCCTCGCCTCGCAGGTCTGCCCGGCCTGCGCACTGCCGCTGCCGAGGACGGCGGCAAGCAGCACGGCGCCAATAAGCGTCTGCCACCCGTTATGCGCGCGCATGGTCAGCGGATCCGTTCGTTGTAGAGCAGCGACTCGCCGAGCGCGTTCGGCACCAGGCAGAGCACCTCGCCGGCGGCCGACAGCAGCCAGCCGGCGGCGACCGCGGTCACCGACAGCGCGGTGCCGACGCCGACCGCCGACGCGGCGGCGAGCTCGCCCGAGAATTCCAGGCTGGCGGTGGCGCCGTCGGAGGCGCGGCGGACGACCCAGACGGTGCCGGCGGCCGAGGCCTCGACGGCGACCACGCTGAGCATCGCGCCGGCGGCGAGGAACATCGCCGGCGCCGCGACCAGCACCGCCACCGGCAGCGACAGCGACAGGCTGGAGGCGGCGCTGGCTTCCGGGGCGCCGGGGTGGCCCCCGTGGTTGGCGGCGGCCGGTCGCGGCGCGCCCAGCGCGAGCGGCAGCAGCAACGCCGTGCAGCAGGCCGCGAGCAGGCGGCGGCGGGAAGGATGCGGATGCGTTCTCATCGTCGTTCTCCAGTACTGGTTCATTGCTCGGTGGCCGGTGCGTCGCCGTGTTCCAGCCGCTCGGCCTCGAAGGCGTCGCGCAGCGTCTTGGCCAGCGTGAAGGCCGTCGAGATCAGGTACAGCCAGCTGACCAGCAGGTAGGCCTTCCAGGTCGGGTTGATCTCCATCCGCCACAGCCCCCAGCCGGTCAGCGCCATCGCCAGCGCGAAGCCGCCCCACACCACCAGCGACCACAGCGGCGTGTCGGCGGGGCGCTCGGCGTTGTCGCGGACGAACTTGGCCAGCGCGAAGGCGGTGGACAGGCAGAACACGTAGCCCATCACCATGAACGCGCGGTCGAGGTCGGCGCCCGGCAGCCAGGCCAGTCCGCTGCCGCAGACGAGCAGCGCGAGGGCGAAGGAGACCCAGACCTGCAGGCGCCAGGCGCGGGTGTCGCGGAGGACGGTACGGACGGGGGAATGGGCGGGGGTTTCCATGGGGCAGCTCCTTGTACGGGTGTCGGATGACGAGTCCATCATCGGCAAGGGGTCGCTCCGGTACAAGGAAAAGCGCCGGCGTGCCTGATCGACGGACCTGTAGTATCGTTGTCGGATACTTTCCCCGGAGGCGCCCACTGTGAGCACCACTGCCGACCTCGTCGCCCTGCTCAAGGGCGAGCTCAAGGCCGCCGGCCTCACCTACGCCGCGCTCGCCGCGCGGCTGGGGATGGCCGAGTCGAGCGTCAAGCGCATGTTCTCGAAGAGCGGCGACATGCCGCTGTCGCGCATCGACGAGATCTGCCGCGCGCTCACCCTCGACTTCGCCGACCTCGCCCGCCGCGTCGCCGACACGCAGCCGCTGCTGCTCGAGCTGACGCTGGCGCAGGAGAAGGCGGTGGTCGCCGACCGCCAGCTGCTGGTCGTCGCCATCTGCGCGCTGAGCCAGCTGCCGGCCGAGGAAATCTGCACCACCTACCGCCTGTCCGACGCCGAGCTGGTGCGCTGCCTGACCCAGCTCGACCGTCTCGGCATCATCGACCTGCGCCCCGGCAACCGCTACCGGCTGAAGGTGGCGAAGGGCTTCCGCTGGCGGCCGCAGGGGCCGGTGATGGAGTTCTTCCGCAGGGAGGTGCTCGACGACTACTTCGCCGGCGGCTTCGACGGCGAGTCGGAGATGCTGATGGTGGTGCACGGCGAGATCGGCCGCGGGCTGGCCAACTCCTTCCGCGAGCGGCTGGCGCGCATCGGCCAGGATTTCTCCAACCAGCACCTCGCCGACCAGAAGCTGCCGCCCGAGCAGCGCCGGCCCTACACCATCGTCATCGGCATGCGCTCGTGGCTGATGGCGGCGCTGGCCGAGATGCAGCGGCGCGACGGCGGATAGCGCGTGTCGGCGGGGATCGCCTAGGCCTCGACGCGGTTGCGTCCGCCCTGCTTGGCGCGGTAGAGCGCCGCGTCGGCGACCGCCAGCAGCGCTTCCAGGTCGGCCGGGCCGTCGTCGCCGGCGACGGCGACGCCGAGGCTGACGGTGTAGGGCGGCAGCGCCTTGTCGCGGCGCTTCTCGATCTCCTGGCGGATGCGCTCGGCGACGCGGCAGCCGTCCTGCAGGCCGGTCTCCGGCAGCAGGATGACGAACTCCTCGCCGCCGAAGCGGGCGAGGATGTCGGGCAGCCGCAGCATGCCGCCGGCGCGCCGGGCGAAGTCCTTGATCACCAGGTCGCCGACGTGGTGGCCGTGCGTGTCGTTCACCTTCTTGAAGAAGTCGATGTCGGAGACGATCGCCGCCAGCGGCCGCCGCGAGCGCGCCGCGCGCGCCCACTCGATCTCGGCGCGGGCGAAGAAGGCGCGGCGGTTGAAGGCGCCGGTCATCGGGTCGCGCGTGGCCAGGTATTCGAGCTCCTCGCGCAGGCGCTCGTTGGCGATCAGGATGAAGCCGATGGAGAGGCCGAGGATGCCGAGCGAGAAGGCGCCGAGGTACACCTGCTGGATCGGGTCGCGGTCGAAGGCCTCGTCGGCGCCGGCGAAGTCGGTGCTGAGCGTGGCGATGCGCAGCACGGCGACGGCGACGCCGAGCACGAACATCGCCGACAGCAGCCGGCTGCCGAAGCCGGCCGGTTTCGCCTGCTGCGCCAGCCAGGCGCCGAGCGCGAAGAAGGCGATGTGCGCGAGCGCCATGATGAAGATGCGGCCCGGGTAGCTGGGGCTGCCCCAGGTCAGCCAGGCGACCAGCAGCACGAGGCCGGCGACCGCGTCCACCGCCGGCCGCCATTGCGGCGTGCGCCCGCTGTAGCGCAACAGGCCGATCACCAGCAGCAGCTCGCCGGACAGCAGCAGCGCCGCGGCGAGGACGATGGCGAAGGCGTCGGGGATCAGCCCGCGCAGCGAGGCGAGGCCGGAGGCACAGCCCATCAGCACGACCGCCTTCGCCCAGTCGCGCAGGCCGCCGATGTCGGCCGGGAAGCTCTTCGCCTGCACCCACAGCACGAGCGCGCAGAGCAGGCCGAGCAGGTTGGCGACGATCAGGAAGGTGCGCGGGTTGATCAGTTCCATCGCGCGCTCAGCGGGCGTTGTCGAGGTCGGTCATGCCGGAGGTCCGGGGCGGGGCTGCGCTATTAGAGCAGATTTCGCCGAGGCGGCGAGCGCCGTTCGGCGGGCGCGAACGGCGCGCCGTTCCGCCGGCAGGAATTCGCCCACCGCCGGTCTGCGGCGCCCGCGCACGACGGATACCTTTCGGCCCGACCCGCGCGTATGAGGCGGGCCTGTCTCCCGTGCTCAGCGCCGCCGCCCGGCGAGCACGAAGGCCGCGTAGGCGGCGATCTGCAGTGCCAGCAGCGTGGCGAACACCGCGCGCAGCGCGTCGGCCGGGCTCCGCCCGTACGCGACGAGCAGGTCGATCAACAGCCCCATCCCCCACTGCGCGCCGAAGGCGCCGGCGAAGACCAGCAGGTTGTAGGCGGTAGTCGCACGACCGGCCAGCGCCAGCGGGAAGCCGGCCGCGGTCTGCGCGTAGCCGAGCGTGCCGAAGCCGGCGCAGGCACCGTAGGCGATCCACAGCGCGCGTGTCCATGGCAGCGCCTCGCCGGCGATCAGCGCCAGCATCACGATCGACAGGCCGACGCCGCCGGCCAGCAGCCGGATCGGCGGGATGCCGCGATGCGCCAGCCGCGTCGCCAGCAGGCCGATGCCGACGTAGGTGAACAGCATCGCGAAGCTCATCGCTGCCAGGTGGTCGGCGGCCTCGGCGCGGGTGTAGCCGTTCACCTGCATCAGCCAGGCGATCGACCACAGGCCCTGCACCGCCATGAAACCGCCGGTCAGCGTCAGCCCGAGCGGTGCGAAGCGCCAGAAGTGGCGGCTGGCGAAGATCTGCCGCACGCCGCGCCACTGCGCGGCGAGGCCGATGCCGGTGGGCGTCGCGGCCGGCGGGTCGGCGACGCCGAGGAACAGCCAGACGGCCGCCGCCAGCGTCGCCGCGGCCAGCAGCCAGAAGATCTCGCGCCAACCGGCGAGTGCCAGCAGCGCTTCCAGCGGCGCCGTCGCGGCGAGCGCACCGAGGCCGCCGGCGGTCATCATCCAGCCGGTCAGCGAGGCCTGCCGGTCCGCCGGGTAGCACTGCGAGAAGGCCTTGAAGGCGGCCATCAGGCAGGCCGAGACGCCGAGTCCGATCGCTGCCCGTGCCGTTGCCAGCCCGGGCAGGCCGCCGGCCAGCGCGAAGGCGGCGGCGCCGGCAGCGGCGAAGAGCAGCAGCGCCGACTCGACGCGGCGCGCGCCGAAACGGTCGAGCAGCATGCCGAGCGGCAGCTGCGCGAGGCAGAAGGCGAGCAGGTAGGTGCTGGTCAACAGGCCGAGGTCGCCGGCCGACAGCGCGAGCTCGCGCGCCAGTTCGGGGCCGATCACCGCGTTCGCGGTGCGGTAGAAATAGGACAGGAAGTAGGCCGCCGCGAACGGCAGCAGCAGGCGGGAGAGCGGCATCAGCCTTGGCGTGCCGGCGCCGCCGGCGTGCCCGGGTTCGCCGCCAGCCAGTCGAGGCGGTCGCGGATCTTCTGCGTCCACGCCGACGTCAGCCCGGGGGCGGCGGCCAGCGCGGCGAGCGCGGCGGCGTCCGGGCGGTGATGGTGCCAGGCGGTCCACAGCGCGGCGAGCGTCACCGCGCCGGCCGGCCGCTCGAGGTGTTCGCAGGCGTCGCCGGTGGCAGCGACGCCCTCCTCGAGCACGCGGTAGTACCAGCCGGTCAGCCCCGAGTCGACGATATGCGCGGTGATGCCGGCGACGCCGTAGCGGGCATCGATCTTCCAGCATGGCCGCCGCGGCTGGCAGACCTGCAGCACGGCGCTGCCGATGCGGAAGACGTCGCCGATGCAGACGCTCGTCTCGTCGAGGCCGACGGTCGAGATGTTCTCGCCGATGCTGCCGACGACCAGCGCCTCCGCCACCTGCGGGAAGCGCGCGGCGAGCCTGGCGTAGTTCTCGCCGGCGTAGTGGTGCACCGCCTTCTCCGGGCCGCCATGCACGCGGCGGTCGGCCTGCACGTCGCCGGCCAGCCCCGCCTTCGTGATGCGCAGCGGGCCGGCCGCCGGCTGCTTCCAGATCGCGCTGAACTGCCCCTCGTCGCCGATGTAGCGCGGGGTACCGGTGTAGAGGGTCACGGTCGGGGCGCTCATCGGGCGTCCTCGGGCCACAGCCAGGCGGCGCCGCGCACGCCGGACGTATCGCCGTGCACGGGCTTCGCCAGGCGGGTGGCGATGTGGTCGGAGAAGACGTGCGGCGCCCACAGGCGCGGCACGCTGGCGTACAGCCGGTCGAGCTTGGAGATGCCGCCGCCGAGAACGATCACGTCCGGATCGACGATGTTGATCACCGTTGCCAGCGCTTTCGCGAGTCGCGTCTCGTAGCGCGCGAGCGTCGCCGCGCACGTGGCATCGCCAGCCTCGGCGCGCGCCGCGATCGCTTCCGGGGTCAGCGTCTCGCCGGCGATCGCGGCGTGGTCGCGCGCCAGGCCGGGGCCGGACAGCCAGGTCTCGACGCAGCCGGCGCGGCCGCAATAGCACGGCGGTGCCGGGATCTCGTCGGCGTCCGGCGCCGGCAGCGGGTTGTGTCCCCATTCGCCGGCGATCGCGTTGGCGCCGGCGAGCACCCGACCATGGACGACGAGGCCGCCGCCGACGCCGGTGCCGAGGATGACGCCGAAGACGACGGCGGCGCCCTGCCCGGCGCCGTCGACGGCTTCCGACAGCGCGAAGCAGTTGGCGTCGTTGGCCAGCCGCACTTCGCGCTGCAGCAGCGCCTGCAGGTCGCGCTGCAGCGGCTGGCCGATCAGGCAGGTGGAGTTGGCGTTCTTGATGCGGCCGGTCAGCGCCGAGGCGGCGCCGGGGGTGCCGATGCCGACCGAGCCGCGCCGGCCGAGCTCGTTTTCCAGCGCCTCGACCAGCGCGGCGACAGCGCCGACGGTAGCGCGATAGTCGCCGGCCGGGGTGGCGATGCGTCGGCGCGCGAGCTCCCGGAGGCCGTCGAAGGCGGCCGCCTCGATCTTCGTGCCGCCGAGATCGACGCCGATGCGCATCGCGGGGTCAGGCGACGGTTTCGAGCGCGGCGAGCGCTTTCTCGTACGTTGCCTGCACGTTCGCCGGCGATTCGATGGAGATGCCGAGGTCGCGCACGAGGCCGTCGGTCAGCCCGAAGATCCAGCCGTGGATCGTCAGCGCCTGGCCGCGGTTCCAGGCTTCCTGGACCACCGTCGTCTGGCACACGTTCAGCACCTGTTCGATGACGTTAAGTTCGCAAAGGCGGTCGATCAGCGCCTTTTCGTCGCCGATGCCGGCCAGTTTCGCGGCGTGCTTCTGCTTCACGTCCTGGATATGGCGCAGCCAGTTGTCGACCAGGCCGAGGCGCAGGTTCTGGTGCGCCGCCTTGACGCCGCCGCAGCCGTAGTGGCCGACGACCAGCACGTGCTTGACGCGCAGCGCGTCGACACCGTACTGCAGCACCGACAGGCAGTTGAGGTCGCTGTGCACGACCTGGTTGGCGACGTTGCGATGGACGAAGACCTCGCCCGGCAGCAGGCCGGCGATCTGGTTCGCCGGCACGCGCGAGTCGGAGCAGCCGATCCACAGGTACTCGGGCGCCTGCAGGCGCGACAGGCGCTGGAAGAAATCGGGGTCGTCCTGGCGGATCGACTCGGACCAGGCGCGGTTTTTCTCGAAGAGGTGCTGGAGGTCGGACATGGGGCTTCCGGGGATGTTGCGACGCGGCAATTCTACCGCAGTCGCGGCGGCCGTTCCGCCAGCCCCCGGAAACATCCCGGTAAAGCGCCGCCGGCCGGGCGCTCAGACGCCGCGGAGGACTTCCTCGTGCTGTGCCACACCCGTCGCTCAGATGCGGGCGGCAATGCCGCGCACATGGCCGAGTGCGCTGGTCGAGGTCTTGATCACCGCGCCGCCGGCTTCCATCAGCAGCGAGAACAGGTTGCGCTCGGAATAGAGGCAGACCGGCCCGGCCAGCCCGTAGCGCTCGGCCAGCGCCGGCGTCACCGGCGCGAAGCGGTCGCTGACCAGCTTGCTGCCGTCGGCGTAGTGGTCGCCGAGCTCGGAATGGATGCCGTAGAGCGAGATGAACAGCTTGCCGCCGATCTTCAGCCGCTGCAGCAGGCCGCGCAGGCGGCGCTTGGCTTCGTCGTAGCGCATGCCGCACAGCGTGCGCTGGCTGAGGATCAGGTCGAAGGGTTCGTGCGGCAGCGGGCCGTCGCCGACGGTGGCGAACGGCAGGCAGTCGATGTCGGCACGGCCGGCCGCCGGCTGGTCGGAGAGCAGCAGCACGCGCGCGCCGGCATCGGCCATGCGCTGCGCCTGCACCTCGGCGCCGACGCCGGCCAGCATCGCGCTCACCGCCTCGCCGCTGCGCCGGCGCTTGCCGATCTCGGTCAGCACCCACTGCTCCAGCTCGCAGGTGGCCCTGGGTACCTCCCTGGTCTCGGACATGGTCCCCTCCTCCGTTTGCCGAGGCCTATTCTTCCCCACTCCGCGATTTATGACAACAGGCAGGGCTCAGGGGGGCGTCCGGACGTGTACCACCGCCGTCCCGTCGGCGTAGAGGCGGCGCCAGCCGGGCAGCCGGTCGAGCTGGCCGACCGCCGGCAGGCCCGGCTGCAGCAGCGTCCAGCCGATCCTGTGCTGCTCCAGCAGCTGCGGCAGCAGGTCGGGCGGGTCCAGCGTCACCGCGCGGTAGAAGCGGGCGACGAAGGCGTCGCCGTAGAAGTCGGCGCGCGCATCGATGTACGGCGGGACGCCGGCGTAGATCAGGTAGCCGCCGAACTCGTAGGCGTTGAACACCGGTCCCGCCGGTGCTGCGGCGCGCGCCGCCTGCAGCGCCGCGGCCGGCGTCGCCGCGGCGGCCGGGCGCAGCGTCTCCGCCCGCGCGGCGAGCAGCGTCGCGACGAGCATCGTGGCGAACGCGAGGGCGCCGGCGAGGCGGCTGGCCGGCGCCGTCCGTGCCGTGAACCAGCGGTCGAGGCCGCCGGCCTGTCCGCGCTCGGCCGTCGCCAGCTGCGCGGCGAAGGGCTGGGCGACGATCACCGGCGCCAGCAGGCCGAGCAGTTCGCCGTGGCGCACGTGCTGCAGCGCCAGATGCAGCAGGCCGAGGAGCAGCGCGATGCGCAGCGGCGGCAGGCGCAGGCCGCGGGCGAGGACCAGCGCGGCGCCGGCGAGCAGCCAGAGCTCGAGCGGCTGCAGCCGCTGGAAGTCGGGCGAGCGCCATTCGCCGAGGCGGGCGAGGCTGAACGAGAGGCGCTGGAAATCGGCGGCGAAGCGCCAGCCGTCGAGGCCGTGCGGCGTCAGCAGCGTGACCGCGAAGGCGGCGACGACGAACAGCAGCCAGTTCCTCGCCGTCGCGCGTCGCCGCGCCGCCGGCGCGGCGAGCACGGCCTCGCCGGCGAAGGCGGCGGCCAGCGGCAGCGCCAGCGGGAAGCTGCCGTGCAGGTTGGCCCACAGCAGCAGCGCGGCGAGCGCCGGCAGTCCGGGCGTGCCGCCGGCCTCGCGTGCGCGGACCAGCGCGATCGTCCACCAGACGAGCAGCGGCGTCGCCAGCGCATGCGGCCGCGCCAGCAGGTGCGGCAGCATCAGGCTCGCCGCCAGCGCGACGCCGGCCAGCGCGTGGATCGGCGCCAGGTGGCGCAGCAGGTAGCGTGTCAGCAGCGCCAGTGTCGCCGCCGCGGCGGCAGCGGTGAGTGCGCTCACGCCGGCCCAGCCGGCGGCGGCATGGGCAGCGGCGAAGAGCACTTCGGCCAGCCATTCGTGCGCGGTCCAGGGCGCGCCGGGCAACGTGTGCGAGAAGGGGTCGGTCGCCGGCACCGCGCCGTGCGCGACGATCCAGCGGCCGGTGGCGATGTGCCAGTAGGTGTCGCCGTCGTTGAGCAGCGCCGGCTGCGCCAGCAGCAGCAGGAAGGCCGCCGTGCCGACCAGCAGCGGCCAGGAGAGGCCGCCGGGGGCGACGGCCGGCGGCGGAGAATGATCGCGGTCCATGAAATCCGGATAATCCTCCTGCCAGTGCCGCAGTCAAGCCCGGTGCCGCTGCTTGCGGCCGCCGAAAAAGGCGGACAATGGCAATCGGCGGCCGGGGCCGCAGGGAGAAGAGCAAATGCTTGTCAGGTTCGATTCGAATGTTGCCGGCGAGATGCTGATGTTCGCCGACGTGGCGCGGCGCCTGCTGCAGGCGGCCGGCAAGGAGTGTACGGCGCGCGGCGTGATCCTCGCCGAGCAGGTGCCGGAGATCGTCGCCCGCCTGCGCCAGGCGGTCGCCGCCGACCGCGGCAGCGCTCCGGCGGACGAGGGCGACGACGACGAGGCGCCGCAACGCGTCAGCCTCGGCCAGCGCGCGCAGCCGTTCATCGAGCTGCTCGAGCTGACCGCGCGCAAGAAGGACGGCTTCGTCCTCTGGGAAGCGCCGCGCGATTTCGACAAGTAGGCCGGCGGCGGCCGGCGCCGCTCACTGCCCTTCCGCCGGCTCGGCGAGGCGCGGCGCCACCCGCGGCAGCACCAGGTCGAAATGCGCGCCCTCGCCGGCGGCGCTCTTCAGCGCGATGTTGCCGCCGAGGACGGCGGTGGTCAGGTTGTAGACGATGTACAGGCCGAGGCCGCTGCCGCCCTTGCCGAGCTTGGTGGTGAAGAAGGGATCGAAGGCATGCTGCGCGGTCTCCTCGCCCATGCCGGCACCGTTGTCGCTGTAGCCGAGGCGGACCGCGTCGTCGTCGGCTTCGGCGGTGAGCCGGATGCGGCCGTCGGCGACGTGCTCGAAGCCGTGCAGCAGCGAATTCATGATCAGGTTGCCGAGAATCTGCTCGAGCGGTCCCGGGTAGCTGTCGAGGACGATTCCCGACGGTACCTCGACGCTGATCTGGTGTGTCGTCCGCCGCAGCGTTGGCTGCAGCGTAGCCAGCAGCTCGTCGATCACCTCGCGCAGGTCGAAGCGGCGACGGCGCGTGCTGGTCTGGTCCACCGCCACTTCCTTGAAGTTGCCGATCAGGTCGGCCGCGCGCTGCGCGTTGCGCTCGACGATGCGCGCCGCTTCCAGGCAGCCGTTGGTGTACTCGGTGATCGTCGACCGCCGCAGGCCCTCGCCCGAGGACACCGCGGCGACGAAGTCCTCGGTGCGGTCGCGCAGCGTCGTGGCGACGGTGAGCACGTTGCCGAGCGGCGTGTTCAGCTCGTGCGCGACGCCGGCGACCAGGCTGCCGAGCGACGCCAGCTTCTCGGTCTGCACCAGCTGCCGCATCGCCAGCCGCAGCTCCTCGTTGGCCCGCGCCAGGTCCTGCGTGCGCTGCAGCACGCGCGCCTCGAGCCGCTCGTTCAGCTCGCGCGCCTGTTCCTCGGCGCGCTTGCGCTCGGTGATGTCGAGCAGGGTCTCGATCGCGCCGACCACCTTGCCGCTCGAGTCGCGCAGCGGCGACGCGGTGAAGAACAGCCAGCGGCCGCCGTCGCCGAGGTGCGGGAAGAAGTCCTCGGCCTCGTAGGCTTCCGGGTTGACCGGCGAGCGGCGGTAGCGGTTCTCGTAGTAGCGCGCGACGTCGGGTTCGCGGCCGCCTTCGAGCACGATGTCGGCCATCACCGGCCGCTCGCTCGGATAGAACGGGCTCCACTGCCGGTGGCTGCCGAGGATCTGCGCCGCGGGCACGCCGAAGGTCCGCTCGCAGGCGGGGTTCCAGACGACGACGCGGTGCTCGGCGTCGATCACGAAGATCGGCAGCGGGCTGTTCTCGAGGATCTGCGCCAGTTCGGCGCGGCTCTCGCGCAGCGCGCGGTCGGCGGCCTCGCGCTCGGTGACGTCGAGCACGGTGCCGACGAGGCCGGCGACCTGCCCCTGGTGGTCGCGGAAGACGGCCTTGGTGAAGATCACGTCGCGCAGGCCGTTGGTCTTGGTCATCACCTGCGCCGAGTACACCTGCGTGTCGTCGGGGTGCGCGTAGAGGTCGTCGTCGGCCGCCTGGTAGCGCGCGGCCAGCTCGCGCGGCGCGATATCCCAGGCGGTCTTGCCGACGAAATGCTCGCGGCTGGCGCCGAAGAAGCTGAGGAAGGCGTCGTTGAGGCCGAGATAGCGGCCGTCGCGGTCCTTGTAGAAGACCGGCAGCGGCAGCGCCTCGAGCAGCGATTCGCGGAAGTGGCGCTGGCTGAGCAGCTCCAATTCCGCCTTGACCTGATCGCCGAGGTCGCGGGCGACCACCATGCGCGCCTGGTGGCCGGCGTAGCGCATCGGCTGCGAGAAGATCTCGACCGGGAAGCACTCGCCGTCCTTGCGCAGGTGCAGCCAGCGCCGCTTGAACTGGCCCTCGCCGCTGCTCGCCAGGCGGGCGATGGTCTGCCGCACCGCTTCGCGCTCGATCTCCGCATGCAGCGTCAACACCGGCTGGCCGACCAGCTCGGTGGCGGCGGCGTAGCCGTAGTGGCCGAGCAGCGTCTGGTTGACCGCGAGCAGTTCGAGCGAGTCGACGTCGTAGACGTACATCGGGTTCGGATTGCTGTCGAACAGCATCCGGTAGTTCGCCGCGTTCGCCGCCAGGTCGTCGGCGAGCCGGCGGCGGCGGCCGATCTCGATCAGCAGCGCGGCGAGCACCAGCGCCAGCGCGAGGCCGCCGACCACGACCGCCATCCAGCCGTCCAGCGGGTTCGACAACGCAAGAGTGGTCTGACCGGGGTCGCTCATGGCCCGATTCTTTGCCCGGGGCCGGGGGCTGTCAAGCCGGCGGGTCGATCATCACGTAGCGCTTCCTGACCGCTGCCAGCACCTCGAAGGTGCCGCGGAAGCCGGCCGGGATCACACCGGCGTCGCCGGCGCCGAACTCGCGCGCGCGGCCGTCCTCGTCGACGATGCGCAGGCGGCCTTCGAGGACGTGGAAGAACTCGTGGCGGCGGTCGTGGAAGGCGATCCGCCAGGCCCCGGGTTCGCAGGCCCACTCGCCGATCGACAGGCCGTCGGCCGCGGCGTAGGCCTCCCAGGTGGTGCGCAGCGGCGACGGGCCGAGCGCGCGCTCGGGCGCCGGCCGGTCGGTGGCGGGCGGCGGCAGCGGGTCGGCGAAATGGACGAGACGGGGCGGCATGGTTAAATTCCGGCGATGAAGCGAAGAACGTTCATTGTAGCCGCGGTGCTGGCGCTGTCCGCGGCCCATGCCGCCGAAGTCGCGCTCGACGTCGGCCACGGCCTCGCCGACCCGGGCGCGATCAGCGCCCGCGGCCGGGGCGAGTTCGAATTCAACCGCGACTTCGCGCAGGCGCTCGCGCCGGCGCTGGAAGCGCGCGGCATCACGGTGCGCGCGGTCAACTTCGACGGCGCGATCGGCAGCCTCGCCGCACGGCCGCAGGCGGCGGCGGGCGCCGACTTCTTCCTGTCGCTGCATCACGATTCGGTGCGCGAGGAGCTGCTGCAGGAATGGGAATGGAACGGCGAGACGCTGAGCTACAGCGACGCGCACGCCGGCTTCTCGCTCTACGTGTCGCGCGACAACCCGGCGCCGGAGATGAGCGGCCGCTGCGCGTCGGCGATCGGCGCGATGCTGCGCCGCGCCGGCTTCGTGCCGACCCGCCACCACTTCCCGAAACGCCCGTGGGCCGACGAGAGCAACGCCGTGCATGTCTACGACAACCTGGTCGTCCTCTACCGCACGACGCTGCCGGCGGTGCTGTTCGAGGCCGGCGTCATCAAGCACCGCGACGAGGAGCTGCTGCTCGCCGACCCGGCGCGCCGGGAGCGCATGGCCGATGCGGTTGCCACCGGCGTCGCCGCCTGTCTCTACGCCGGGAAGTAGATCGGCTCGGGTTCGAGGGCGACGCCGAAGCGCGCGCGGACGTCGGCCTGCACCGCCGCCGCCAGCGCGCGCACGTCGGCGCCGGTGGCGCCGCCGCGGTTGACCAGGATCAGCGCCTGCTTTTCGTACATGCCGACCGGGCCGAGGTTGCGGCCCTTCCAGCCGGCCTGCTCGATCAGCCAGCCGGCGGCGAGCTTGACCCGCCCGTCGGCCTGCGCGTAGGTCGGCAGCGCCGGGTGCGCCGCCTTCAGGGCCGCGGCCTGCTCGGCGGCGACCACCGGGTTCTGGAAGAAGCTGCCGGCGTTGGGGATCGTCGCCGGGTCGGGCAGCTTGCGCCGGCGGATGGCGACCACCGCGGCGGCGACCTCGGCCGCGGTCGGCCGTGCGATGCCGCAACGGTCGAGTTCGGCGGCGACCTCGGCGTAGCCGGTCAGCGGCGCCCACGCCCGAGGCAGGCGGAAGGTCACGGCGAGGATCAGGAAGCGGCCGCACAGGTGCCAGCCCTGCTGCTTGAAGACGCTGTCGCGGTAGCCGAAGCGGCAGGCGGCGGCGTCGAAGCGGCGCGTCTCGCCGGTCTCCAGGTCGAGCGCGTCGAGGTGGGCGAAGCGCTCGCACACCTCCAGCCCGTAGGCGCCGATGTTCTGGATCGGCGCCGCGCCGACGGTGCCCGGGATCAGCGACAGGTTCTCCAGCCCCGGGTGGCCGGCGGCGAGCGTCCACTGCACGAAGTCGTGCCAGTTCTCGCCGGCGCCGGCGCTGACGTAGACGGCTTCGGCGTCCTCGCCGGCGAGCGCGCGGCCGGGCAGCGCCGCCTGCAGCACCAGCCCGGCGAAGTCGCCGCACAGCACCAGGTTGCTGCCGCCGCCGAGCACGAAGCGCGGCACGCCGCGCCAGCGCGGGTCGGCGGCCAGCGCCCGCGCCTCGTCGGCCGAGCGGATTGTCGCCAGCCGGGCGGCGCGCGCCGGCAGCGCCAGCGTGTTGCGCGGGCGCAGATCGGCACCGGATTCGATCGGGACGTTCGTCATCGGGCTGGGCGGAATCCTGCGGAAGGCGGGTGGCATCGGATGGCGGCGGGGGCGATCGCCATTGTAACCGAGGCCGGCGGGCGGCCTTGTCGACTACAATGGCTGCGCCCCGTCATCCGCCGCTTTCCGACCCGCCATGCATCTGCCCGCCGACGGCTGCCTGACCCTGCACTGCCACCCGGCGACGCCGGCGCTCGGGCTGCGCGCGGTCGGCGCGCGCGTCGCGTTCGCCGGGGACACGCTGCACATCGCCTTCCGCCTGGCCGGCGAGCTTTCCCGGCTGCGCGTGCCGGCGGCGGCGACTCCGGCGCGCACCGACGAACTGTGGCGGCATACCTGCGGCGAGGCCTTCGTCGCCGCCGCGGGCGACCCCGCCTACCGCGAGTTCAACTTCTCGCCGTCCGGCGCATGGGCGGCCTACGCCTTCGCCGGCTACCGGGAGCCGCTGCGGCCGCCGGGCGGGCCGGCGCCGGCGATCGCCTGCCATGCCGACGGCGACGAACTCGTGCTCGAGGTCGCACTCGCCACCGCCTGGCTGCCTGCCGGCGACGAATGCGAACTGGCGCTGACGCTGGTCGCCGAGGAAAGCGGTGACGACGGTGCGCCGCAGCTCTCCTACTGGGCGCTGCGCCACACCGCCGGGCGCCCCGATTTCCACCGCCGCGACAGCTTCGCCGCGAGGCTGCCGGCCCTGCCCTGACGACCATGACCGCCAAGATCCGCTTCGGCCTCGACCGCCTGCTCGCCGACCCCGCCCTGCGCCGCCCGCTCGCCGGCAAGCGCATCGCGCTGCTCGCCCATCCCGCGTCGGTGACGCGCGACCTGACCCATTCGCTCGATGCGCTCGCCGCGCTGCCCGAGCTGCAATTGACCGCCGCCTTCGGCCCGCAGCACGGGCTGCGCGGCGACAAGCAGGACAACATGGTCGAGTCGCCGGACTACGTCGACCCGCTGCTGGGCATCCCGGTGTTCAGCCTCTACGGCGAGGTGCGGCGGCCGACCGAGGCGATGCTGGACAGCTTCGACGTGCTGCTGGTCGACCTGCAGGACCTCGGCTGCCGCATCTACACCTTCATCACCACGCTGCGCTACGTGCTCGAAGCCGCGGCGCGGCGCGGCAAGGCGGTGTGGGTGCTCGACCGCCCGAACCCGGCCGGCCGCCCGGTCGAGGGGCTGACGCTGAGGCCCGGCTGGGAGAGCTTCGTCGGCGCCGGTGCGATGCCGATGCGGCACGGGCTGACGATGGGCGAGCTGGCGCGCTGGTTCGTCGCCACCTTGCAGCTCGACGTCGACTGCCAGGTGGTCGCGATGGACGGCTGGCAGCCGGACGCCGCGCCCGGCTACGGCTGGCCGTTGGGCGAGCGCAGCTGGGTGAACCCGAGCCCGAACGCGCCCAACCTGTCGATGGCCCGCGCCTACGCCGGCACGGTGATGCTGGAGGGAACGACGCTGTCGGAAGGGCGCGGTACGACGCGGCCGCTCGAACTGTTCGGTGCCCCCGACCTCGACGCGCGCGCCGTCGTCGCCGAGATGCGCGCGCTGGCGCCGCACTGGCTCAAGGGCTGCGTGCTGCGCGAGTGCTGGTTCGAGCCGACCTTCCACAAGCACGCCGGCCGGCTGTGCCATGGCGTGCAGATCCACGTCGAGGACCCGCTGCACTACGACCACGCCGCGTTCCGCCCGTGGCGCGTGCAGGCGCTGGCCTTCAAGGCGCTGCGCCGGCTCGCGCCCGACTACCCGCTGTGGCGCGACTTCGCCTACGAGTACGAGCACGAGCGGCTGGCGATCGACCTGATCAACGGCTCGCCGCTGCTGCGCGAATGGGTCGACGACGCGGCGGCGGTGCCGGCCGACCTCGACGCGCTCGCCGCGCGCGACGAAGCCGATTGGGCGCGCGTGCGGCAGGACTACCTGCTCTACTGACCCGGCGCCGGCGGCCAAAAAAACGGCCGGGACGGGCACCCCCGTTCCGGCCGTTTCCGTTGCCGCGGCGTATCTAGACTGCCAGTCCGGTCGCCTCGTCGACGCCGAGCATGATGTTCATGCACTGGATCGCGGCGCCGGACGCGCCCTTGCCGAGGTTGTCGAAGCGGGCGGCGAGCAGGATCTGCTCGCCGTGGCCGAAGACGAAGATCTCGGCGCGGTTGGTGTCGTTGCACGCGGTCGCCGGCAGGAAGCCGTTGTCGAGCAGCGGCGCGGCGTCGAGCGGCATCACCTTGACGAACACCTCGCCGGCATAATACTCGGCGAAATAGGCCTGCACGTCGGCCGGCGTCACCTTCTTCGGCAGCAGGCGCGGCAGCAGCGGCACCGCGACGACCATGCCCTGCGCGAAGTTGCCGACGATCGGCGTGAACAGCGGCGCGTGCGCGAGGCCGGTCTGCGCCTGCATTTCCGGCAGATGCTTGTGGGTGAGACCGAGCGCGTAGAAGCGCGGGCTCTTCATCGCCTCGGGCAGGCTTTCCGGTTCCTCGTAGCTGGCGATCATTTCCTTGCCGCCGCCGCTGTAGCCGGTGATCGAGTAGGTGCTGACCGGGTAGTCCTTCGGCACGATGCCGCCGGCGACCAGCGGCGCCAGCAGCATGATGAAGCCGCTGGCGTGGCAGCCGGGGACGGCGACCTTCTGCGCGCGGCGCACGCGCTCGCGCTGGCCGCCGTTGAGCTCGGGCAGGCCGTAGACCCAGTCCGGGTGCGTGCGGTGCGCGGTCGAGGCGTCGAGGAAGCGGGTACGCGTGTTGTCCGGGCGCAGCAAGGCGACCGACTCCCGCGATGCCGCGTCGGGCAGGCAGAGGAAGACGGCGTCGGCGGCGTTGATGAACTCGGCCTTGACCGCCGGTTCCTTGCGCTGCGCCTCGGGGATGGCGAGGATCTCGATCTCCGGGCGGATCGAGAGCCGCTCGTCGATCTTCAGGCCGGTGGTGCCGTGCCGGCCGTCGATGAATACCTTGAAAGTCATGGCTGCATCCGAATACGTGAAGGTTGGTGCTGCGTGCCCACGGGGCGAACCGCCATTATCGCCGGCCCCGCTGTGCTGTGCCACTCGTCGTGCGTCTGTCCGCCGCTTCCGTTTAGAGGATGGGCGCCAGCCAGCGTTCCGCCTCGGCGACGCTCATGCCCTTCCTCGCCGCCCAGTCCTCGAGCTGGTCGCGGCCGATCTTCGACACCGCGAAGTACTGCGCCTCGGGGTGGGCGAAGTACCAGCCGGAGACCGCCGCCGCCGGCGTCATCGCAAAGGCCTCGGTGAGCGCCATGCCGGCGTTCGTCGGCGCATCGAGCAGCGCGAAGATCGTGCCCTTCTCGGTGTGGTCCGGGCAGGCCGGGTAGCCGGGCGCCGGGCGGATGCCCTTGTACTCCTCGCGGATCAGCTGCTCGTTCGAGAGCTGCTCGTCGGCGGCATAGCCCCAGTACTCCTTCCTCACGCGCGCGTGCAGCCACTCGGCGCAGGCTTCCGCGAGGCGGTCGGCGAGCGACTTCAGCATGATCGCGTGGTAGTCGTCGTGCACCGCCTCGAATTCGGCGAGCTTCTTCTCGATGCCGAGGCCGGCGGTGACGGCGAAGGCGCCGGCCCAGTCGGGCGTCCCCTTCGGCGCGACGAAGTCGGCCAGGCAGTAGTGCGGCTTGCCGGACGGGCGCTCGTGCTGCTGGCGCAGGTGGTGCGTGGTCGCCAGCACTATCGTGCGCGACTCGTCGGTATAGAGCTCGACGTCATCGCCGACGCGGTTCGCCGGCCACAGGCCGAACACCGCGTTCGCGGTGATCCACTTCCCGGCGATCAGCTGTTTCAGCATCGCCTGTCCGTCCTTGAACACGGCGCGCGCGGCTTCGCCGACCTTCTCGTCGTCGAGGATCTTCGGGTAGGCGCCGGCGAGGTCCCAGGTCTGGAAGAACGGGCCCCAGTCGATGTACTCGGCGAGCGTCGCGAGGTCGATGTCCTTCAACACGGTGACGCCGGTCTTCTTGGGTTGCACCGGCGCGCCGGAGAACGGCAATGCGTTGGCGCGCGCCGCGTCGAGCGACACCAGCGTCACGCCCTTCTTGTTCGCATGTTGCGCGCGCACCTTCTCGTAGTCGGCGGCGACCTCGGCCTTGAAATCGGCGGCGTGGTCGATCGACAGCAGCTTGGTGACGACGCCGACGGCGCGCGACGCGTCCGGCACGTAGACCACCGGCGCTTCGTAGTTCGGCGCGATCTTGATCGCGGTATGCGCGCGGCTGGTCGTCGCGCCGCCGATCAGCAGCGGGATGCCCTGATTCGCGAAGCCCTGGCGCTGCATCTCGGCGGCGACGTGGGCCATCTCTTCCAGCGACGGCGTGATCAGGCCGGACAGGCCGATTGCCTGCGCGCCGTGCTCCTTCGCCGCATGCAGGATCTTGTCGCAGGGCACCATGACGCCGAGGTCGACGACCTCGTAGCCGTTGCAGCCGAGCACCACGCCGACGATGTTCTTGCCGATGTCGTGCACGTCGCCCTTGACCGTGGCGACGACGATCTTGCCCTTCGACGCGGCGCCGGTGCGCAGCTTTTCCTCCTCGATGAACGGGATCAGATGGGCGACCGCCTGCTTCATCACGCGCGCCGACTTGACGACCTGCGGCAGGAACATCTTGCCGGCGCCGAAGAGGTCGCCGACGACGTTCATGCCGTTCATCAGCGGCCCCTCGATCACCGCCAGCGGCGGCTTGCCGGCGGCGGCCAGCGCGGCGCGGCATTCCTCGGTGTCGGCGACGACGAAGTCGGTGATGCCCTTCACCAGTGCGTGCGACAGCCGCTCCTCGACCGGCAGTTCGCGCCACGTGAGGTCGGGGCCGGTGTCCTTCGCCTTGCCCTCCTTCACCGTCTGCGCGAACTCGACCAGCGCCTCGCCGGCGCCGGCGTGTTTGTTGAGCACGACGTCCTCGACCTTCTCGCGCAGCGCCGGCTCGAGGTCGTCATAGACGCCGAGCATGCCGGCGTTGACGATGCCCATCGTCATCCCGGCCTGGATCGCGTGGTAGAGGAAGACGGTGTGGATCGCCTCGCGCACCGGGTCGTTGCCGCGGAACGAGAACGACACGTTGGAGACGCCGCCGGAAATCTGCGCGTGCGGCAGATGCTTGCGGATCCAGCGCGTCGCCTCGATGAAGTCGACGGCATAGTTGTCGTGCTCGGCGATGCCGGTGGCGATGGCGAAGATGTTCGGGTCGAAGATGATGTCCTCGGCCGGGAAGCCGATCCCCGTGAGCAGCTTGTACGCGCGTTCGCAGATCTCGGTCTTGCGCGCGAAGGTGTCGGCCTGGCCGGTCTCGTCGAAGGCCATGACGACGACGGCGGCGCCGTAGCGGCGCGCGAGTTTCGCCTGCTCGAGGAACTTCGCCTCGCCCTCCTTCATCGAGATCGAGTTGACGATGCCCTTGCCCTGGATGCACTTGAGGCCGGCCTCGATCACCTCCCATTTCGACGAGTCGATCATCACCGGCACGCGCGCGATGTCGGGCTCGGAGGCGATCAGGTGGAGGAAGCGGACCATCGCCGCCTGGCCGTCGAGCATCGCCTCGTCCATGTTGATGTCGATCACCTGCGCGCCGTTCTCGACCTGCTGGCGGGCGACCGCCAGCGCGTCGTCGAAACGGCCTTCGAGGATCATGCGCGCGAAGGCCTTCGAGCCGGTGACGTTGGCGCGCTCGCCGACGTTCACGAACAGCGATTCGGGGCCGACGTTGAACGGCTCGAGCCCGGCGAGGCGCAGCTTCTTCTCGATCACCGGGATCGCGCGCGGCTTGACGCCGGCGACGTACTTGGCGATCGCCGCGATGTGGTCCGGCGAGGTGCCGCAGCAGCCGCCGACGATGTTCACGAAGCCGTGCTTCGCCCAGTCGGCGACTTCCTCGGCCAGCTGCTCGGGCGTCTCGTCGTAGCCGCCGAAGGCGTTCGGCAGGCCGGCGTTCGGGTGCGCCGAGACGAAGCAGTCGCAGACGCGGGAGAGCTCCTCGACGTACTGACGCAGCTCCTTGGCGCCGAGCGCGCAGTTCAGGCCGAAGCTCAGCGGCCGGATGTGGCTGAGCGAGTTCCAGAAGGCTTCCGCCGTCTGGCCCGACAGCGTACGGCCGGAGGCGTCGGTGATCGTCCCCGAGATCATCACCGGCCAGCGACGGCCGGCGGTCTCGAAGAACTGTTCGATGGCGAACAACGCCGCCTTGGCGTTGAGCGTGTCGAACACCGTCTCGACCAGCAGCAGGTCGGCGCCGCCGTCGACGAGGCCGCGGATGGCCTCGGTATAGGTCTCGACCAGCTCGTCGAAAGTGACGTTGCGGTAGCCGGGGTCGTTCACGTCCGGCGAGATCGAGCCGGTGCGCGAGGTCGGGCCGAGCACGCCGGCGACGAAGCGCGGCTTGGCCGGATTCTGCGCCGTGAATTCGTCGCACACCTCGCGCGCGAGGCGGGCGCCGGCGACGTTCAGTTCGTAGACGACGGGCTCTAGCCGGTAGTCGGCCTGCGAGATCGCCGTCGCGTTGAAGGTGTTGGTCTCGAGGATGTCGGCGCCGGCGGCGAGGTACTCGGCGTGGATGCCGCGGATCACCTCGGGCTTGGTCAGCAGCAGCAGGTCGTTGTTGCCCTTGAGGTCGTGCGGATGGTCGGCGAAGCGCGTGCCGCGGTAATCCTTCTCGGTCAGCCCGTGGCGCTGGATCATCGTGCCCATCGCACCGTCGAGGACGAGGATGCGCTGTTTGAGCAGGGCGGAGAGTTCGGAGCTGCGGTCGGGCTGCATGGAGATACCTCAAAAACGAAAAACCCGTTCAGCGTCGGGTGCGAACGGGTTTCGGAATGAACGCCCGCTTTAGCCGTATTTGTTACGCGCCCGCAAGCTGAAGTTCAAATCGGCGCGAGGCACGGATTCTAACGCCAAGCGGCTGATAATCCAAGAAAACCGGACTGCCGGATCACGGCGCCGGGCGGTTCTCCGCGGCCGTGGCCGGACACTCCTCGACCGTTCCCCAGTGCCCCGGACAGTGCCGCCAGCGCGCCCGCTCCGAGCAGACGATGCGGCGGAACACCGGCTGCGCGTCGCAGGCCTTCAGGTCGGCGCGCAACGCAGCCAGCCAGTCGCCGGCCGCAGCCGGTCGAGCCGGTTTTGCCGGCGGCAGGTCGCGGACGGGCTTGCGTTCGGCCGGGCGGGCGTCGACCGGCCGCTTGTCGACATGCGGCGGCGGCACAGGTTCCGCTGCCGCTTGCGCGGCCGGCGCGGCAACCGGCGTAGGCGTCGGTGCGGCGCTCGGTGCCGGGCGCAGCGCCATGACGGCGGCGCCGGCAAGCAGCGCCAGCCCGGCGGCAACGGCGACGGGGCGCCGCCAAAGGGGCGCGGGCATCGTCGCCGCCGGCGATGGCGTTGCAATGCCGGCGGCTTCGCCGGACAGCGTCGGCGTCACCGCACCGAGCGCACGGCGCAGGTCCGCCGCCAGTTCGGCGGCGTCCTGGTAGCGTTCCGCCGGCTCCTTGGCCATGGCCTTGGCCACGATCGCGTCGAAGACCGGCGGCAGGCCGGCGCAGCAGCCCGACGGCGGCGGTGGCGCCTTGTGCACCACCTGGTACATCGTCGCGTGCAGGTTGTCGCCGGAGAACGGCGGCTGTCCGGTGAGCAGCTCGTAGAGCACGGTGCCGAGCGAGAAGATGTCGGAGCGGCCGTCGGCCTTCTGCCCGGCGACCTGCTCCGGCGACATGTACTTCGGCGAGCCGAGCACGGCGCCGGCCATCGTCAGGCCGCCGCCGGGAATCTGCGCGATGCCGAAGTCGGTGAGCTTCACGGTGCCGTTGTCGAGCACCATAATGTTCGCCGGTTTCACGTCGCGGTGCACGACGCCCTGGGCGTGGGCGAAGGCGAGGCCGTCGGCGACGGCGGCGGCGATCTCGACGATGCGCTCGCAGGAGAGCGGCACGCCGGTGTCGAGCCGGTCCCGCAGGGATCGCCCGGACAGGAATTCCATCGCGATCCAGGCCAGCTCGCCGTCGCGGCCGACGTCGTGGATGGTGACGATGTTCGGGTGGTTGAGCCGGCCGGCGGACTTCGCCTCGCGGAAGAAGCGCTGCTCGAACTCCTCGGCATCACTGGCCGACAGAGTGCCGCAGGCGACGGTCTTGAGCGCGACGGTGCGCTCGATCAGCGGATCGCGCGCACGATAGACGACGCCCATCGCGCCGCGGCCGAGGGTGCCGGTGATTTCGTAGCGGCCGAGTCGGGACAGGGACATGGTCGGGGGAAGAGGAGGCCGGGCTCCGATTCTAGTGGGGGGGATGGGTCTGTCAATGGCGCTTGCGCTATGCTGCGTGAAAAAAACCGATCACGGAGGAGGCGAAATGAAGATCCGCGCCGCGGTCCTCGACCGCATGCAGCAGCCCATGCCCTACGCGCAGTCGAAGCCGCTCTCGGTCGAGACCATCGCGCTCGGCGACCCCGGCCCCGGCGAGGTGCGCGTGCGCATCACCGCCGCCGGCCTGTGCCATTCCGACCTGTCGATCATCAACGGCGACCGGCCGCGGCCGCTGCCGATGGTGCTCGGCCACGAGGCGGCCGGCGTCGTCGACGCCTGCGGGCCGGGCGTCACCGACCTCGCGCGCGGCGACGCGGTGGCGCTGGTCTTCGTCCCCTCCTGCGGCCACTGCCTGCCCTGCCAGGAAGGCCGGCCGGCGCTGTGCGAGCCGGGGGCGGCGGCGAACGGCGCCGGCACGCTGGTCGGCGGCCATCGCGTGCTGGCGCGGCCGGACGGGCAGGCGCTGAACCATCAGGTCGGCGTCTCGTGCTTCGCCGAATATGCGGTGGTGAACCGCGGTTCGCTGGTCAAGGTGCGCCCGGACCTGCCGCCGGAGGTCGCGGCGGTATTCGGCTGCGCGGTGCTGACCGGCGTCGGCGCGGCGCTGAACTCGGCGCAGGTCCGCCTCGGCCAGACGGCGGCGGTGCTCGGCCTCGGCGGCGTCGGCCTCTCCGCCGTGCTCGGCGCGCTCGCCGCCGGCGCGCGCGAGGTGGTCGCGCTCGACGTGCAGCCGGAGAAGCTGGAACTGGCGCTGGCGCTCGGTGCGACGCGGGTCTTCCGCGCCGACGACCCGGACGTCGTCGCCCAGCTGAAGGCGGCGATCCCCGGCGGCGTCGACGTCGCGATCGAGGCGGCGAGCGCGGTGCCGGCATTGGAACTCGCCTGGCAGCTGACGCGGCGCGGCGGCACGACGGTGACCTGCAGCCTGCCGAATCCGGCGCACCGGCTGTCGCTGCCGGTGGTGCAGTTGACCGCCGAGGAGCGCACGCTGAAGGGCAGCTACCTCGGCTCGGCGGTGCCGGGGCGCGACATCCCGCGCTACATCGAGCTCTACAAGGGCGGACGGCTGCCGGTGGACAAGCTGATCACACACCGGTTGGTGCTCGACCAGATCAACGAGGGCTTCGACCGGCTGGCGTCCGGGCAGGCGGTGCGGCAGGTGATCGTGTTCTAGCCGCCGCGCTGCACGAAGGTCTTGCCGGCGCCGACCAGCAGCCCGCTGTCGGTGCTGAAGTGCGCGTAGAAGTGCCACTCCTCCGGCGGCGTGCCTTCGACCTTCCAGTCCCAGACCTCTTCGCGCCTGCCCGGGAAGGTCATCGTGCTGCCCGGCTTGCCGAGGATGCGCCGCACCTGTTCCTTGCTCATGCCGTTCGCGAGCTGCGCGTAGTTGTCGTCGCTCAGCACTTGCTCGATGCGCAGCAGCACCTGGTCGGCGCCGAAGGTCAGCATGTGCGTGTGCACCCCCTGCGGCTGGCGGTTGTATTCCCAGGTGACGCTGCCGTCGGCGTTGGCGTATTCGGCGGCCGGCGCGCCCATGCGCTGGCGCACCTCGGCGGCGGTGCTGACGCCCGGCTTGAACTCGCCGAGGTAAACGGCGTCACAACCGGGCAGGACGGCGGCGGCGAGCGAGACGAGCGCGGCGGCAAGGCGCTTGAACATGAAGGGCTTCCTTGTAGAATCGTCCGACCATCCGACCGGCACGAATCCAGTATAAACAAATGAAACACCTGACCCCGTGCGAGACGCATACCTTCCTCGAACAGCGCCCGGAGGCGCTGTTCGTCGACTGCCGCAGCACGATCGAGTACTACTTCGTCGGCCACCCGCTCGGCGCCATCCACATCGCGTGGAACGACGGTGAGGACTGGGAGGTCAATCCGGATTTCGTCGCCGAGGTGAAGCGGTTGACCGACAGCGATCCCCAGCGGCCGGTGGTGATCATCTGCCGCAGCGGCCGACGTTCGATCGAGGCCGGCGAGGCGCTCGAAGCCGCCGGCTTCAAGGACGTGATCAACGTGCTGTACGGCTTCGAGGGCGAGCGCGACGAGCACATGCACCGCAACACGCTGAACGGCTGGCGCGTCGACGGCCTGCCCTGGGAGCAGAGTTGAGCGAACAAAAAAGATTTCCGCCGGCGGCGCTGGCCTGGAGCGTCTGGGGCCTCGGCGCGCTGCTCTACCTGATCGGCTTCTACCAGCGCGTCGCGCCGGCGGTGATCACCGACCGGCTGATGACCGACTTCGCCCTCGGTGCCGCCGCGCTCGGCAACCTCTCCGCGTTCTACTTCTACTCCTACGTCGCGATGCAGATCCCGACCGGGATCATCGCCGACCGCTGGGGGCCGCGCCGGCTGCTCACCGCCGGCGCCGGCATCGCCGCGCTCGGCACCTTCCTGTTCGCGTTCGCGCCGACGATCTTCTGGGCCAACGCCGGCCGGCTGCTGATCGGCGCCTCGGTAGCGGTGGCCTTCGTCTCGATGCTCAAACTGGCGACGCGCTGGTTCCGCCCGAACCAGTTCGCGCTCGCCTCCGGCATCGCGCTGTTCTGCGGCGTCTGCGGCGGCGTCGTCGCCGGCGTGCCGCTGCGCCTCCTGGTCGAGGCCTTCGGCTGGCGCGCGGTGATGATGGTCACCGCGGCGGTGACCGCCGCGCTGTGCGTCGCGATCTGGCTGTTCGTCCGCGACGACCCGAGCGAGCGCGGCTACCAGAGCCATGCGCCGGCGCCGGCCGCCGGCGCGCACCACCACGCTTCGGTGTGGCACGGACTGATGCAGGTGCTGTCGTACCGCAACAGCTGGATCCTGGTCATCGTGCCGATCGGCGTCGCCGGCTCGGTGCTGACCTTCGCTGGCCTGTGGGGCGTGCCCTACCTGAAGCAGGTGCACGGGCTGGAGACGAAGACGGCGGCGGCGATCACCTCGACGCTGCTGATCGCCTGGGCGCTCGGCGGACCGATCCTCGGTTCGCTGTCCGAGCGCATGGGCCGGCGCAAGCCGCTCTACGTGATCACCACGGTGATCGCGCTGATCGGCTGGGGGATCGTCATCTACCTGCCGCTGCCCTTGTGGGCGCTGGTCTGCGTGCTCATCGTCAGCGGTTTCGCCTGCGGCAACCTGATCATCGGCTTCGCCTTCGCCAAGGAGTCGGTGCCGTCGCGGCTGATGGGCACCGCCTCCGGCGTCTGCAACATGGGGCCGCTGATGGGCGGCATGTTCCTGCAGCCGGGCGTCGGCTGGATCCTCGACCGCAACTGGCTCGGCAACAGCGTCGGCGGCGCCCGCGTCTACGACGCCGCCGCCTACCAGGCCGGCTTCTCGCTGATCTTTGCGGCGATCGTGCTGTCGCTGGTGCTGATCCTGCTCGCGCGTGAGACGCACTGCCGGCAGATGCCCTGACGCTTCCTAGTCGTGCCGGCTGCGCAGGTAGAGCGCGCTGGCGCCGGCGCCGAGCAGCGCGAAACCGGCCATGCCCCAGGCCAGCGTCGTCGTCGACGCCCACAGCAGCGGCGCCACCAGCCCGGCGACGAGGCCGTTGGTGCCGGACTGCAGGAAGGTCTGGCACGACGCGGCGAGCCCGCGTTCGCCGGCGAACGGGTCGAGCGCCAACAGCGTCAGCGCCGACATCGCCAGCGCCATCCCGGTCGTGTAGACGAACAGCGGCAGCACGCTCCACGGCACGCCCGCCGGCAGCGCGTGGCTGAGCGCCAGGTTGAAGAGCGCCGCCGCCGCCATCACCGCGTAGCCGCGGCCGATGCACTGCAGCGGCGTGAGCGTCCCCGCCAGCCGGCCGGACAGCCAGCTGCCGAGCATCAGCCCGCCCATCGCCGGCCCGAACAGCCAGAGGAAGGCGCGCTCGGAAACGCCCAGATGCGTCAGCAGGAAGACCGGTGCCGACAGCACGTAGATGAAGAAGCCGCAGAAGTTGCAGGCCAGCGCCGCGGTGGCGGCGAGGAAGCTCGGCCGCGTCAGCACCTTCCAGTAGGTGCGGCCGAGATAGACCGGATGCAGCGAGCGGCGCCTGTCCGCCGGCAGCGTCTCCGGCAGCCAGCGCCAGCTGACCAGCCACAGCGTCGCCGTCAGCAGCGTCAGGAAGACGAACACCGCGCGCCAGCCGAACCATGAATGCAGCCAGCCGCCGATCACCGGCGCGATCGCCGGCGCCAGCGCGAAGGTGATCGCCACGTGCGACATCAGCCGCTGCGCGGCGGCGCCGTCGTAGAGGTCGCGCACGATGGCGCGGCCGATGACGACGCCGGCGCCGGCGCTGATGCCCTGCGCCGCACGCAGCAGCCACAGGTGCTCGATCTTCGTCGCGAAGGCGCAGCCGGCCGAGGCGAGCGCGAACAGCGCCAGCGCCCACAGGATCACCCGGCGACGGCCGAGTGCGTCGGCGATCGCGCCGTGCCACAGCGCCATCGCCGCGAACGGGATCAGGTAGGCGGTCAGCGTCTGCTGCACCTGCAGCGGCGAGGCACCGAGTTTCTCGCCGATCTCCGGGAAGGACGGCAGGTAGGTGTCGATCGAGAACGGACCGAGCGCCGAGAGCGCGGCGAGCAGCAGCGCGAAGCCGCGGTCGGAGAGGCGGCGGGTCATCGCGCGGCCCTCCCGCGGACCCCGTTGCCGAGGACGGCCGCGGTTCGGCGGGCGGTGCTCACGGCGTTTCCGGGCGGCAGGCGCGTACGCCGACGACGACGCCGGCGACCAGCAGCGCGATGCCGACGGCGCTCGCCGTGTCCGGCCATTCGCTGCGCAGCGCGTAGGCGAAGGCCAGTCCGAACAGCGTTTCGAAGACGATCAGCTGCCCCGACAGCGTCGCCGGCAGCGCGCGGCTGGCGACGTTCCAGAACAGCGTGCCGAGCCACGACGCGATCAGGCCGAGCGCCGCCATCAGCGCCACGAAGCGCAGCGGGTCGGCGCCGAGCGGCCAGTCGTGGTCGGGCAGCCAGGCCAGCGCGACGAAGGCGGCGAGCGCCAGCGGCAGCGTCGCCAGCCCCTGCGCGGTCGCCCAGGCAGTCATCGACAGTTGCGGCCGGCGCGCGATCCACGCCGCGTTGCGCAGCGGGTACCAGGTCCAGCAGAACAGCGCGAACAGCGCGCCGGCGATGCCGAGCAGGTAGTCGCCGCCACCGGTGTCGACGGCGGCGCGGCCGAACTCGCGGCCGTGGATCAGCGCCAGCCCGCCGCCGATGAGCAGCAGCGGCAGCGCCAGCCGGCGCCAGCGCACCTGCTTGTCGACGAGGTTGCCGCTGATCGCGATGACCACCGGCAGCGTGCCGATGATCGCCGCCGTGATCGGCGCCCCGGCGTGCTGTGCGGCGAAGGCGATGCCGCAGTAGTAGAGCAGGTTGCCGACCAGCGCCAGCTCGAGCGCCTTCTTCCAGTCGGCAGCGCCGAGCGCGGCCAGCCGGCGACGGTCGAGCCAAGCCGGCAGCAGCACGATCAGGCCGAAGGCCAGGTAGCGGCCGGCCGACAGCGCCAGCGGCGAGTAGCTCGGCAGCAGCACCGGCACCGAGAAGATCATGCCCCAGCACAGGCCGGCGGCCATCGCGCTGCCGACGCCGACGGAAAGGCTGCTGCGGGAATCGCGTCCCGCCGCGGAAGTCGTGTTCACCGCTTACTCCTGGCTTGCCTGGCGGCGCAGTTGCACGGCTTCGGCGACGTGCGCGGCGGCGATGCTGTCCGCGCCGGCGAGGTCGGCGATCGTCCGCGCCACCTTCTGCACGCGATGGAAGGCGCGCGCCGACAGACCCAGCCGCGCCGCCGCCTGCTGCAGCAGCGCGGCGCCGGCGGCGTCCGGCCGGCAATGGGCGTCGATCTCGTGCGGCGCCAGCTGCGCGTTCGGCTTGCCCTGGCGCGCGTGCTGGCGGACGAGCGCGGCGGCGACGCGGGCGCGCACGACCTGCGACGGTTCGCCGTCGGGCGCCTGCTGCAGCGACTCGGCGGGCACTGCCGGCACCTCGATGCAGAGGTCGATGCGGTCGAGCAGCGGGCCGGAGAGCTTGCCGCGGTAGCGCGCGACCTGCTCCGGCGTGCACCGGCAGCGGCCCGACGGCGCGCCGTGGTGGCCGCAGGGGCACGGATTCATCGCCGCGACCAGCTGGAAGCGCGCCGGGAACTCGGCCTGCCGCGCCGCGCGCGAGATGTGGATGCGGCCGCTCTCCAGCGGCTCGCGGAGCGATTCGAGCACGCGCCGGTCGAACTCCGGCAGCTCGTCGAGGAACAGCACGCCGTGGTGCGCGAGCGAGATCTCGCCCGGACGCGGCGTGCTGCCGCTGTTACTCTTTGAAATAGCTGCGACAATGTCATCGCAAATTCGGGCCACAGCGGTCAGTATTGGAGAAATTGTTGCGATGGAAATCATGCAAATAAGCGCGACTGCATTCCTTATTGATCGAAATAGCTGCGATTGACCTATGCCCGTTCCTAGCCAGACCCGCAAGATCGGCCCTACGCGCCGCAGCGTCTCGGGAGTGTACGTGTTCCGTGGTGAGGCGGCCATTCCTTTTGAATCGACCCTGGAACGGGATTTCCTCATCCGCACCGAGTGGAGTGTCACCGTCCTCGACGTCATTCCTCAGCCCTGCCGCGTCCCCTTTGTCTCGCGAGACGGGCGAGCGTTCGAATACACACCGGACTACCTGGTCTACTATCGCCTCGGTGATCGCGCGTATCCGGATTACCCCAGACCGGCTCTTGTTGAGGTGAAGCCAGCTGCAGAATGGCATCGCCGCTGGCGCGATTGGCTACCGAAGTGGAAAGCCGCATGGCGTTACGCACAACAGCAGGGTTGGAGCTTCCACATTTGCGACGAATCGCGTATCCGTGACCAGGCGCTGACCAATATCCGCTTCCTCGATCCCTACCGGCGGATGGCATTCCCCGCGGAGGAAAGCCGCATGGTCGTTGAAACGGTTCGGCGCATGGGGTCGTCGGCTCTCCATTACCTGCTTGCGCGACACTTCATGGGCATCTATCGGTCCGAGGGTGTCGCACATATATGGCATCTACTGGCGACTCGGCGATTGGATTGCGACATCCACAAGCCGCTTACTGAATTCACCGAACTATGGGTTCCGACCGATGAATCAGCATAACGATCCGGAGGTTCTCCGAGAGGCGTTCGAGCCAATCCGCTGCGCCGTCGACGTCCAACTGGGCTGCTTGGTGCAAAGCGGTGGGAAGGTCTATCGAATTTCTCAAGTTCTCGATTTCGAATCCGCGCTTGGGATCGACGTCGAATCCGGCCGGGTGACACCGCTACGAATTGCGGAGCTACGACCGCTCGACAATGCGCTTCCTCCGGCTGCAGTAGATCTCTCAGAAATCGCCGATGAAGATTGGATCATTGCCGAGCGCCGCTTTGCCGCGATCAAGCCGCTGGTTACAGTGCTGGCACCGGGCCGATACGAAGTCGAACAGCGGGCTGGGGAGGTGGGCGTCGACGCCTCAACCCTATACCGCTGGCTGCAGCGCTACCGAGCGTATGGTGACGTGTCTGCTCTGATTCCCAAGAAGCGGGGATGGAAGGCTGGCAACACACGAATATCTCCGTCCGCTGAGGAGGTGATTCGAGAGGTGATCAACGACTACTATCTGACGCAGCAACGGCCGACGCCTCAGAAGGTTATCGTGGAAGTGAAGCGTCGCTGTGAAGAGCGCGGCATCGTTCTACCCAGCCCGAGCACAATCCGCGCGCGCATCGCCAGTATTCCTGAACGCGCCCACTTGCGCGGTCGCGGTTTCAGAGAGAAGGCGAAGAACAAATTCCTTCCGGCCGCCGGCAGCTTTCCGAACGCGGATTACCCTCTCGCCGTCGTGCAGATCGACCACACACCAGCTGACATCATTCTCGTCGACGACGTCTACCGCAAGCCCATCGGCCGGCCGTGGATCACGCTGGCGATGGATATCTATAGCCGCATGGTGACGGGCTATTACCTGTCCTTCGATCCGCCCTCGGAAACCTCCGTCGCAATGTGTGTCGCACATTCGATGCTTCCGAAAGACGAGTGGTTGCTGCTGCATAAGGTGCAGGCGGATTGGCCGGTATGGGGCCGACCGAGGACTATTCACGTCGACAACGGCGCGGACTTCCGCTCCAACAACTTCCAGCGCTCATGCCTTGCTTACGGAATTCATCTGGAGTTCCGGCCGGTGAGGCAACCGCGTTACGGCGGCCACATTGAGCGCATGCTGGGTACCTTCCTTAAGGAAATTCACGATCTGCCGGGAACGACCTTTTCGTCGATCAAGGACAAGGAGGGTTACGACTCCGAGAAGCACGCTGCGATGACCAAGTCGGAGTTCGAGGAATGGCTCGTGACGCTGATCTGCAAGGTCTACCATCAGCGCCTGCATGCCGGCATCGGGATGGCGCCGCGGAAGCGATGGGAGAACGGGATATTCGGTGAAGGCGGTACGCCGGGTGTTGGACTTCCACCACGTCCCGCCGATCGTCTGACGATCCTGCTGGACTTCCTGCCCGCCTTCCGGCGCACCGTGCAGACTTTCGGCGTCACCATCGACGGGATGACCTACTATGCCGAGGCGCTGCGCCCCTGGATCAACGCTCAGGATCCGGACGATCGGAAGAAAAAGCGGGAGTTCATCTTCCGCCGCGACCCGCGCGATGTCAGCGCGATTTGGTTCCGCGATCCCGACATCAATCAGTACTTCAAGATTCCTTTCGCCGACCAGTCCTTGCCGTCAATCAGTATCTGGGAGCTCCAAGCCGCGAAGGAGCAACTCAAGAAGGAAGGGGCCAAGAGCGTCGACGAGCGACAGATTTTGCGAGCGGTGACCGAGCTCAGGAGCAAGGTTGAGGAAGCCCAGGAGAAAACCAAGAAGGCGCGCCGCCAGGCTCAGCGGCGTAAGGAGCACGAGAAACGAATTTCGCCTGCTTCACCGCTATCGCCCCCAGCCGCCAAGCCGCGCGAGCCGCTGCCCGCTATGTCGTCGCAGTTGGTCGATGGCGACATAGATGCCTTCGGAGACATCGCATGACGAACTTCGATCACATCCATCCGGATTTCCGGCACATCATGGCGTTGAGCGACAAGGAGCGCATGGCGTTCATGGACGAGCCTCGCTGGATCGCGTACCCGGCGGCGAACCGTATCCTCGATAGCCTGCGCGGCCTGATGGACAAACCTGCACGCCCGCGTATGCCGAATCTCCTGATCGTGGGCGATCCCAACAACGGCAAGACGACCATCGTGCGGCGTTTCCGCGACCTGCACGGCGAAGGCTACGTCAATGATGACGCTGAGCCGGTCAAGCCGGTGATCGTTGCCGAGGCTCCGCCCACCGCCGACGAAAAAGGGCTCTATATCTCGATCCTGGAGCGGTTTTTCACGCCCTACCGTGCGACGGATCCGACATCCAAGCTACGCTACCAGGTCATCCATCTGCTGCGCCTGTGTCGCACACGAGTTTTGCTGATCGATGAATTCCATTCGCTCCTGACCGGATCGGCCGTGAAGCAGCGGGAAGTGATGAACGCAATCAAGCTCCTCTGCAACGAGCTCGCCATACCGATCGTAGGCGTGGGTACGCGCGAGGCTGTGCGGGTGCTCCACACGGATCCCCAGCATGCCAGCCGCTTCGACGTTGTTTCCCTGGCGCTCTGGGAACTCAACCAAGACTTTCAAAGGCTGCTCGCCGGCTTCGAAAAAATTCTCCCGCTGAAGCATGCCTCACGGTTGCATCAGCCCGAGCTTGCCGCGGCACTGCACAGCGTCTGTGGCGGCAACATTGGCGACTTGCACCGGTTGTTGATCGAGTGTGCCAAGGCGGCGATCGAAAGTGGGAAGGAGCAGATCGATAAGGGTGTAATCGAGGACAAGGCATGGGTGCGCCCTACACGGGGCATCCGGGAAGTGACGGCGTGAATCAACGTTGGGCGATACCCGTGCGTCTGTTGCCCGACGAATTGTTCTCGTCGTGGCTCGTGCGCGCTTCCCTCGTCCAAGGCTGCGACCCGCTGATACTGACGAATGCTGTGTGGCCACGTTGGCGTGTCTGGGCACGAGATCCGGACCGCGGTCTTTCCCCCACCCGCTTGCAAGCACTCACCGAGGTTTCGGGTATCGACGAGGCTGTATTCGAGGCTGCGAGTTTGCTACCGACGGCCCAGACCGTCACTGGCGGATCGGTCGCCGAGTTTGCCATCTGGCCGTGGGTGCTGGCGATCGGTTCGCGAAACCGACGGCGACATGGCGGGCTTCAGTGCTGCTCGGCCTGTCTTGCCAACGATGTGGTGCCCTACTACCGGAGGCAATGGCGCTTCGCGTGGCATACGTCATGTCGGAAGCACGGTGTGATGCTAATTGATCGATGCCCAGAATGTGGCGCACCGCTCGAACCGCATCGACTGGTGGCGGAGGACTCGCACTTGGCGATCTGTGCAACCTGCAAGTTCGATCTGCGGCGCTTCGCATCCAGTCGAACGGATGCGTCTGCCGAAGCCTTTCAGGTGGCGGCAAGCGAAACGCTTGCAATGTTGGAAGGGCGGTATGGCGAAGAATGTCTGGATCCAAGCGAATGGTTTGGCTTGGCGCGATGGTTCGTCGGGTTGCTGCGTGTGGCAGCGCTTCGTCGATCAGCCATGTTGGCTACGCTTGTCCGGGCGCTTGGCGTACCGCCTGAAACACTTCCGGTGCCAATAACCGGTCTTGCGCTGGAACTGCTACCGGTTCGCGAACGTGCTGATCTGTTCGCAGCCGCTTGGCGTTTGATGATCGCCGGACCGGATGAATTACTTGCGGCAGCATTGGCGGCTCCGGTGACGGCCAAATCCGTTCGCCAGTTGCGCAAACCACTGCCAGCTTGTCTCGACGAGATCGTCTGCAACCTGCCGGAAGGAGCGAGCCGCCGGAGGGCCAAGTGCCAGACGCCGTTTACGCGGCCGCGCTCCCGCCGCGCCGTGATGCGGATGTGGGCCAGGTTACGACGCAAGGCAGGGATGCCGTTGCCATGCTAAACAATCGTCCCTTTTGCGACGAGTGCGGGCGTCCGATGGCGAAAGCACATCGTAAGCACGGCAACAGACGCTTCTGCTCGACATGCTATGCGCGCATGTTCGAACGTCGCCAATGCCCGTGCTGCGGCGACTATGCGCGGCTACTGAAGAACGATCTCTCGGTCGTCTGCCGGCGATGCGAGAGGTCGAAGCCTTGCGTCCGCTGCGGGAAAGTAGAATACGAAATCGGCAAGATCACTCTCTATGGGCCGATCTGCAACGCGTGCGCTCCACATTTCAGAGAGGCGTTGCCCTGCGATGCGTGCGGAACCCCGTCGAGGCGGCTGACGAGGGTTCGCCGGCTCGGAGGCGATCAGCGGCTCTGTCCCAAGTGTGCACGGACTGATCACGGCACCTGCGCCGCCTGTCGTCGCCACAGGAGGCTGCAGGTGATGCCTGACGGTCGTGCGTTGTGCAGGGTGTGCGTCGAATACGGAGAGAGCCAATGTCTGCAGTGTGGCAGTGCTATGCCGGCGGGTAGTGGCGCCGCCTGCGAGCAGTGCTACTGGACGGATACGTTCCGGAAGCGCCTCGCCATGGACCAATCTGCCCTCTCCATGCGGATCATGTCCGATGCGTTCGGTGAGTTCGGCACTTGGCTGCTGGCTCGCGTCGGCGCCCGCAAGGCTGCGATCACCATCCATCGCTATCTGCCGTTCTTCATGGAGATGGAAAGGGAGTGGCAAGGAATTCCGACATACAGCTGTTTGCTGTGGCACTTCGGTGCCGAGAGACTGCGCCGTGTCCGGTTGCCGATGACGTGGTTGTCCGAAGCGAAAGGACTTGTGCCTGATGTCGTTGCGCGCGAAGAGAACTCGGAGCAGCTACGCATAGACGCCATCGTCGGGTCGGTGCTTTCTGCAACACCGGCGGCTCAGGCGCTCAACACCTACAAACAGGCACTCGCTGTTAAGGTCGCTGCCGGTAAGGCGACGCTACGCTCGCTGCGACTGGCGTTGCGGCCTGCCGCGTCGTTGCTCCTTGCCGCGGACCCCAAGGGGCAGAAGCTACCGAATCAGGCGGCACTTGATCGATATCTGTTACATGCGCCAGGGCAGAAAGCGGCGATTACCGGCTTCGTGAAAATGCTGAACCAATGCTATAACGCCGGGCTTGTGGTGCGCGTCAATGAAAAACGGGTTGCGGTGGCACGTAGGCGAGGCTTGGAGGCCGAGTTGATTGCACTTGCGAGTGGTGGAATGGACGAAAGGGGCCTACGAGAGAAATGGCTTCCAGTAGCTCTGGCCTATTTCTATCGATTGCCGCGAAGTGTCTGTAAAGCCATCGCGCCCAGTCAGATCGCAATCGTTGCTGGCGAGTGTATGGCATTTACATGGAATGGCGAGAAATACTGGATCCCCGTTCCGAGCGGTAAGGTTGTCTGTCGCGCTACGTAACAAAACTCTAGTCATTTTACTGTTACCACTGTTGTCCCAAAAAGGGGAATACCATGGAAAGCGCCACGATCATGTCGTCTGAAGAGGCAGATACTTTGCACGTATCTTTTGAATCGTGGACGCAGAAACGGGAAGTGTCGACGTTGGGGACCAATGCTGGTGCCGTGGAGCTTCCATTTCAGGCTTGGCACCATTTCAAAGAAGCCTTCACCCCAGAGTTGGTCGCCAAGGCTGTCGAAGGTTCTAGGCGTGATCTCCTGCGCTGTGCGGATCCCTTTGGAGGATCTGGCACGACGGCACTTACTTGCCAATTCCTTGGCATAGAGCCGGTTACGGTTGAAGTTAATCCGTATTTGGCAGATCTCGTGGAGGCAAAGCTTTCCTCATATGACGCAGATGAGCTGGTTCGGAGTCTGGGTCGGATAGTGCGGGCAGTTTTTAGCGCCAAACCATCGTTGAAGCGCTTTGCAATGCTTCCATCGACGTTTATTGAATCCGACGATAAGGAACGATGGCTTTTTAGTAAGCCGGTTGCGCGCAGAATCGCAGCCTACCTCGATGCGATTGATGCTCTGTCGAATCCGAGCCATCGCCGCTTCTTTCGGATACAGCTTGGCGGCATGCTGGTTGCCGCTAGCAACGTAGTTATCAATGGTAAGGGCCGCCGCTATCGCCGTAACTGGGCGACTCGATCTTTCTCGCCCGAGGAGCTTGATACCCTCTTCTGCGAACGTTCCCAGAAGGCGATTCTCGAAATCCATGCCCACCGATTCCGAAAAGAGCAACGGTACACGTTGATTCGAGGTGATAGCAGGCAGATGGTGGCCAAGATTGGGAAAATTGACGGAGCGATTTTTTCACCGCCATACCCCAACTCATTCGATTATACGGATGTGTACAACATTGAGTTGTGGATGCTGGGGTATCTGTCGGGAGCGCCAGATAACCGGTCGCTACGCGAGTCGACCCTCTGCTCCCACGTTCAGATCAAACGCAAGTTTCCACCGGCCCCGAATGGTTCCAATCGACTGACAGAGGCGCTTGAGCGATTAGCGGAAGCGCGCACCGATCTTTGGAGTCCCTGGATTCCCGAGATGGTCGGCGCGTATTTTTGCGACATGAAAACGGTGTTGGAGGGACTCCGTTCGCAGCTCGCACCAGAGGGAGAAACATGGGCCGTTGTTGGTGACAGTCAGTACGCCGGTATTCCGGTGCCGACAGCGGATATCCTTGCAGACCTAGCTCCTGCGATGGGCTACGAAGTTATTACTATGGAATCTTTCCGGTCAATGAGAACATCTGCCCAGCAGGGTGGTCAAGAAGAGTTAGACGAAACGCTGATTGTTATGAGGAAACTCTAACCATCGAGTCCTGCCGGGAGGCTAGGCGCCGCCTGTCTGCTGTGGAGCTTGGTTCAGGTAGTTTTCTGCTAGCCAGTTTCGTGCGGCCTCCGTTGTCGAGAACAATGGCCAGGCCCAAAACTTCACTCCAAAATCATTTGCTCGTTTACACCCGTCCTCAGAAATTTTCTGCAAAGATGGCGTCGGTCGCATGTCGTAGCAACACAGCGCCGAAATGCGCGATTTATGCTCCTCGCGATAGGCGAACGCCTGTTTTACTCCCTTCAGCATGGCTGTTTTGTTGGCAGTCTCCGAAACTTTCGTCCCACTTTTTGTAAAAGCCTTGACGATCTTCAGCTCGATAACAGCGTGATTCGTGGTTTTCGACGCATCTAATGGATCCTGCTCGACAAGACTAAGGTCATATCGCCCAAATGTGCCGGTTCCTTCCCGCTTTACTCGTATATTCCCTAGGGCATGGGCAAGCCCGATCTCTACAATACTCTGGATAGCGTTCTCAGCCCGTTCTACCGGATAGTGCTTCGGACCATCCGCCCAAAGCCCGCTAGATAGCAACGATGCAGTTGGCGTTATTAAGGAGCGCTCATGAATTCTATCCATGACGCATTTGAGAGTTTGTGCGTCAATGTGCGCTCCACCAAAAAGGATATCCTCGCAATCATCGGCGGCGTCTATTCCTTTGGGATAGTAGCGTAGAGCTGCTGCGTTCTGAGATCCATCGAAGTAGATAGCAGGTCTTCCCCCCGAAACCAATGTTTCTGAGACGAATGAAAAAATTGCATCAGTGTCCGCCCTGGTGGGGATTGCAACTCCTCTGCTGGAGTTCATAGCCTGGCTACCGAACCAGATCTTTCCGGCTACATTGACGTTCCCAAGGCTGAAGGTCGGCTCACGCTTCAGGGTGACGGCTTCAACGTCGGGAGCTGGACCCAGGACGTATAGGGATGGCGCCGAACAGAGGCCTTCTTTATCTTTGGCGCTACGAATACTGATGATCTTCGCGACACTGTGGACAAAGCGTATCTCTTCAGAGAGATGTTGATAGTATTGACTCCCATTATAGCTACGCACTGTAGCGGCCAAATTGTCTTGGCTCCAAAGGCCTAGCTTAGTGTCATCCATGGCTGACTCGACAGGCAATGTGATTGACGTAAACGTCAATGATTTCGGCAGGATTCATCTCGCCGTTTGCGATTTCGCGAATTTTGCCGGTGGCGTGCGAGGTGGCCGTTTCCTCAGTGCCTAACCATTCACCTAGGTCAATAACCTGACCCGAGTCAACGGCAGGGTTCCCGTAGGTAGCATCTTCACTCATCGCTGTCAGGGTTTGCTCGTCCGACAACCGGGAAAATGCCTCGACGACCTCTCGGAAAAAAACCAGCATATCTCCCTCGCCGGGAAGTTCGCGTAGGGTTGTCAAAATTGGTTCTGCATGTTTTGACTCGAGGCTTAATCTCGGTAGCAAGATAGAAGAGCCGTCATCGGTACGCCCGATATCTAAGCTGTCGACCCGGATGAGGCCCATCCCAATAAGTCGGTCGACATCCTGCTGCAATGTGGGGTAGTAAGGGGCCTTCGATTGCTTCAGTACCTTGCCATCCAATGGCTCAATCTTCCAAGTTGGCGCGAGCACTTCGGAAAGATATGTAATCACGTGCAAAGAGTTTGTCGTAATCGGTGTTAAACCGACCCAATGGCAAGCATCCAAAATTGATAGGATCCTGAGCCATCGCCTATGCTGATCAACGGGTTCCAATCGACTGGGAGAATGGTCGCTATCCATGCAGACCTCCTGAAGAGAGAATTTTTTGTAGTTCCTCTTCATATTCCGAGCGATTATCACGCAATGCTGCAGTTGGGATTGCAATGCTCATGAGGTTAACAAGACGCTGCTTTTTGTCCTCTGGTGTGATGCCGCCTTTAATCATCTCAGGAAGCAATTGCCCATCAATCAGGTTTGATGCGACTACCAAGCGGTTATTCGTGTCAGGTTTCCCAAAGCGGCAAAGTACGCTGGCCGCTCTCTTCACAAAAAAGGCATCTAGTGACGATTCCGGTGCGTCGATTACCAGCGAACCCCCAGTGCCTTCGCCGGCAACTTGAATCAGCGCCATACGAAAAGCTAGGTCAATAAATTCTCGCTGGCTCTCCGATACGGCCTGCGGCCCAGTCCGTGGGGTTCGTTCCGTAAAATTTGAACCGCTCATCTCGAGATTGAATGCAGGGAAGGAAACCTTGCCAATACCGGTCTGGCCCAAAGTCGTGCTTATAGGGGACCATTTCAGTTGAGCATCTTCGGCAAGAAAACCACCTGCATATGATGCGAACGATCTCTTGATTGCATCAGAATGCTGCAGTATCCGTGTATTTGCTTTATCGACTATGTCTCTAAATGAGTCCGCGAGCTTAGTTAGTTCAGCCTTGTCACCGGCTAAGGCTTCACTGAGGCTTGATAGATCCGATTTTGCTTTGGCCTGCTTCTCGTTGCCTTGTGGCAAAGCATTTTCGATTCGGCTAATCTGCTTCGCACGCTCTGCAATGTCTGCACGCGTTTCAATTAGACGGGTGGCGACGGCATCGTATTTTTTTGAAACATTTTCCAGCTCACTCTTTAATACGGTTACTCGCAACCTGTCCGCGTCTAGTTTCTCGTAAAGAGATTGCACTTTCTCTTTTGAGAGCGAAACAACATTTCCGCTTGACGAGTCAGGGGCAAGATCAGTTCCACAGACGATACACCTGAGGTGTGCCACTCGCTCTGAGAGTTCCGCAGCAGCTGCCGGAGCTTCATGGCCACAAACGGCGCAATGATTCTGTGCGATGACTAACGAGTAGAGATGTTGTGCTGTCTGCTTATCGGAAGGAAAGTAGCTCCTGAGCAGTGCCAGCTTTTCTGATTCAAGAGCACGGGCACGTCTGTCCACATCTAACTCAGCTGCCAAAAGATTCCTTCGCAATTCATGTCTCTTGGCGTCAAGAGCGTCAGCATCGGTGCTAAGCGCGGTATGCCTTGTTTCATCCTCTTCTTGAAGGCTTGTTAACGAAGTTAGCTCGGCACGTAAGGACGCCTCATCACCAAGTGCCTTATCTTCAGCTAGGATTCGCTTCTTCAGGCGATTTAGCGATGCGGTGTCGTTCCGATACTGGCTGTCTAGGCTCAGAATCCTCCTTTCCCGGGAATACCAATTTTCGGCTTCCTCAGGGGAAAGGAACATCATTCTATAAATGTGGCGCTGCGCAGAGGCGTCCCAAACCAGCTCTCGCCTATCCTCGAAATAGAAAACCATGTGCCGCAGCAATAGCAGCCAATCACCGAAACTGGATACGCCGGAAAGCTTCGGGAGGAGTTTCTGATATTCCGCCTCGTCGTATACGGGTTTTTCTTTATCGTATTGGAATGAGATTAAGCTCAGGTCTTTGAGATTCCGTCGGATGGTAAGGGTTTTTTGTGCAATCGTTAGCCGCAAGGTTGCAGTGGCATGGGCCGCCAAATCTTGGACGCGACTTGCAAACAAAGCCTTGTCCCAGGCATTCAACGGTTTAACGTCGAGCGAGGCTCCGCCGAGTTCCGCGGCCTCTAACGTCGCTCTCGGCAAATCGTATGCGCCCGCGAGCATGCGATAGAGAATTGTGATGAGCGTTGTTTTACCAAGTCCGTTGGCGCCTAAGATAAGTGTCAGACCTGGTTGGAAGTGAATGTTGATACCTGGTTGCTCGCTCGTTCCCGGATACAACCCGTAGTCGTTGACCTCCAGCTGCTCAAACACGGGGAAATTG